>JBDNGP010000154.1:0-10169 GCA_041689265.1 Verrucomicrobiota bacterium
CAAGAAACTTGCCCAGCGAAACCGGCGCCGGGAAGAAAACAAAAAACCGGCGCACCAAAAACAAACCATACCTAACAATGACCGCCTCCTCCGTAGCGTAATTATTCGCCTCCTGAGGTCATTGATTCAAAAACGCGCCGGGGGCGTCCCTACAGGACTTTGAAATGGGCTCGACGGGAGTCTCGCCCTACCGTCAGCGGAATTTGCCCAAGCGGTCCGGACGGTTGTTCAGGCGAACGCGCGAGCCTTTCCTACTTTGCTTCCGTTTGTGAAAGTGCCTTGAGCCTGTCCCTCGTCTCGGTCTGACACCAATAAAGCGCCGCCGCGATTCCGGCTCCGAATCCGGCACCGTAGGTGATGCCCCACACAATCATCCCGAACTGGTTGTGCAGCGGCTCCATGTAAAATAACCATTCGCCGATGAAATAGCCGGTGGTGTTGCCAACAACCAGCGCGAGCACGCAACGCCACAACTGTTTGTTCGCCCGAAAGACCCACGCGAAAATCATTCCCATCATTGCCGGTCCGAGAATGCTCCCCGCCCACTCGCGGCCCCAACCGATCTTTCGCAGTAGAAACCAGCACGCCGTCCAGATCGCGGCGTACAAAAGAAACGAGCCGATGAAGAGCACGTAAAAGCGCCCGAGGTTTTTCCCGATCAAAACTGGCGCAAACGCCCCGCCGCCGCCCGCCATGAATCCAACCGCGAGCACGCAATAGAAGCCCAGTTCACCGAGGTTGCGCGACAACCACGTGCCACCCACCGCCCATACTCCAAACATCAGAATGCTCACGATCGTGAACCCGACGCTGCCGACGGTGATCGATTGCCGGAGATCGGGAAGCGTAACCGTTTCATTTCCCGATCCGATCCGGGCGATGACGCTGTCTGAATCGAGGCTAAGCATGGCAATTTTATTTGTCCAGGGTTTGGCCGCCGATGCTGATGAGGTGGCCGAATGTGCGATAGAAAACCCGACCGTTCGCCACTGCGGGCGTCGAGTGGGACAACTCGTCAAAATCGCTGGTCCCGAGCTGCTCGAACCGGTCGGCGGCACGCAGAACGGTCACCTTGCCGTCGGTGGACGTATTGTAAATCTTTCCATCAATGCACACCGGGGAGCTGAAGAAATTTCCGCCCACCCGTTCGCGCCAGAGTTCCTCGCCGGTCTTCGCCACGATGCAGGTCACGATGCCGCCGTCGTTCCACAGGAACACGAGCTCGCCGTAGGCCAGTGGTGCGGGCACATACGGTGCAGATTTTTTCACCTCGTATTGAACTTCGGCCTCACCGTGTCCGCTTGCGGGAGGTTTGATCGCGACGACGTAATTTCCACCACCGCCGCTGCCGCAGCTTGCGAAGGTCAGTCCGTCGACAAACACCGGTGAACTCACGCTGCGCAATCGCAACACGGGGCCGGTCCGCCATGCAATCTTCCCATCGGCCGGATCGACCGCGTTGATGCCGTCTTCGCTGGTGTTGAAGAGCAACCGGGGCGGTTGACCGCGTTGATCAAAAACGCACGGCACGGAGTAGTCCGCCATGCCGCCACTGCGGGGGATTTCCCATTGCAATTCGCCGGTCTTCCGGTCCAGCGCCACGATGCGACCCGGTTTCGATTGTTCGTAGGCCAGCACGACCAGGTCGCCGTAAACGATCGGGGAAAATCCGGAACCATGCTGCGATTCAAAATCGCCGAGAGGGAACTCCCACGCAGGTTGGCCGTCGTGATTCAGTGCGACCAGAAAACAGTGGGTGCCTTCCTGTCGGACGAAGTACACGCGCTCCTCGTCGACCGCGCAGGTGCCCGACGCGAAGCTGTTGAATTTGTGCGTGTGATAGTCGCCGACCGGGTAGCGTCGTTCCCAAAGCGTTTTCCCGTCGGTCGCCGACACGCAGACATTGATGAACTCGGCTTGGCCCTCGTCCGCGCAGTTGAGGAAAATTCGGTCGCCCCAGAGCACCGGCGAGGAATGTCCGCCGCCGGGTAGTGTGATTTTCCAGTTGTAGTCGTTCTCCGTCCACTGAACCGGGATGGTTTTTGCGTCGCTGATGCCGGTGCCGTTTGGCCCGCGAAACCGGGTCCATTCCTGAGCACCGGCAGGGAGCAGGCAGCTGACGACAACAGCAAGCGTGAACGCGGGATTCATTCGCATAAGGACGAAATTAGGAGGAGGGAGGTTACTGGACAATATCCCACAGAGCGCCGTTGGACGCGTCTTGCGCTGGGCGGTTACGGGAACTCCGGACTTATTTTTCGTAAAGCACCACGAGCAAAATGTCCGACGGCGGGTGGTTGGTGCGTGAAAGCGTGTTGCTCACCACCTCGGGCGCAAGCGTCTGCGGCGCGACATTGCCGAATATCTGAAGGACCTTCACCTTGTCCTTTTCCAGCCATTCGTTCACGTCGTGTTCAATCGTGGTCGCGTCGTCTTCTAGCCCTTTGAAGATTTTAATTTGATGCACTTGAGTTCTCCGGTTGGTTAACGGTTGATCGGGTTATTGATCGGTATCGTGCGACGCCCGGACAGGAACTGCGAGCAATTTTTCAACGACGCGCGAAAGTCTTCGATCACGTTCATCCGTGTTGAGTCCGGGTGGTTCATCTGGCAGACTCGTCTGCTTATGGACAAAGATCGTTCGCACATCGTTGTGTTGGGAGCGGGGTTCGCGGGCCTGACGTTTTGTCAGACGTTCCCAGGCGACGCGGCCCGGATCACGTTGGTTGATCGCAAGAATCATCACCTCTTTCAACCGCTGCTCTACCAGGTGGCGACCGCAGGGCTTTCCGCACCGGAGATCGCGCAGCCGATCCGCTCCATTCTCGCCGAGCACAAGAACGTCGTCGTGTACATGGATGACGTCCTGGATGTTCAGCTCGCGAACCGCAAAGTGGTCTGCTCCAAAAACGATCTGGACTACGATTACTTGATCATCGCACTGGGTGGGGTGACGAGTTACTTCGGCCATCCCGAGTGGGAGCCGTTTGCGCCGGGGCTGAAGTCGTTGGAGGACGCGCTGCAAATCCGCCACAACGTTCTCACCGCGTTTGAACAGGCCGAGACGGAGTCCGATCCTGAAGTCCGACGGCGGCTGATGACGATCGTGGTGGTGGGCGGCGGCCCCACCGGCGTGGAACTTGCCGGTGCGTTTGCCGAACTTTCCCGCACCGTGCTGAATGAGGATTTTCACAATATCGATCCCACAAAAACGCGTGTCGTTCTGGTGGAGGCCGGCCCACGAATTTTAAGTCATCTTCCCGAATCGCTTTCGGAAAGCGGCCGGAGCCAGCTCGAATCGCTTGGCGTGGAAGTGCGCACGAGCTGCAAGGTCAAAACCCTGACCTGCCGACAGGTTGTAATCGACACGCTGCGCGGCGAGGAAATCATCGCGGCGGAGAACATCATCTGGGCGGCGGGCGTTGCTGCGAGTCCGTTGACCCGCAAGCTGGGGTCGGAAACCGATCGTGCGGGCCGCATCATGGTCGCGCCCGATCTGAGCATTCCTGGTCATCCCGAGGTGTTCGCAATCGGCGATATCGCTCACGTTAAGGACGCGGATGGTCGGCTGGTTCCCGGCGTTTCGCCGGCGGCGATTCAGATGGCGCAACACGTCGCGCGTATTATTCGGGAAGAACTGACAATCGGAACTCACATCCGGCGAACGCCATTTGTGTATTGGGACAAGGGCAGCATGGCCACGATCGGTCGTTCGGCGGCAGTCGCGAAGATCGGGGATCTCGAATTCTCCGGAATGCTCGCTTGGATCGCGTGGTTGCTCATTCACCTGTTGTTCCTGATCGGATTTCGCAGCAAGGCGGCGGTGCTTCTCCAGTGGACATATTCCTATTTTACCTACAAACGCGGGGCGCGAATCGTGTTTGGAACCGACGCCCGGGATAAAACCAAATAGCCGGCCGTCATTTTCGGATTCGCATTTTTCAAACGCACCCGACAGTGTTGCCACATGCGACACGCGCCGATTCCCAAAAAACTTTTCGTTCAAAACCGCGAACGGCTGGCCGCCCGGCTGGCGCCTAATTCCCTGGCGGTCATCAACGCGAACGACGTCATTCCCACCAACGCCGACGGCACGCTGCCGATGATCGCGAACTCGGACCTGTTTTATCTGAGCGGGATCGAGCAGGAGGAAACAGTACTGCTGATCGCCCCAAATGCGTTTGATGAGAAGCAGCGCGAGATCCTGTTCGTGCGCGAGGCGAGCGAACATCTGAAGATCTGGGAGGGGCACAAGCATTCCAAGGACGAGGCGTCGAAAATCAGCGGAGTCAAAACCGTCAAGCTGCTCGCGGAACTCCCGTTGATCCTGCGCCAGCTGATGTGCGAGGTGGAGCACGTGTACCTGAACGCGAACGAACACAAGCGGGCTTCCGATGAAGTGGAAACCCGCGACGGCCGGTTTGCGAAACGTTTGATGGGCGAGTTTCCGTTGCACGATTTCCGTCGACTTGCCCCGATCCTGCACGACTTGAGGGTTGTGAAATCCGATGAAGAAATCGCCTTGCTGAAACAATCTTGTGCGATTACCCGGAAGGCGTTTCTGCGCGTGCTCAAGAAAGTGAAACCGGGCCGGTGGGAACATGAGATCGAAGCGGAGTTTGCCCACGAGTTCATCCGGAACCGGGCGCGGTTCGCGTATTCCCCGATTATCGGCGCGGGTGAAAATTCCTGCGTGCTGCATTATCTGCAGAACGATCAGCAGATGAAAAAAGGCCAGGTGCTGCTGCTCGACGTGGGCGCGTGTTACGCCAACTACAACGCAGATCTGACGCGCACGATCCCGGTGGGCGGCAGGTTCACCCGCCGGCAGAAGCAGGTTTACAACGCCGTTCACCGGGTGCTGGACGCGATGATCAATGCCTCGCGACCGGGAGTGTTTCACCGCGACTGGCAGAAGCAGTCGCAGGCGTTGATGAACGAGGAATTGCTCGGTCTGGGCCTGATCACAAAATCACAGATCAGGAAACAGGACCCCGAAAGTCCCGCGTGCCGCAAATATTTCATGCACGGGCTCGGACACCCGCTCGGGCTCGATGTGCATGACGTCGGCATCATGAGCCAGCCGTTTGCGCCGGGCTGGGTGCTCACGGTCGAACCGGGGATCTACATTCCGGAAGAGGGATTTGGCATCCGGCTGGAGAACGATATTCTGGTCACCGACGGAGCACCGATCGATCTGATGGCGGACATTCCGATTGAAGCGAATGAGATCGAATCGCTGATGGCGAAATAATTAAAAAACTCTTCCAAGAAATTCAGACGGGCAGATCACCATTTGGTCATCTGCCCGTTTCAATTTTTCAAATGACTTCCGCGTGACGTGATCAGTCGCTCAGAAGTCATCACTACGATTTCGGTTCTCTCCCGGTCGATTCATTTCCGAAAATCAAAACCAGCCCAGCGCGCGAAATATCGGCCACGCCGCTCCGAGCGCGAGAAGACCATACAGCCAGCCGTCCCACTCATGTGTGAGATCTTTGGCCACCAACGCACGCCCCGAGTTGGGGTTCAGGTCGACCCCTCTCATTCGCAAAGCCGCCTCCCGGTCGGGCAGGTTCTCAAACGTATTTTTCCAGGCGGCAGTTTTCATGGTTGATCAGGTGTTCGTTGTCGTTCTTATGAACACGTGTGGGAGGGAAATGGTTTCAGAATATTTCCGGCGCTCTCGCATTTCCTCGTCCTGATCAAGCCGGACACTCACCGCCCGACTTCGAAAACCACCAGCTTGTCGGACAGCGAATCGGGCAGCTTCAGGCGTCGAACTCCGGGAGAGTTCGCGAACTCGGCGATGAGCGGATCGCCGGAGGAAAACACGAGAAGCCGCGCGCCGGAATTGAGAAAACTCTGCGCGTCACTGGTCCGCGAATCGCCCATCCACGGCTGGCCCAGAAACCACGCGGCGTAAAGTCCGGTTCTCCCGCCGGGCCTCATCCCGCTGCCGGCAATCGGTCCCGAGTGATCGTTTGAATCGAGCCATCCTGCCAGTTCCCGCGCTTCGCTCCCCGCCGTTCGCGCGGGAAACTGATAAGCGATGGTTGAAACCAGCAGTGCGAGCAGCACCACCGCGACCGCCGCCGTCTGGATCTTGCCGCTCAAAATAGGGGCTCGGAACGAGGCTCCTCCGGCGCGCCAATTCATGTTCAGCGCAATCCACAGCAGCGGCAACGCGATGTAGAAATACCGTTGTTCATTGATCGTCAGATAGACCGGCAGATAAATCAGGCACAGCAGGTCGAGCGGAAGGATCGCCCGCACGGTTGAGGCGCGGTCAATGAATGACCGGCGGCGACGGCGGGTCAGCACCAGCATCGGCCAGACGGGCATGATCGTCGTGACGATGAACAGAATTTTCACGACATTCTCGGCGATCAGTTTGATCTGATAGGCGAAATGCCGTTTTGACCGGAGCGGCGACCAATCGTGGTACGGAAGGTCGACGGGATTCTCCCAACTGGTCAGACGTCCCGCTCTCGGTTGGTGAAGTGTGATGAAGGTGGGATGGTAGCGAACCTCGTCACCGGGTCCCGCGAGAGTGTGCGCGATGCGGCCGGACGTGGAGAAAGTCACATGCCCGGAATGGATCGAAAGAACCGTGATCCACGGCAGCGCGACGACCGCCATGCCGGCACCAATCCTGATCAATCCAGGCCAGGCCAGTTGCCGACCCTTCCATTGAATCAACGCATAACTTCCGATGACCAGCACCGCCCACGGAAGGGCGATGGCCTTCGTGAGGTAGGCCGCACCCCACGCGAGTCCGGCGATTCCCGCCGTCCGCGAATCAGGTTTGTCAAACGTCCGCAACGTGAACGAAAGCGCGATGAGCGCGAGCCCGGCGAGCAGCAGGTCGGGCGTGATGTTCTGCGATCCCCAGACGGCCGCTGCCGCGCAGCACAGCGCGAGGCCGAGGACATGGGATCGCCGGGCCAGTCCGCTCACCGACATCATCCGGGCGCTGCCGATCACGAAGATCAGGGTGGAGGATATCATGGCTAACCGGGCGGCGATCAACGGTGGGATTCCGATCTTGAGAGCCGGGACCATCAACCAGCTCAGAAGCGGTCCCCAGTAACCGTTGATCGCGAGGGCAAAGTTTTCTTCGGCGTAATATTCCGCGATCCGCAGGTAGGCAATCGCATCGGTGTTGATCACGTCCCGATTCCACCAGTGAAGCGCGCCCGATCCGACGAAAGAAACCAGCAGCCACACCCAGGTGGCTGGAACCTTTTCGTGATGTCGCGATTCGTGGTTGTCGGTGTTCATCTCGACTTCAATCCAAATGCTTGTCCAGGCGGGCGATAAAGTGAAGCGAACGCCCGAACCACCAGTTCAAGAACCACGGGTACAGGCCCAGTCGCGTCTCCCGTGATCGCACGAGAAGTTGAAGTTCGGTGAAGGCGCTGTTCCAACGGGATTCGCTCCAGTAGTTTCCCGGGACGGGCACGCCGTGGCGGCAGTTTCCGACGCGGTCCATGAACCGAAGCGTTGGACCCGCGAGCAGTCCCTTCTTCAAATGATCCTTGATCACGAGACAACGGCGCGTCGTTCGCGCCGCCTCGCGTAACAACACCATCGGATCGGCCGTGTGGTGCAACACATCGGAGAACATCACGGCGTCGAACGACTGATCGTCAAACGGCAGGTGGACGCCGTCGAAGGGCGCCACGTCGACAACGCAGTTTTCACGCGGTGAAACCTCGGTTCCAACGATTTTGAGGTCGCTGCGAAGCCCGCAGATGGCGGCCGCCAACGTGCCGTCGCCGGTGCCGACATCGAGAACGCTTGCGTCGTGCGGAAGGTGTAGTGCGAACAGTTCGGCGAGTTTCCGAACGCGCCGACCATGAATGACCCGGCCGTGAACTTGTTCCAGTGGATTCATGTTGGGTTGAGGCGAGCCAAGATTGCGGCATGCCAACGGATTTGGCCATTCTGGATTTCTGCGCGGTCGCTTCGAGGTTCCCGTTTTCTGTGACGCTTGCCACCGTCCGGCGCGCGCGACCGCATCCAAAGGGTGATGGCGAGCAGATTCACGGGCAAATGCCCCCGAGAACCGGCGTGTGCGGACGGCGATTGTGCGGTCTCAGCTTATCGGCGTCACAAGCCGCGTTGATGATTTCAAATGCAGCTTGATTCGCTGGCGTTCGCCCTTAGTTTCTTCCGCCTATGTCCGCCGCCGCTCCGTCAAATTCGAATACCATTCTGCCCCACCCCGATCAGTTCGCGAATCGCCACATCGGGCCGTCGCCGCAAGAAGTCGAGGAAATGGTGCGCCTCTGCGGTCACAATTCGTTGGATGCGATGACCGACGCAGTGGTGCCGAAGGACATCCGGTTGAAAGCGCCGCTGGATTTGCCGGCTGCGAAAACAGAGACCGAAGCACTGGCTGCGTTGAAGGAATTATCGAAGGGCAACCAGGTCTTTCGTTCGTTGATCGGCATGGGTTACCACGATTGTATCGTGCCGCCGGTCATTCAGCGGAACGTGTTTGAGAACCCAGGTTGGTACACGCAGTACACTCCGTATCAGGCGGAGATTTCTCAGGGCCGGCTCGAGAGCCTGTTGAATTTTCAAACAATGATCGCCGACCTCACCGGTCTGCCGGTGTCGAACGCCTCGTTGCTTGACGAAGCCACCGCGTGCGCGGAGGCGATGACGCTTTGCCTCGCCGGAAATCGCAAATCGAAGAGCAACTCATTCTTCGTCGCGGCGAGTTGTCATCCGCAAAACATCGAGTTGCTTCAGACCCGCGCCAAACCGCTCGGCTTGGAGATCATTGTTGGCGATCCGCACACACACGACTTCACGGCGCAACCCGTCTTCGGTGCGCTGGTGCAATATCCTGACACGTACGGCGCAATTGAAGATTGGGAACCGTTCGTGAAACGAGCGCACGAAGCGGACGCGCTGGTCGTTGTTTCGGCTGATCTCCTTGCGTTGACGTTGCTGCGGCCGCCCGGCGAATTTGACGCGGATATCTGCGTCGGCAGCGCGCAACGCTTTGGTGTGCCGCTCGGTTACGGCGGCCCGCACGCCGCATTCATCTCGGTGAAGGATACGTTGAAACGATTGATCCCCGGTCGGCTCGTCGGCGTTTCAAAAGATGCGGAAGGCCGTCACGCATTTCGTCTCTCGCTTCAGACGCGTGAACAACACATTCGTCGCGACAAGGCGACGAGCAACATCTGCACGGCGCAGGCGCTGCTGGCGAACATGGCGGCAATGTACGCGGTCTATCACGGACCGGCTGGTTTGAAACAGATCGCGGCCCGCGTGCAACAACTCACCGCCGTGCTGGCAGAGGGTTTAAAGAAGCTCGGTCGTTTGATTTCAACTCACGACTTCTTCGACACCATTACCATTTCGACAGCGGACGAGTCGGACAAAGACATTGTTGCCGTCGCAGCAAAACATCAGATTAATCTCCGGGTCATCGATGATTCAACGCTGGGTCTTTCCCTTGATGAACGGAGCACGCCCGAAGAAGTGGAATTGCTGTGGCGGATCTTCAACGGCGACACGGCCGCCGGGTTTACGGCGGCGGAGATTGCTGCAAGTAGGGGCTCGGCGGGAGCCTCTCCCTACCAGGAAAAAATTGCCCGCACGTCTGATTTCCTCACGCACCCCGTGTTCAACCGGCACCATTCCGAGACCGAGATGCTGCGTTATTTGCGCAAGCTGGAATCCCGCGATCTGTCGTTGTGTCATTCGATGATTCCGCTCGGTTCCTGCACGATGAAGCTGAACGCGACGTCGGAGATGTTTCCCGTGTCGTGGCCGGAGTTTGGTTCGCTTCATCCCTTTGCTCCGGTGGATCAGGCCAAGGGTTACGCGCAGTTATTCAAAGATCTGGAACTGTGGCTCGCGGAGATCACCGGGTTCGATGCGATTTCACTTCAGCCCAACGCCGGATCACAGGGCGAGTACTCCGGCCTGCTAGCCATCCGAAGTTACCTCGACGCAAACAACGGCAACGGTCGCAACGCCTGTTTGATCCCGACTTCCGCCCACGGAACCAATCCCGCCAGTGCGGTCATGGCCGGTTTCAACGTGGTCGCGGTTGCCTGTGATTCCAACGGCAACATCGACATCGCGGATCTGCGCGCGAAAGCGGAGAAGCACAAGGACGATCTTGGCGCGTTGATGGTGAC
>JBDNGP010000155.1:0-3441 GCA_041689265.1 Verrucomicrobiota bacterium
CAGCAGCGCCGCCTGGTAAGGGATTATGAAAAGACCGAATCCAGCGCCACCGGCTGGATTCAGCTCGCCATGATCGGCGTTCTGCTCCGCCGACTGGCCTGAAATCCGGGCTCCACCGATTTTTCGGACAGGCTCTAAGATAATTCCACCTCACCGAAAAATCGGAGCGTATCGGGACATACACAGAAGCGATTCGACTTCACTCACCGCCGGTCTGCTCGGAGAGCTGACCGTATCTTTGTCGGACCGCGGGCATCATATCCGCAGCGGTTTCGGTTACCGAAAAGCCGTGGTTACCTCCTACGCGACGTTCCGGCATATTCCAAGCATGAGGAGGAAAGACATGATGATCGATGCGATTCGACAATTGCCCGACGATGCCGATTTTTCCAATGCAATCGAGGAGATTCGAATCATTCAACGGATCGAGGACAGCGAGCGTGCAGCCGATGAGGGACGAGTCCGTGCGCAGGAGGATGTCCGAGGATTGATCCGATCATGGACTACTGGTTAGTTTGGATCAAGGCAGCCATGAAATTGACGAACGAAAAGAATATCCATGACATCGAATAAGAAAGAACAAATCTGCACACTACTCAAAGGCATTGAAACGGGTGACCCGGAGGTAGTCACGGTCGTCAACGAGAAGGTCTATATCCAACACAATCCGCTGACTCGCGAGGGGAATGTTGGCCTGGCAGAACTTTTCAAACGGTTGGCAAAAACCAATCCTCGCGTTGAGATTGTGCGAGTCTTTGAGGATGGCGATTACGTGTTTGCACACACGGACTACGACTTCAATGTGGTAGATGTCGGCTTTGAGGTCTTCCGGTTTGAGGATGAATTCGTCGTCGAACACTGGGACAACCTCCAGTCCAAACCAAGCAGTCCCGATCCGTCTGGCCACACCATGCTCGACGGGCAACGCAAACCATCGACTTCGACAAGACGGAAGAAAACCGAAACCTCATCCGCTCTTTCTTGGAAGAAGTTCTCCTGAACGACCAACTGAGCGCACTGGACCGCTACATCGATTCAGAGAACTACGTTGAGCATAACCCGAGCATGTCGGATGGCTTACCCGCTCTGCGTGAAGCGCTCTCCCGCGAGGATATTTTGCGGAACTACGAACAGATTCATCGCGTGCTTGCCGAGGGAAGTTTTGTTCTTTCCGTTTACGAAGGCCACCTCGATGGCGATCACGTCTCCTTCTATGATCTCTTCCGGATCGCTAATCGAAAGATTGTGGAACACTGGGATACCGTCGATCCGGTCCCGCCGCGCAGCGAATGGGTCAACGACAACGGCAAGTTCTAGAGAGCAAATAGTCGGAGCGTTTCGATCTGAAGAATTGAACGCTACTCAAGCCGAAATGAAATTCGTGCACATTACTATTGGTAGGGCAAACCTGCCGGTTTGCCGCGATGTCGTGTTGGGTTCGAAAAAGCATACCAAGCATCGGACCAAAGGAACCACCGTGTTTCGTCACAGCAGAGCAGCAGCTCTGCCCTACCCACCTCGAAGGTAAGGGAGAGGCTCCTGCCGAGCCGATCTCAACACGCAGAAAGTGACCCTCTGATGTAACGTCCTTTCAGGACGTTACATCGACTCCACTGGCCCACTGCCTGAATCGATTTAAGTTTGATAAAAATGTTTTGCAGAGAAGCGGATTCTCCACCATGTTCAACCATTATTACTTCACTTATCAGTCACATTGAAATGAAGAGTCTGATGAAACGTATTTTGATTCCGGCGATGCTACTGGTCGCATTCGCAGTCACCAGTGTTGCGGCAGAAGTCTCTCCGGAGGTCAGCGAGGACGAACGTCGTGTTGCTGCACAGGAGCTACTCGAAAAGGAGCCGAAAACAGCGGTGCTCTACGTTCAGGGTCTTTGTTGCCCGAGCTGCGCGATTGGTATTCGCAAAAAGGTCTCCAAGCTTGCGTTTGTCGATCGTGAATAATTCAACAAGGGTGTGGAGTTGGATGCCAAAACGCAGCTCGTGCAAATCGGATTGAAACCCGGCCAGTCCGTCGACAAACCGGCTCTGGCCAAGGCAATTGACGCGGCGGGTTATATTCCGGTTCATCTCTATGCTCTCAAGGACGGTAAATTGAGCACTGTCCCGGTTCCCGAGCCGTGAGCCAAACAGGCCACTCAATTATTCTTTAACAGCTCAATCCTTAGCTTCAGGGATCTTGGTCATGTCCAGTTTCCAATCGCAAACCAAGTCTTCAAAATGGGCTGCACTTCTGTCGGTTTGTTTTGTTTTGGTCGGCTCCTCTCTGCGCGCGGATCAACCCATCTTCAATGAGATGCCACGCTGGAATAATGGCTGGGGAATTCAAGGCATCTACGAATTCGCTTACAACCCCAACTTCATGGACGGTGATTCAGTGGTCGCGAATGACTTGAGCGAATCCATTCAACAGTTCCATTTGGAGGGTGTGTATACCTGGAAGCGCTGGATTCGGATCACGGCCAAAATTCCCTACGTCATTCACGCCGAGCGCGAACTCCCCTCACCGACGGGCCCCATCAAACAAACTGATGAAGGACTCGGCGACATCACTTTGGCGCTGCCGTTGAAGAAGTATTTCAATCTGGACGGTCGCAGCGGGTCATGGACATTCGCCCCACAATTGAGAATACCCACCGCCAGCAAATCGGGTTACGACGTCTATAATCGAGAGTGGGGCAACGCGCTTTCAGTGGGCTACGAAACTGAAACCTACCGTTTCGTGTTTGCAGCGGGAACCAGCTTCTGGATTTTTTACGGAGACGAACCCAGCCGTTCAGACACCAGTCTGGATTTCGGACTCAATTTTCAAATGTTCGGTTCGAACGGTAGCATTAAGTGGAAGAATCGTTTCCGTTATGAAGTCAATGGAACAGCGATCTATAACGCAGGACCATCACTCTATTATCGGTTCACGGACACCGTGCATGGTCAATTAGAATGGAGGCATGAATTCTATGGTTATTTTGCCACGCCCGATCACGGTAACGGCGATCAGATCCGCGCTGGAATTGCGTTCGTGTTTTGATTCGCCCATCAATTGATTCGCTTCGATGAACTCTCGCGCGACGTGGTCAGCTGTATCGACAACAAGACACTCTGAGCGCTAATTCGACCTACTTCTTACTGGTGGTGCCCACGGTCAGAGGCCCTGTGGAGTGCGGTGGCAGAACGACGCGGCGACACCGCTTTCGCACGCCCGAAGCCGCCACGACGTCCAACGACCGCACGCACGCTCAAAAGCGCCGTCGACGTTTCATCCCGCCGTGGCGCAGGACCGCCGCACTTGGTTGTCGGAAATTCGCTACTTTTTCCTTTGCCGCGATCCTGAAAGGATGAGTGGCATCCCCCTCGGGGCCGGCCGGCCCCGAGGGGGATGGGTGGTGACTTCGAGCGCACTGGGGCCCTGGAGCCCGTTTTGGA
>JBDNGP010000156.1:0-6288 GCA_041689265.1 Verrucomicrobiota bacterium
CACCATCGGGCCGTTGCCGCCTCCAAACCAGACGTGCGCCTCCCGGACGTCTCCGATGGCGCCGCCCCACACGAGTTCAACGGCCCGGCGCAGGCCGCGCTCGGCGGAACCCTGGTTTCCCATCTGCGTGACGACGTTCTGGCTCGCCGCAGTTTCGCGCATGACCCGCGCTTCGTAGACCGTGCGCGTCAGCGGCTTTTCGCAGTAAACATGTTTGCCCAGCTTCATGGCCGCCACTGCCGCGACGGCGTGTGTGTGGTCGGGTGTCGCGACCAGAACGGCGTCGATCTGATTTCCCATCTGATCGAACATCACGCGGAAGTCCTGATACTTTTTCGCCGACGGATATTTTTGGTAGATGTCTCCCGCGCGGCTGACATCCACGTCACAGAGCGCGACGAGGTTGTTGCCCATTGAGTTGAACGCGTTGAGACTGCCCCGGCCCTGACCGCCGACGCCGATGCCGGCAATGTTCAGTTTGCTGTTGGCCTCGTAGGCAAAGGCCAGGCGGCTGTTGCGGAGAATCAGGAGGCCGGCCCCGGTCGTGGCCGATTTGGAGAGGAAACTGCGGCGGCTGATGGATTTTTTCATGGCAGAAAAGTTGTGTCGGTTTTGCAGGGGTAACGATGCGACCGTATCCATCTGGCGAGACCTTGGCAAGGTTGTGGTTGAGACCTGATGCGTTTGGAATCGTGGGGCAAGGTGGAGTGAGTTCTCCGAACGAACTTTGAGCGCAGGGGCGGGCTCAATTCTCCGGCCATCTGCCGCCCGTGCCCGACGCCCTTCGGCGGTTCGCCGCCTTCCTCCATGCGGAACGGAACGGGATTCAGAGGTTCCCCCGAGAAATCGCAGGCTCGTTCGGAGGCCGAAGGTCGGCTTCCGATCGAGCCTGCGGAGGTTTTGCGGCAGCCGCCAGTTTGCGCCACCCACTGACCCCAAAACAGCCTGTTTATCGGAAAGATCCTGTTACGAATCGAGGGGCACGAGCGTTCGTGGGCGTCCCGTGCGCCCGCAGGTTCGCCCGGAGGGCTCTCCCCACCTTCCCCCACGCATTCAAACGCACCTCGGCAATTAATGTCGAATCTCGACATAACCGTCGGCGTCCTAGATCCTTTCTCCATTCACTTTACGCGAATGTTTGACCGGACAATTGTAATGCAAGTTTTTCCTTCAAATCGACGGAGGCCATCATGGCCTGACCGGTTGTGCGGTGCAGTGACCGCACACCTGATGTTGTGGGTCGTATTCTTCTTCGAGGCGAATGCAACCGTCGACTTCAACCGCGAGATTCGGCCGATTCTTTCCGACCACTGTTACGCGTGTCACGGGCCGGATGAAGGGAAACGCAAGGCCGGCCTGAGGCTTGACCAACAAACGGCGGCGCTCGCCGAGTTGAAGTCGGGCGATCACGCCATCGTCCCCGGCAATCTCGACCAAAGCACTTTGGTCGGACGGGTGACCAATACCGATCCGGACGAAGTCATGCCGCCGACCGAGCACGGCAAACCGTTGACGGCGGAACAAATCGAGACGTTGACGCGTTGGATCAAGGAGGGAGCGGAATGGAAGGACCACTGGGCTTTCATCCAACCGGAGAAACCCGCGTTGCCGGAAGTCAAACAGACCGCCTGGCCCGCCAACGAAATCGACCGGTTCGTGCTGTCGCGAATCGAGAAGGCCGGATTCGCACCCGCGCCCGAGGCGGACCGTCCCACGTTGTTGCGTCGGGTGACATTTGATCTGACCGGCCTGCCGCCGACGCCCGAGGAAGTGGATGCGTTCGTGGCCGACAAATCACCGGATGCCTATGAGAAGGTCGTCGACCGGCTGCTGGCCTCCAAACATTACGGCGAACGCATCACGATGAACTGGCTCGATCTCGCGCGTTACGCGGATACCAGCGGTTATCATTTTGATGGCGTGCGGTTCATGTGGCTCTGGCGCGACTGGGTGATCAACGCCTTCAACGAAAACAAGACGTACGACGTTTTCACGGTTGAACAGCTTGCCGGTGATCTGCTGCCCGACGCCACGCGCGATCAACGCATCGCCACCGGATTTGTTCGCAACAACATGACCAACGATGAAGGCGGTGCCGATCCGGATGAGTACTTGAACAAGTACGTTGCCGACCGCGTGACCACCACCGGTTCAGTATGGCTCGGCATGACCGTTGGTTGCGCGGAATGTCACGATCACAAGTTTGATCCGCTGAAGACGAAGGAGTTTTACCAGCTCTATGCCTTTTACCACAACGTCCCGGAGAAGGGCCTGGACCGCATTCGCACGGACAATCCGCCACCTCGTCTCCCGGTAGCAACCGTCGAACAGGCGATGGACTTTGTGGAAGCCGACTTCACCTTGCGCGACGCGGAAAAGACGTTGTCAGATCGCAACAACGAACTGGGTGAATCGCAGGAAAAATGGGAACGCGAAACGGTGGAAGCTCCACCGGCCCAACCCAACGACGCCGGTCTGATTGCCCGGCTAACATTTGATGACACGCTTGGAATCGCTTCGAACGTGACCGCAACGGCCGTTGCCGAAACGACCGAGTTAACAAGTGAAGCGACGGTGGAAACGGGTGACACCGAAGTGAAGTTTGTGCGCGATGACAAGCCTGGTTTCGCGGACGGACGTCTCGGCAAGGCTCTGGTGTTTGACGGCAAAATGCACCTGGACCTGGGGCCGGTGGTTTCCTTCGACAACACGAATGCCTTCAGTTACGGCGCGTGGGTCAAAATCCAGTCCGGTGGAGCAATTCTCAGCAAGATGGAGAAAGGCCCGGGCTTCCGCGGTTTCGATTTGTATGTGGGTGACGACAAATTCGAGGTTCATCTAGCGCATCAATTTCCCGACGACGCGATCAAGGTGAAGACGCGTGGTAAATTCAAGGGCGGCTGGCGCCATGTGCTGGTCACTTACGACGGATCCGGCAAGGCGGCGGGCATAAAAATTTACGTCGATGGAAAGCCGCGGGATACCGAGAGCGAGAAGGATGCGTTGACGGGATCCATTTCAAACACCGAACCCGTGCGCATCGGTTCGCGGAACCGCGAAGGCCACTTTGAGGGGCAGCTTGATGACGTGCGGTTTTATGATCGCGCACTTTCGGATGAAGACGCACGGATCATCGCCTTCGAGGGCATGGTGCCGATCATCACCAAGTCACGCGGCAACCGGTCCGACGAGGAACGCTCCGACCTCCAGCGGTTCTACAAGGAGAATTACGCTGTCGACTATCTACGCGCCGACGCCGCGCTGGCCAAGGCGCGCACTACGAAGAACGAACTGATCACCGCCATTCCCACGTCCATGATCATGGAGGAGATGGATCCGCCACGGGAAACGTATGAACTCGTTCGTGGCGACTTCCGCAGCAAGGGCGAACGCGTTTATCCGGCGACCCCGGCGTATCTGCCGAAGATCCGGCCCGCGAAGGTGACCAATCAAGATGGCCAGCTGAAGCTGAGTTTTGACAACGTCGATTCCAAACCCGGTTGGACGCCCAACCGCCTCGATCTCGCCGCGTGGCTGGTGTCGCCCGAGAATCCACTGACCGCACGCGTCACCGTGAATCGTTACTGGGCGATGTTGTTCGGCACGGGTCTCGTGAAGACGCTCAACGACTTTGGTTCGCAGGGTGAATGGCCGAGTCATCCCGAATTGCTTGACTGGCTCGCGACGCGATTTCGTGACGGCGATTCGGCTGTCGCGCCGTGGGACGTCAAGGCGCTGGTCCGGCTCATCGTCAACAGCAGGACTTACCAACAGTCCGCCGTTTCAACACCCGACAAGTCAGAGCGTGATCCTTACAATCGGTTGCTCGCCCGCAGCCCGCGATTGCAGTTGGACGCCGAGTTTGTGCGCGACAATGCACTCGCCGTTTCGGGTCTGCTGAATTCAAATATCGGCGGCGCGAGCGTCAAACCTTATCAACCGGACGGGCTCTGGGATGGGACCGACTCCAAGTTTGTGCAGGATCACGGCGAGGATCTTTATCGTCGCGGCATGTATGTTTTCTGGCGGCGGTCCGCGCATTACCCGGCGTTCGCAACGTTCGATGCGCCGAACCGCGAAGTCTGCACTTTCTTCCGGCAACGCACGCAGACGCCCCTGCAATCGTTGGTGCTGATGAATGATCCGGCCTTTGTGGAATGCGCGCGCGGTCTGGCGCAGCGGGTCATGCTCGAGGAACCCGCCGATCTCGACCGCCGTTTGAAGCGGGCGTTTCGGTTGACCTTGGGACGCGTCCCCGCCACCGACGAGATTGATATTTTGAAGCGAACGTACGAACAGCAACTGGTTGAATTTCAAAATGACCCGGGCAGCGCCGCAGAATTGCTCAAGGTCGGTGAATCAAAGGTGCCGGAAAGCCTAGATCAGGTGAAGCTGGCCGCCATGACCGCCGTCGCCAACGTACTGCTGAACCTCAACGAAACCATCACGCGTTAACCATGATTTTTAGCAACGAAATCGACCGCACGCTCAGCCGTCGCGCGTTCCTCACCCGCAGCACGACCGGGCTCGGCGCACTCGCCCTGGGAACGTTGCTGCGCGGAAACGCGTCCGCCTCCGGATCGGCATTGTCAGAGGGCGCACTACCCGCTCCACATTTTGCGCCGAAAGCAAAGCGCGTCATTTATCTCTTCCAATCCGGCGCGCCCTCGCATCTCGATTTGTTTGATCCCAAGACCAAGCTCACGGAGATGACCGGCATTGAGCTGCCGCCCAGCGTACGCATGGGTCAGCGAATCACCGGCATGACCGCGGGCCAGTCCGCGCTTCTCTGCGTGGGATCGGCGTATCCGTTCAAGCGTTACGGCAGGAGCGGCGTTGAGATGAGTGAACTGCTGCCGCACACCGGCGGCATTGCCGACGAGATTGCGCTGGTCCGTTCGATGTTCACGGAACCGATCAACCACGATCCGGCCGTCACCTTCTTTGGTACGGGAAACCAGCAACCCGGCCGACCGACGATGGGTTCATGGCTCAGCTATGGATTGGGCAGCGAGAACGAAAACCTGCCGGCGTTCGTCGTGTTGACGAGTGGCAAGGGTGGACAGGCGTTGCAGGCGCGCTACTGGGGAAACGGTTTTTTGCCCGGCAATCATCAGGGTGTGCAATTGCGCAACGAGGGCGACCCGGTGCTCTACGTTTCCAATCCGCCCGGTCTCAGCATGAACGCGCGACGCCAGCTCATCGACGCCATGCAGGAATTGAATCGCAAACAGCTGGGTGCGCTCGCGGACCCGGCGATCTCCACGCACATCGAGAATTACGAACTCGCCTTCCGCATGCAGACCAGCGTGCCGGACCTGATGGACATCTCGAAGGAACCGCAGTCGATGCTCGATCTCTACGGCGCGGAACCCGGCAAGGCGTCGTTTGCGAACAACTGCCTGCTCGCCCGCCGGCTCACCGAAAGCGGCGTGCGCTTTGTGCAGCTGTGCCATCGTGATTGGGATCATCACGGCGGCCTGCCCGAGGGAATCAAGAAACAGACCGAAGCCACCGACCAGGGCAGCGCCGCGCTGGTGAAGGATTTGAAGGCGCGCGGACTGCTCGACGAGACGCTCGTGATCTGGGGCGGCGAGTTTGGTCGTACTGCCTATTCGCAGGGGCAGATCACGAAGGACAACTTTGGCCGGGACCATCATCCGCGGTGTTTCTCGATCTGGATGGCCGGAGGCGGGATCAAGCCCGGGCTCGTCCTCGGCGAGACCGACGAGTTCGGCTACAACATCACCGCCGATCCCGTGAACGTGCATGATCTCCACGCCACGATTCTTCATCTGCTGGGGATCGATCACAAACGGTTCACCTACCGTTTCGAAGGCCGCGACTTCCGTCTCACCGACATCAGCGGAGACCCGATCAGCAAGCTGATGGCTTGAATATTCCGGCGCGTTTTTGAATCAATGACCTCAGGAGGCGAATAATTACGCTACGGAGGAGGCGGTCATTGTTAGGTATGGTTTGTTTTTTGTTTTCTTCCCGGCGCCGGTTTCGCTGGGCACGTTTCTTGACGCGTCGTTGTTCGAGGATGTTCTCCCGCTGGCCCGTGTGGGCTTGTTGCGGGGTGACGTAGTCGATGCCGCAATGGTAGTGCTCGTTGTTGTACCAGGTAAAGTACCGGGTGAAATAAAGGAAGCGACCGGGATACTCCGGGGCTCGCTTGACGGTGCTGAAGGCCGATTCGATGAACGGATTGTCATTGGGGGTTTGGGGACGGGCAAACAACTGGGGCAGGCCATGATCCTCACACAACCGCTGGATGGGCCGGGC
>JBDNGP010000157.1:0-5947 GCA_041689265.1 Verrucomicrobiota bacterium
CGAACCCAGGGCCGTCAAACGGAGACCGAAGAACTTTCGATTGATGACAAAACCACGTCATCAAATGATCGTCGAACGCTCCCGAAACCAATCTCAAAAACCATCGAAACCCTGCCTTAACTAAGCGCCATTCGGGACTGAACCCTTTACCTTTACGGTTTCGCGCCGTCCACGCTGACAATTGTTTTTACTCCGAGCCGGGCGAGTTCCGCGAAGGCCGCGTCGCCTTCCGGTTGCCCACCGGAAAACAGGTTCGTGCCAACGGCAAAGAAGTTGGGCAACCCGGGGGCGGAGAGCGATCGGGCGGGCGTCGGTGCGTTCGCGCCCGGTTCATCCGCGATGCAGGTCAGGCGCACCAAAAAAATGAACGCCACGAGCATTGCTGTGCCGGAGCTTGGAATCCGGATCTTCAAGCTGCCAGGGCGCCGAGTCTTGCGGGGCTGAGTCGCCGCCACACCCATGCGCTGAGCAGCGCGGACAGGGCGAGCATCCCGAGTAACCCGGAGCTCACGCGGCCCAGCCAGGCACCGGTGGATTCCTCGCGGAAGGCAAAACGCGGCAGCCGCTCGAAGTCGGCCATCGTGAGTGTCTGGCGGAGGTGAATCTTCGGAGTGTAGAAGTCGGCGACGGATTTCTTGAAGGCGTTTACCTGATCGCGAAAGGCGCGGTGCCGCCAGTAGCCGGTGCCAGCCAGGTCGGTCAACGCCTCGTGGGCGGCGATGGCCGGAGAGATGAATCGCCAGCGGTTCACGGCGGCCTGTTGTTGGGCGAGTTGTTCATCGAATTTCTGGCGCACCGGTTCGACAGCGCGGCCCACTTCGGTCTGCACGGTGAGATGTTGCGCGGCGAAGTCAGCCTGCTGGCCGGGCGGAGCCAGTTCCGGATGGTCGCGGTAAAACGAGTTGAGCAATTCCCCGCCGCGCTTCTCTGCTTCGCCCGAGGCTTTGCGACCGGCGGCGACGAGTTCCGGTCGCGACGGTGTGGGGTGAAGCGTTTCGACAGTCACGTTCAAAAGTGTTGGAGCCACCAGCACGAGCAAGACCCACGCGGCACCGAGGGAAGTCGCCGCGCTGGCGGCGCTGCGGGCGACGGCGTTCACTGCCACGGCCAGAGCGACCCAGAACAATCCGTAGGCCAGAACCACCGCTACCGCGAGAACCCCGCGCAACCCCGCGCCGCTGGTTCCGCTAAAAAGACCCGCACCTAATGTGGCCAGCGCGGCCAGCGCCAGAATGGGCAGGGAACGTGCGAGAGCGCGGCGCGCCATCCAGCGCCACGGCGTGATGCCTTGCGCCAGGGCCAGGCGCAGCGTGCCCGATTCGCGATCGCCAGCCATGAGATCATAGACCATCGCGAGGAGGCAGAGCGGGAAGAGCCAAACGAGAACGAACGCGAGGTCGAAGTGCCCGGCCAGCAGGCGGGAGGGATTCTCCAGCTCGGAGCGCGTCTCGCCCGAGGCGGCGAGTTTCCAAAGAACGACTGATTCGTGGCCCGGCGACAGATCGGACTGGCCGGTGGCCAGCAACGGCAGCGGCGCAGGCGGCAGCACAGCCATCGTGCCGCGACCGGCGACGGCCTTTGGGTCAATCGCCTGCTGTCCCAGAGCCTGCTTCACCTGGCTGAGGAATTCGTCTGAACTCTGCGCGAGCGCAGTGGCGGCTTCGCGTTGCCGTGCGGCCACACCGCCGCCGTTCCACAAACCGTAAACGAGTGCTCCGGCGAGGAGTCCGAGCAGTACCCACGCGCCGCGCTCACGTGCCATCAACCGGAATTCGAGTTTGAAGAGAGTCATGTTCAGTTCGGCTTGAGGCGCGGGGCGACCAGCAGCAGGGCGGCCCAGGCTCCGGCGGCCCAGAGGAGGAGCACCATCAGTCCTGGCGTGGCCGCGCGCAGCGCGTGGTCGGAGAGCGGCGGGTCGTAGCGGAAGGCGGGGAGCTTTTCCCAGAGTTCGCGACCGGCCGTGCCGCCGTGATGACCGCCCGCAGTGTTGTTCATCATGTCCTCGTTGAGGACGCGCACGAAGTCGCGGCGATGTTGCTCGGCGGCGACGGAGAAATGACGGTGATGCGTGAAGTCAGTTCCGGCCAGGGCCATCGAGGCGGAGCGCAGTCCAAGCAATGGCGCGACGAGGCCGGTCCAGGTCACGGTGCGATCCTGCGCTTCAAGCCGGTCCCAGAGCTTGCCGAAGTGATGGTCATAAACCTCGTTGGCCATGCGTTCGCTTTCGAGCATGACGAGACCGTTGAAGTTGAACGGCAGTTCCTCAATGCGTGTCTTGCCGTGCTTCTGAAGAGTTTCCCTCGCGAAGGCTTGCAAGCGATCATTGCGCGGATTGTGGCCGTCGATGCCTTCCTGCACGGCCTTGTGCATCGCGGTTTCAAAGTCCACCAGCTTCGGCGTGGGCAGGATGCGCTGCGCAAAATCAGAGGCGAGACGCGGCGCGAGCACGGCATTGGCCGCCCAGCAGACCAGCAGTGTGGCCAGCGCGGTGCGCGCGGAGGAGGCAACGGCGGACACGGCGAGGCACACGGCGAGAATGGCCGCGAGATACAGGGCGTAAGCGCCGCCCAGCCAGGCGAGGCGAATCCAACCACCGCCCGCATCGCCGCCGGGAAGTTTCGCCAGGGCCACTGCTCCAAACACCGCCACAGGCAACAGCAGCACGGCCAGGGCGATGCCGAGTCCGAGCGCTTTGCCGAGGACGAGATCGCGGGGACGCACGCCCAGGCTCAAGACCTGCCGCAGGGTGCCGCGTTCGCGTTCGCCGGCCAGTGAACCGAAGGTGAGCAGCACGATGAGCAGGGGCACGAGCAGTTGCAGTCCGGTGGCGGCGGTTAATTCGCCGAAGCGTCGCATCGCGGTGGCGTCCTGCGCGGGAAGGAAGGCGGCCTGATTCTGCCGGTGCGCCTCGAGGAAAACAGTGGTGCCGACGAATGGCTCCAGTCCGCGATCGAATACGGCGAGCGGCGGGAGCGGCTTGAAGACATACACGCCGAAATGACCGGCGGAGTGGGAATTCTTTTCGCCCTGGTTGAGCCAGTTCTCGCGCTCCATGGCGGCGGCGGCGGCGCGTTCGGTGCGGGTGCGTTCGACTTGCTGCCAGGCGAGCAGGAGGGCGACCCCGAGCAACGCGAGAATGACGGCCCCGGCCCAGCGGAAGCGGCCATCGCGCCAGGCATCGAGGAATTCTTTGCGGGCAATAGCGAAGATCATGGGGTTTGAAGGAATGGCATACAGAAATCTCCGGGCTGCGAGTCGCGAGTTTGCCACCCGCAGAGCGCGGACGCCCTCGTCCTCGAGAACTCAAACGGGCAACTCGTGGACGTGGGCGTCCGCGCTCCGATTCCGCGCCGAAGGGGTGAACGATGATTCGGGAAAAATGACCTCATGCGCGGAGATGTTTCAGGTAAAGCTTCTCCAGATCGACGCCCTTGAGATCATTGGTGGCGTAGTCGCCGGCCAGTTTGCCGTCGAGCAGGATGCCGATGCGGGTGGCGTCCTCGCGGGCGCGGAACAAATCGTGCGTGGCCATGAGGATGGCAACCCCCTGTCCGGCGAGCTTGCGCAAGAGCAGCGAGAATTCGTGCGACGCAGCGGGGTCGAGACCAGAGGTGGGTTCGTCGAGCAACAGCGCCTTGGCCTCGGTGGCCAGCGCGAGGGCGATGCCGACTTTCTGGCGCATGCCCTTGGAATAAGTGCCAACGCGGCGGTCCGCAGCTTCGTGCGGCAGGCCGGCCTTCTTCAATAGCTGAAGCAGTTCCTCGCGTGTATGCCGGCGTCCGCCGAGCGTGCTGAAGTAATCGAGGTTCTCCACGCCAGTGAAACGCGGGTAGAGCATCACCTGCTCGGGGATGTAGGCGATCTGCCGCCGCGCCGCGATGGGATCAGCGGACACGCTGGCCCCATTGACGCGCGCCTCGCCGTTGTCCGGCGTGAGGAAGCCGAGCAGGAGGTTGATGGTCGTCGTCTTGCCCGCGCCATTGGGACCGAGCAAGGCAAAGACTTCGCCCGGCTTGATGCTCAGGGTCAGCTCATTGACGGCGACGTGGCTGTTGAACTTTTTGGTGAGTTTGACCGTTTCGAGCATAGGTGTGTGGTTAGACAGCGTGATCGCGCAGCGTTTTCCACGGGCCGGTGATGGCCACGGTGAGTCCGGGTGTCTGGATGTTCACGAAGAGCGTGGAGCCATCGGGCGAGAAGCATGCGCCGGCGAGTTCGCCCAGAGAGGTTTTGGCCAGCTTGTAAATCTTGCCTTCGGGCGTAACGCCCACGACGTAGTGCGGCGTGATGCCGTCCTCAGTGACGATCAAATCACCCCATGGAGCAATGGTGATGTTGTCCGCGTTCTCGACGAGCTTGCCGTCATTCGGCTCGATGAAGAGTTCGAGGCGTCCGGGTTTTTCGCTCTCCGCGCGCGTACCCTCACGAGGGCTGGGAACGTAGCGCCAGATTTGACCCTTCCGCTTTGTGCCGCCGTTGGTGCAGGCGAAGAAGATGGCGTCGTTGCCATACCATGCACCTTCACCACGGGCGAATCGCGCTGCGCCATGCTCGAAGAATCCCTGGTAGCGCAAGTCATCGTCGAGCGCCTCGACATTGGAGATGTCCACCCAATCGACATCGAACGACTGGCGGGGCTTGATCTTTTGCTCACTCCAGTTGCGAGTGTCGGCGCGCGGGAGATCCTTCAACTTCAATGCCTGCAAACGTCCGCCTGCCGAGAGTTTGCCAGGAGTTGTGGGAATGAAGCGATAGAAGAGTCCATCGCCGCGATCCTCGGTCTGATACACGACGCCACTGCGTGGTTCGACGGCGATGGCTTCGTGACGGAAGCGGCCCATCGCCTTGAGAGCGACCGGATCGGCGAGACCCATCTTGTCGGTGGCCGGCACTTCGAAATTGTAGCCGTGCTCCTGCTCCATATCGTCATCGGGAAGCTGACCACCTTCATTTGGACGGCTCGTGTCCTCTTCGCAAGTGACCCAGGTCTTCCACGGCGTGATGCCCCCGGCGCAATTTCGATAGGTGCCAGCGAGGCTGAGGAAATGCTTTTCGAGACGTTGTTCCTTGGTGTTGAAGATCAGCGTGGTGGTGCCGCCGAGGCCGGGTTTCTTGCCCTTGCCGGCATCATACAGTTTGGTGCGGGGCACTTTTCGGAGGAGGGCTCGTTTGCTGCCAAACGGACTTTGATCGGAGGGACCGGTGCCCAGTTCGTGATTGCGCACGAGGATGGTCTTGCCGCCCGGCCCGACGAATGCGCCCATGCCGTCATGCGCTCCGGGTACGAGAAGGCCGTCGTCCATCTTGTCACCCGTTTCGGAAATGATGGTGTAGGAAAAGCCAGGCAGCAGATCGAGCGTGCCGTGGAAGTCGCTGTCCAATGCCTTGTCGAGCTTGGCGGAATCTGCGGCGAAGGCGGATGTCGCAACGAAGCGTTGCAATCCGGCGAACGCGAGCGTCACCACGCTGGAGCGCCCCAGAAATCCTCTGCGCGTTAGTTTAGTCATAGAAAGCGGGTGCATAATTACATTTTACATCAGTCGCCATGCAAGGATGTTCGGAGCTTAAATCGCCGCTGCTTTGGAGCCAGGGCGAGATGTCCTGTGCGTGTTGAGGAACCGCACTGCCGGTGAAACACACCGGCAGTCTCTTCTGCTGAGTTTATGGATGATCCTCTATCAGCGTTCCCGCACCCGGTAGAAAGTGGTCGCGTTGGTGCGCGTCAGAGCCGGCAGCGCCTCAGAGGTGCTGGTCATTGGAATGCTCAAGACGGGCAACCATTCAGCACCTGGGGCGAGGCTGGTCGAGAAGATTGGTTCTCCGCTGTTTTGAGTGGAATGGAGCGAGTAAGCTGGGCTGAGGATGACACCTGAAAAACTGTTTCACGATTTGCTGGGGTTGGGGTTGAAGTGGGAAGTGACCGAGAGTGGCTTCGAGCACAAGCGCG
>JBDNGP010000158.1:0-8685 GCA_041689265.1 Verrucomicrobiota bacterium
AAACAGTTCGACCCCAAAACTTCCGATGCCGCCCACGGCGATGACTGCTTGAAGCGCGAGGTCCGTCGCTCGTTGCGCCACGGTTTCGTCCACCGGCGCGGGCACGAGAACGCGATGGCAGATGTGATCGTGCTGCACGGTTTCAACGACGGGATAAACCACCGTTTCACCGGTGACGCTGCGGGTAACAATGACGGCGAGTTCCTTGACGAACGGACACCATTCCTCCGCGAACAATTCACGCGTGCCGGCGCCCAGCTTCTGCCAGCCTGATTCGATTTCGTCCACGTTGCGGATGGTGGCGTTACCTTTGCCATCATAGCCGTTTCGCCGCGTTTTCAAAACGAGCGGCCAGCCGAACCTCGCGCCCAATTCTCTGATCTCTTCCTTATTCTTCACCGCCGCGAAGCGAGGTACGACCACGCCGGCCTTCGCCAGTTCGGATTTCTGTATGAACTTGTCCTGCACGATGCCGATGCTGCGGGAGGTGGGATAAAGCGGGCACCCGGCTTCTTCGATGGCGGCGAGTGCATTGGCATCCACAAACTCATTCTCCAATGTCACGACATCCACCTGGGACGCGAGCTTTACCAGTGCTTCCGGATCGTCCCAGTTGCCGACAATGGAATGGGTCGCGAGGTTGGCGGCCGGACTGTAGTTGTTGCGCTCCAGCACAAGCACGTCGCACCCCATCTGCAGGGCGGACATGGCGGTCATCCGGGCAAGTTGTCCGCCGCCGATGATGCCCAGTCGCGGGCCGGACATGGAGGACCGCTTTGCACCATCGGCAAACTGCCGGATCTCGTTGTCGTAGGTTTCAAACATACAAAATGGGGGCGAAGATGACCGCGGTTTGCCGGAAGTCAATGCCTGTCGAATGGTGTTTGAACGAGTTTACGATTTTGTGAGTGCCGGTTCCATTCGTTGCCGAAATACTTGGGCGAGCTGAATCACCTCGTCCGCCTCGGGCGGATCAAAGCGGGCGAGGGAACTTTTCGTCCATAGTCCGAGCCAGGCATCAAAATGCTCGGCCTTCAAACTGAGCGGAAAATGCCGGGCCATCAACCCGCCACGGTATTCAGCGGGACCGCCCATCTGCAACGACCAGAAACCCGCGATCTTTTGAATGTGTGAGGGCCAGTCCTCGATGATCTCATTGAAGATCGGACCGATGAGAGGATCCTCCCGAACGCTCGCGTAAAAATTATTGAGAAACAACTCCAGCTTCGGGCGCCCGCCGATGCGCCGGAGAAGGGGATCGTCAGCGGATGCCATTATTCAGTCTTACGTTGAAAGGCCACTTCGTAAGTTTGTCCCTGGGTGGCTTGAAAGTATTCGCCGATCAGGAGGTTCTGTTTTTCGTCATAGACCAGCGTGTAGGTGCTGCCCTCGTACCCGACGTCCTGCATTTTCATGAACAACGCGAGCTGTCCGTCTGTGCCCACCGTGAATGCCTGGGCCACGTTGATCGGTCGTGGATTGAAGTAACGGGCATCCGTCACGCCATCTGGTTTCACGAGCCGGACTTCGATGGTGTAGGGCGGGTTGTCCGTCCGCTCCCATTTGCCGAGTAGTTTTTGCCGATCAGCGTCCGAGAGCGGTTGCGGAGCGGCTGGTTTGTCGGTCACGACCTCAGTTACGCTGTTCGTCGAAGGCACGATCCGGTCGTTGTCGTTGACCGCAGCAGCCGTCGCGTTGTTGGTGGTGGACTCGATTGCGACCGTTTTCGATGTACCGAAAGAACCCATGATGAGCCAGATCAATACGCTGGCTCCGATCGCGAATATTGCGACGGGCAGGATGGGAAAGTTTGACTTCTGGCCTGTGGCCGCGCTGGATTTACGACCGGATTCGGTGGCGTTTTTTTGGTTTTTCTTCATGACAAAAGCGAAAACTGGAGGCGGAAGACAATATTGAATCCCGACGATGCACAACATGATATTCTCGATGGACCTGATGTCGGCAATCGATGCCGTTGTTTCTACCGACTGATCAACAGGCGGAAGCCGCGCGCGGAGACTTCGAGATTCTCAAGGTCGGCGGGTTGCTTCGATACAAGATCCACCCACTGGGAATCCTGATACTCGAGCCACTCCGTCCGCACCACGTGTGCGTCCGACTCACTGCCATTAAAAACGGCCAGGATCTTTTCATTGGATCCGGCAGTTTGCCGCGTGAAGGCCACGAGTTTCCTCTTGTCGTCGACCATGGCCCAGTGGATCGCGCCGCGACGAAGTGCGTTGTAATTGTTCCGCAGCCGGATCATGCCCCGATAGAACTCGAGCATGTCTTCATCGAGGGTCACTGGATTCACCTCGCGCTTCAGGCCGAATGGATGGGCTACTTCCTCGTCGTAGATCAGGTCCGGCCACAGCATCGGTTTGCGGCAATCTGGATCATCGGCACCCCACATCCCGACTTCGTCGCCGTAGTAAACGAAAGGTGCCCCGGGCGACATGAACTGAAAGGCAACCATCTGTTTCCAACGCAGCTTCTCTTTCGAGGTGGGCTGCCGAACATCATACTCACGATTGCCCTGCAAGCCCGCTCCATGATCCTGTCGATATTTTGGGTTTACGACCGCAGAGCCGATTCGCGATGTGTCGTGTGAACCAAAGAGATTCTGTTGATTCAAACTCTTCTCGTACGTGTAGTCCTGATGAATCTGATTCATCAATTCAACAAACAGCGTAGCCGGGACTCCGTCCGGCTCGTTGAAGAACCGGTAGGTCACGTCGCCAAACCGGTAGTTCATCACGCTGTCGAACGCCTCGTCCAACCACGGCCGCGCATTCTTGTAGCCGTTGTTTCTATAATCTTCCCACCAGATTTCACCCGTGATAAATGCGTTCGGATTGATGCCCTCCACCCAGCCGCGCAGCTCCTTCCAGAACCCCATCGGCACTTCTTCCGCCACGTCGAGTCGCCAGCCGTCGATTCCGTCGGAGGGATCCCCATCGCCGTTCGGGTCCATCCAGCGATTTACGATTGCCCGGAAGTGCTCACGAATTTCCGGGTGCAAGGTTTCCTTATTGCGCGCGAGCTCGGGTAGATCCTTGATTCCTGCCCAGCCCTCATAATCGAACTCGTCTTTCGCCGTCGCCGGATCGTCCCACTGTTTCACGATGAACCAGTCCGCGAACTCGCTTTCCGGCCCTTCACGTTTCGCCTGTTGGAACGCCCAGAACGGAATGCCGACGTGATTGAATACCCCGTCAATGATGATCCGCATGTCCCGCTTGTGAACTTCCGCGATGAGCTGGAGGAACAGTTTGTCCGCCGCAGACCATTTCCATGTCGACGGATCGGATGGCGTTTCTGCGGCGAACGACTTGAGATCACCTTCAGGGTCCGGGCCGAAGTGGCGGTCGATGTGGTGATACATCGTGGCGCCATATTTGTGCAGTGACGCCGATTCAAAAACCGGATTCAAGTAGAGCGAATTCACGCCGAGCGACTTGAGGTAGTCCAGTTGATCAATGATTCCCTGCAAATCACCGCCGTAACGCCTCAACTGCGCATGAACGTAAAACCCTTTTCCGTCCCGTTCCCACGGCTGAAGCTCGTACCAGTCACTCGTCCACGGACTGACGTTCCAGTCAGCCGGAATGAAATACGGCCAGGTCCCGTCCATGCTCGCGGGAACTGGGTCGTTGCTCGGATCGCCATTGCGGAATCGTTCCGGAAATATTTGATACCAGATCGCATCCGCGAACCAGTCATTCTGCGGTTGTCCGTTGGCCACGCCTCCAAGGGACAGCAAGGTGCAAATCAAAAGGAATAGACTCTTCATTTTCTCAACACGAAAAACAGCGCGTGAAAGACACCGGGAAATACGTAGAGAAAGCACAGGATCAGATTGATGATCGTGTGGAGCCAGTCGCGGGTCTTGAGAAAGACCGCGACCGGCGGCAGGAAAATCGCGAGGATAATGAGAACGACCGGATGAATTTTCGAATCAAGCTGGCCCATGAATCAAGTAGACCAGAAATCTGACGTTGCTCAAGAAACGAATCCGGTCAGGCGGCGGATCCAACGGCTTCTGATAGTTGCCCAAATCCTTCGTGGTCGAGTCGTTCGATCAATCCGTTCACGATTGAGCGAGCAATGCCAGGTCCTTCGTAGACCAGACCTGTGTAGACTTGGATCAAACTGGCTCCCGCAGTTATTTTTTCCCACGCATCGTCGGCGTTGAAGATCCCTCCGACCCCGATGACTGGCAGTTTGCCGTTGGTCTGGCGGTAGATGTGGCGGATGCACTCGGTGGCCCGGTCTTTCAACGGTGCCCCGCTGAGTCCACCGGTTTCCGAATACGCTGCTCGCACGCGCGCATCGTCGGAGTCGGGTCGGGCAATGGTGGTGTTCGTCGCAACGATGCCGGCGAGTTCCCTAGGTCCGGCCAGTTCAAGAATTTCATCCAGAGCCTCGAACGTGAGGTCTGGAGCGATCTTCACGAGGATCGGACGCGCAACGGAACCGGCCTTGGAATTCTCCGATTGCAACGCTCTCAGGATCTCGTCCAAAGACGTCTTGTCCTGAAGCTGACGCAGGTTGGGCGTGTTCGGTGAACTGACGTTCACGACGAAAAAATCGACGTGGTCACGCAGCGTTTTGAATGAGTCGAGATAATCCCCCGCAGCCTCCTCCAGCGGCGTAATTTTAGATTTGCCCAGGTTGATTCCGACGGGGTGATCCGGCCATCGCCCCCGCTGTTTCCATCTGGCAAGGTTGGCAGCCATCGCTTCCGCGCCGGGGTTGTTGAATCCCATGCGATTGACCAGTGCGTTGTCATCGACCGCACGAAACATTCGCGGGGCAGGATTGCCTTGTTGTTCCAGCCGCGTCACTCCGCCGAGTTCGGAAAACCCAAATCCCATCGCCTCCCATGCGGGCACCGCCGCCGCAAATTTATCCATGCCGGCGGCCAGCCCAACCGGATTGGGAAACTTCAAACCGAACAATTCGACCGGCAGTTGTTCCGCGCCGCAAAACGCCGAGAGCGCGTCCGTGAGCAGGCGGTTTCTGGAACACACGTTCAGCCCGCCCATCGTGGTGTTGTGAATGGACTCCGAGTCCTGCGAAAACAGAAACGGCCTGATGAAATTGCGGTATAGCCCGGTCATGAAAACACTGGAGCCAGCGAACTCGAGCAGCGTAGGGAAAAACAGTCCGGTTGATCCAGACAAATAACGAAGCGCCTCGGGCGTCGCGGCAATCCCATCACGACCTTCGGTGTTTACATGCTACGGCAATTGAATTATCCAATCCCGCCGGGTTGCTCCCATAGCTCAACTGGACAGAGCTGCGGTTTCCTAAACCGTCGATCGGGGTTCGAGTCCCTGTGGGAGCACCACTTCAAATTGAAATTGACCGGCCCGGTCCGCCGCCTAGATTTCGAGGATGCGATCCGGGAATGTTGATCGGTGGAAATCCAAAACCGCTTCTTACCGATACGTCTCATTGCTTGTGGGAATCTTGGTGATCGCTTTGGCGGGGTGCAGTCACCACGGTTCAGAATATTCGGTGCAGTGGAAGAGTCTCCGGCTGACGTCGGGCGAGATGCTGCTGTTCCGCACTCTGGACGGAACTTCGTTGGTGATGATGACTTCAATTCCCGATTCAGAAGAAGAACCACCCCGGTATCGTTGGCGCTACCGGGGAGCGGATGGATCCGCGGAAACCAACGGTTCCAGCGAGCTTTATCACAAATCGATTACGCAGGGCACGGCGGGAAAGGGTAACTATCAGGTCGTGTCAACGGATGCCAGGGAGAAGATCCTGGCGGGGAAGAACCGCCTCGATTGGAACTACCAGGATGAGGTCTCGTGTTGGTTGCGTTACTACTCCCGCACAGCACTGGGTGTGAAAATCCTTCCCGGAGACCAATTCGATCAATACGTGATCGAGTAGCCCGTCAACGGTCATCAACAGCAGGACGGGAAGAACGATCACCGTCACGCACCGGGCGATTCTCCTGGTAGAACCATCCAAGTTGTCCGCTCGTCTCCTGCGCACGTTTCGACGCCGTGAATCGAATCATCGATGCCTATCGTTTTGTTGCCAATTTAACGGAGTGCGGCTGTGTGCGAAGCTCCAGTCACAGCTGGTTCGCAAGTTTCTGCGGCTGGTCTCCGACACAGCCGCGCTCCACGCGAGGATTGGCAAATAACCGGATCGAGATGGAATCATCAACCGCGACCATTTGAGTGAGGAAAGGACGATCTAAATCTGCGAGCAATCGGCTGGGATCAGCATCGTCGAGTGAATCTTCGAGACGGTGTCCTTGTAGCGCTCGTTATTCTTGAGAACGTTCCAGTCGGCGTTTGACCCAAAGGCGGCCCAGTTCTTCTTTTTCTCTGCGTCGTCCGAGTAGGCGAGCATGTAGGTGATGTTCGGCAACAGATCACCGCTCAACGCTTCGCCGTAAAACACGCCGTCAAGATTGACCTGTTTGAAAATGTCCAGCTCCGCCTGGTTGAACATCTCGACCTTCAGCTTGCCCTTCCATTCGTTGTGGTTTTCGTAGATGCGAAGTTCAAAAATCCGGTCACCGGTTCGCGGCACCTTCACATCCGGGAAACCGGACAACGACCACATGAGCTGGGAGGAGACCCGGGTGTAGGCGGGGTCGTTCTTCTCGGTGGAGAGATATTCGGTGCCGGCCTCCACGAATACGGAATCCTGCCCGAGCCGTTCGGCCGCGTTGACGTACGCGTCCATGTCCGGAAACGCGGCAAGGGTGTAGACGGAAAAATCGTTTTTATCCGGCTCCTGGAGAAAGACTCCGACGGGTTTGATGCCGAGCCGGTTCAATCCTGGAATGGCGGCATTCTTGTAAAAGCGGAGAACCAGATCGCGCTTTTCCGCGGTCGGACACAGGTATTGCCGCAGATCGAGCAACTTTTGTTTGCCGCCGGAACCGGAGTCGGCAGCACGGGCGGCGGTGAGTTGGGTGGCCCCGGCAACAGCGGTCACGGCGACAGTGGATTTGATGAAGGATCGACGATTCATGGTATTGGGATGAATTGGAGTGTTGGCAAAGTGTTGCTGATCCGACGACCAAATGGAAACACGAATTTGATGCGGTCGCGGTCAGATTTCAGCACTGGCACCACTCCACAATTCACGTCACCGCATCCCCCCCGCTCTGTCCGCATGGGGCGAGTAACGCCACCCCTGAGCTTGTCGCGCAACCAGCACGGCTCAGCGATTCACAGGCACGACCGACTTCTTGGTTTTGGAAACGAGCTTGATGCCCTCAATCCGCATCTTCTTATCTGCCGCTTTGCACATGTCGTAGATCGTGAGGGCAGCGACCGCCACGGCGGTCAGGGCTTCCATTTCGATACCGGTTTGCGCGGCGATTTTCGCAGAACCCGTGATGACGATCCGGTCGCGCGATCTCGGGATTTCAAAATTCACTTCGCAATGCGTGAGCGGCAGCGGATGACAGAGAGGAATGAGGTCGCCGCACTTTTTCGCCGCCTGAATTCCGGCGATGCGCGCGGTGGCCAGCACGTTGCCCTTGGCGACTTTGTTTGATTCGATCAACCGGATGGTTTCTTTTGCGAGCCGGATTTCACCGCGCGCGATCGCTTCGCGAAGCACGACGGGTTTTGCCGAAACGTCCACCATGCTGGCCAGGCCTTGTGAGTCGATGTGGGAGAGTTTCGTTTTCATTTCATTTCTTCCATCCAGTCCGTGACCGCCTCACGAATGGCGTCACCGGTCTTCACCTTTGGCGTGACGAACTTCGGGGTGAACCACGGAAAAGCGCCGACCAAATCGTGCGTCACCAAAATCTGCCCGTCGCAGTCCGGGCCCGAGCCGATGCCGATAGTCGGAATGGTAATGCATTCAGTCAGCTCCCTGGCAACCGGCGGCGTGACCAGTTCCAGAACCACGGCGAACGCACCAACCTCAACCAAGACTTCTGCGTCAGCCAGAAGCGCGGCGTGTTGCTCGTCGGTCCTGCCTTTGATCCGATACTTGCCGCCTTCTTCGACAATGTGCTGCGGCAACATGCCGAGGTGTCCGCAAAACGGTATTCCGGCATTGGTGATGGTTTTCACCTGCTCACCAATCTCGCGTCCTCCTTCGGCCTTCACTCCTTCAGCACCGGCTTCGACAAGTGATCTGGCATTGGCCAACGCGATGTCCGGCGTTTCGTAACTTCGGTAAGGCAGATCCGCGACGATGAACGCATTCGGCTTTGCACGGGCGACAGCGCGAACGTGATGCAGCATGTCGGCCATCGTCACGTGCGTGGTGTCGGGGTAGCCGAGCACGACCATGCCCAGCGAATCACCAACCAGAATCAGCGGCACGCCCGCTTCATCGAGCAGTTTCGCCCACGGAAAATCATACGCGGTCAATGACGCAATCTTTCTGCGCCCCTTCATCTCCCGGATGGTTTGCGACGTGATCTTGCTCATGAGAACAATCTGTAAATATGCCTTTGCGGACGCTCAATCTACTGCTTTTGGAAACCACGAATGGACACCAATAAACACGAATGAAAGCGGGACCGGGGATGCGTCTGATGCCGGGGTTCGATCATGTCGAATCCCTCGTAATCGACATGTTCCCATTCGTATCCATTCGTATCCATTCGTATCCATTCGTATCCATTCGTATCCATTCGTATCCATTCGTATCCATTCGTATCCATTCGTATCCATTCGT
>JBDNGP010000159.1:0-7206 GCA_041689265.1 Verrucomicrobiota bacterium
GACGTGGACCCTGAGGACCCGGTAGCGGTCCTGCCCCTCGACCCCGAGACGCGGACGAACACGCCGCAGATCGTGGAGACCGTTCTGCGTTCAATGGAGGCGTTTCGGCCACCGCCACCGAAGGCAGATCCACCACCGCTGGCCTCTCCGTCGACCGGTCCCGCTCGGGAGCCCGCGAAACAGGCCCCGGAAATTCCGCTTCCGATCAGTCTGTTCGCCGACACGGTGAGCCAGCAACCGAAACCCCGGCAGCTCAGTCCGGACTATGCGCCGTTCGGACGGCTGATTTCATGTGAAACCATCATCACGGTGGATTCCGCGTCCATCCGCACACCGATCATCGGCCTGGTCACGGAGGACATTTATCACGCCGGGAGACGGATCATACCGGCGGGAACGGAGGTCCACGGAACCGCCGCGTCGGACCGTGTTCGTGAGCGGCTCGCCAGCGGCACGGCGTGGACGCTCGTGTGGCAGTCCGGCGAGGAGCTGAACCTGAGCGCCATCGCGCTGGACCGGGAATTCGAATCTGCCACGAATCTGGTGGGCTGGGGCATTACCGACGGCAGCGCGGGACTGCGCGGACGGATCATCAAGTCCGACAATCTGGCTGAAATAAAACTCTTTGCCGCGACGTTCCTGTCCGGTGCGGCCAAGTCATTGACCGAAAAGCAGCCGACCATCTTCGGCCCCATCGACAGCCCTTCCCTGAACAACGCCCCGTTTGAGGGTGCCGAGAAAGTGCTCTCCGTTTACGCCGAGCGAATCTACGAATCGATTCAACGCGACGGGTTTTACGTTCGGATTCCGTCGGGCAAGCAGTTCTATCTCTACGTCCTCCAGACAATCGACCGGGCGGACGCACGAATTGGCGGAACGACACCGAGTCCGGTTGAAACCGACGGCCCGGAACGCGAGAGCGGTCCGTATCGCCCAATGCCGAGTCCGTCTTCCGCGCCGTTTTCCCATCAACCATCCACCCCAGTTCAGCCATGAAATTGTTGTTCATTGTCCTCCTTTTCGCAGCGACCGGTTGCTCGACACCAAAGTCCGGAAACGTGACGGTCACGCAACGTCCGCCGGCGACCGAGTCTCGCGACCTCGTTGAACGCACCCGGTTTCCGGAAACGGTCGCGGTCTATCACGTCGCCCGACACGCCGATCCCGGCCATCCGTTGCTGATGCACGAGGCGCACGCGGTGTACCGTGTCGAAGGAAAGGCGGCATGGGATCTCCGGGCACCTCTGGGATTGTTCGCACTCCCGTACGAAAACAGGATGTTGACGAATGTGGCCCATCGCGCTCCCCACGTCAGCGATGCGGTGATCGCCGAACTGAATCAACAACGCGCGATCACACGAACCGTGACGGAGCAGGCGGCATCGTTGAACGGCGCCCTGAATGATTTCCAAGCCGCCTTGTCGAACACGAAATTTTTGTCCGAACAAAACAGACTCCTGCACGAGCAGCTGACGCGGGCCGAGAGCCGTCTGGACGAACTGGAGGCGGCGCAAAGAGTCCGACTTCAACCGCTCGACTGGGAGAACGCGGAGCCCGCGACCACAAATGATTTACCGATGGATTCACATTCACCCGCCGACGGATCGACGGTGGTTTCCACGGCAGAACCGGATCGAAAACACTGAACCAAAAACAAGAAAGCAACAAAGTATGAACACCAAAACAAAGACACCAAACGGCAACGACAGCAACACTTCGGGCACCGCCACCGACGGCCCACGTGAGTTTCGAAACAACCCTGAAGTCGATGCCAAGATCGATGCGTTCATCAAGGAGAACGCCAAGGACTGGGCGTACATCCAGGCCATGCCACGAGAACGGCTGGAGCGCAGCCTCGTGTTGGAGGAAGTCAAAAAGCGCGACCGGCAACAACGGATCAAAAACGGAATCATGAAAGAAATTGATCGAAATCCTGAATTGAAACAGGCGTACGATACGTTGCTCAAAAGCGTGCCTGAAAATCTTCGTGAATCGGTCATGACACAGGTGGCGGGCCAGGCACGTCGCGCGATCAACCGCAGCCAGCGACAGGTGGGGCAACGCGTCTAATTTGACAGTTGGCAGGAACGCGCGCCGGATGGTAGTCTTCGCTCGTTGGAAAGGGTAATCTGCCACGGGGGCAGTCAGCGGTCGTGACTCCGGCGAAGTTGTTTTTCTGAAGGCGGTCATCAGACGGGCATCTTCAAGTTTATGGATGGGAGTTTGCGGGGTTTCTCGTCGCGTGTTTCCTGAAGGCGGATGAACTGTTCTGTGAACAAACTTGTTGCAGCCGTTATGAACTCACCAAAAATGTTGGAGAAGGGGCTCTTTGATCTGCTGGATCAACTTGACGGATTCATCCGTATGAACGCGTTGGAGGCACTCCTGGTATTGCTCGTCCTGGCGTTGCTCGGAGGAATGCGGATCATCCGTGTCTTGGGGAGGCCCGGAAAGTCTCCCGGTTGCCGAACATCAGAACTGCCGTCCCCGGTTTTGGCTTTGCTGATTCATGCGCCGGGTCGGCAACCGCAGCACGGTGATCCGCCGCCGCTGGCGGAACCGGTGGCCCGGCACCGGGACGATCAGCGCGATTGACTTCCGATACTTGCGAAACCAAGGGGGGAGGAGCGTTGTGAGTGGAGCCAACGACATAGGGAGAAACATTCTCAAGTTGCGGAGTCTGCGCCGCTGGAGCCAGGAGTTGATGGCCGCGAAGATTCAGTGCCTCGGCGGCGACGCGTACAGCATGACGCGGCAGATGATCGGCAACATCGAAACGGGCCGAACCAATGCCTGTCCCTGGCAGATCCAGGCCTTTCACGATGTTCTCGGCTGCACGTACGACGAGATTTTTCTCGGACCGGACAAGGGTCGCTGCAACGACGACGCCTTCGTCAAGAAACCTCGCCAGCGACGGCGACGCAAATCCTGACCGGGTCGCACCGTCAAGACTGGGAGCGCCGGGATTTTCTTTCAAAAAGCGTGAACCATGGCCGCACATCGAAGGAACACAAAAGATGATTTGCAACTGGACCTGTTCGCGCCGAACAATGTTCCTTATGAAACCGTTGACCCGCTACGGATTGATGGCCGAAAAGCATTGGAGGGAACACCGCCCGGCGATGGTCCGGGAGCTGGAAGCCCAAGGCCGTCTGCGGGAAATGCTGCTGGAAGCGCAGGAGACGACGGAGGACGAAATGGACACGCTTCGCCGCCAGTTGATGGGCCGGGGTCAGACAGCCCAACAGGCCCACGGACAGGCTTGGGAGATGGTGCGCGAAAAGTACATCCTGCTTCCCTCCGAGACCGCGTAGAGCCGTCGCGCAACGCGTCCAATCATCGTATCGGGACGGATGCGCGGCCGGGTGAGGGATCGGCCAGGCAGAAATTCAGGCAGAACATCGCGGCCATCCGTCTGCTGCGTGAACTGGAATCGCAACAGAGACCGGCGACACGGGAAGAATCGGGTGTTCTCGCAAATTATTCCGGCTGGGGCGGTCTGCCGCAGGTGTTCGATCCGGACAACCGTGACTGGCGAAAGGAACGCGCGGAACTTGCCGAAGCGCTGACGGAAGAGGAACATCAATCCGCCCGTGCGACCACGCTCAACGCCCATTACACCGCGCCCGGCGTCATCGCGGGAATGTATTCCGCGCTCCATCGGTTCGGATTCCGGAACGGACGCGTGCTCGAACCGGCGTGCGGCGTCGGGCACTTTATCGGACTCATGCCCGAGGAAATGCACGGTCGTTCGCTGATCACCGGCATTGAGATCGATTCGTTGACCGCGCGACTGGCGAAGGCGCTCTATCCCGACGCCGACATCCGCCATCAGCCGTTTGAGGAGGCGAAACTCGCGGACGGATTCTACGACGTCGCCATATCAAACGTTCCCTTTGGGGACTACCCGCCGTTCGATCCGCGCTTCAACGACTATCACTTTCCCATCCATGACTATTTTTTCGCGGCCACCCTGGACAAAGTCAGACCGGGTGGATTGATCCTGTTCGTAACGACGAAGGGAACGATGGACAAGTCGAATCCGACGCTTCGCGACTATCTCTCCCAACGCGCCGAATTGCTCGGGGCCGTCCGGCTTCCCAACGACGCCTTCAAATTGATCGCCAATACGGAGGTGACCACGGACATCGTGATGCTTCGCAAGCTGGAGCACGGTGAGGCCCCCTCCGGCCCGGCCTGGTCCGGCACGTCGATCTTTGTGAATTCACAGGGCGAAGAAATTCCCATTAACGAATACTACGTGGCCAACCCGCAAATGATGCTGGGCGAAATGCGCCTGGTCGGGCGCATGTACCGGGAGAACGAACCGACCCTTGTGAGTGACGGTCGCGATCTTGGCCAGGCCCTGTCGGACGTTGTCGGAACGTTGCCGGAAGCGGTGTACCGAGCGGTCGCGAAACAAATTGTTCCCGACGCGACACCGGAGGAGGCGGTTCCCGCACCCGATTTCGTGAAGCCGGGAGCTTACACCCTCGTGGACGGACAGGTCGCCATTCGCGATGATGATGTCCTTCGCAAATTGCCCGATCTGTCCGGGACGGTGCGTCTGCGGGTGTGCGGCCTGATCCGGGTGCGCGATGCCGTCCGCGATTGTCTGCGCACCCAGACGGACGGCAGTCCTGACGAAATCATCGCGTCCGCGAGGTCGCGCCTCAACGACGTCTACGATTCCTATGTCCGGCGGCACGGCCCGATTTCAAACCGGGCCAACTCACGGGCGTTTGCGAGCGATCCGGATCTGCCGCTGCTGCTTTCGCTGGAGAATTACGATGAGAAAACCGGAACGGCACGGAAGGCGGCAATCTTTCATGAACGGACCGTCCAGTATGCCAGGCAGGTCCGCCCCGTTGAATCCGCCAAGGACGCGCTGCTCGTGTGTCTGAACGAGCTGGGCCGGGTGGATGTGGATCACATCGGCGGGATGCTCGGGAAATCACACGACGACATTTTGTCCGAACTGAAAGGCGCGATCTTCCTGAATCCCCGCACCAAGGAATGGGAAACGGAGGACGGCTACCTCTCCGGAAACGTCCGCGAGAAACTGGCCGTCGCCGATGCCGCCCGTTTCACCGACGACCGGTTTCTTGAAAACGTCGCGGCGTTGAAACTGGTTCAACCCGACGATCTGCGCGCCGATGAAATTGACGCACGCCTCGGGGCCGCGTGGCTTCCGGCGCGTGATGTGCAATCCTTCGTGGAGGAGCTTCTTCACGTACGCTCCGGCATTGATGTCAGCCATTCTCCGGCGCTCGGTACCTGGTTTGTCACCGCCGACTACCACGCCAAAAGCCGGGTGGCGAACACCACCGAATGGGGCACCGACCGGGCGGGTGCGATCGACATCATCCAGGACTGTCTGAACCTCAAGACGCCGACGATCCACGACAAGGACCCCACGACGGACAAGCTCCACGTCAATGCGTCGGCAACGGAGGCCGCCCGCGACAAGCAGCAAAAAATCAAGGACCGGTTCAAGAGCTGGCTCTGGTCCGATGATCGACGCCGCGAGCGGCTCGTTCGCAAATACAACGACGAGTTCAACAACGTCCGGCTGCGCACGTTCAACGGCGACCACCTGACCCTGCCCGGTGCCAGCACGGCGGTGGTTTTGCGGCCCCACCAGAAGGCAGGGGTATGGCGCATCCTGCAAACGCCGAACACCCTGCTCGGCCACGTGGTCGGTGCGGGCAAGACCTACACGATGGTGGCCGCCGCGATGGAGTTGAAGCGGCTGGGGCTTGCCAGCAAACCCATGTTCGTCGTTCCGAATCACATGCTCGGCCAGTTCTCCACCGAGCTTCTGTCGCTCTATCCCGGAGCCAACATCCTGGTGGCGGGCAGGAAGGACTTTGAACCGAACAAACGCCGTCAACTCATGGGCCGGATCGCGACCGGGAACTGGGACGCGGTCATCATCACCCATTCGGGTTTTGAAAAGATCCCGCTGGCCGAACGCACGAAGCGGGATTTTTACGAAGAACAGCTGCGTGAACTCGAAGACGCGATCCGCGAGCACGCCGGCGATGGCAATCGCCGTCTGGTGAAAGATCTGGAACGGGCAAAGAAACGTCTGGCAACCCGCATGAAACTGCTGGCGGCCGACCGGAAGAAGGACAACACCCTCACGTTTGAAGAACTGGGCGTCGACCGCCTGTTCGTCGATGAAGCCCATTATTTCAAGAACCTGTTTTACGTCTCCAAAATGACGCGGATCGCGGGCCTGCCGAACACCGCTTCGGAACGCGCCTTTGACATGTTCCTGAAAGTCGGCCACGTCCAGCGCATCAACGGCGGCGGAGGGGTCGTTTTCGCCACAGGCACCCCCATCGCGAACAGCATGGCGGAGATGTTCACGATGCAGCGTTATCTTCAAATGGGTGCTCTCCGCGCACAACGGCTGCACCATTTTGATTCCTGGGCCGCGACGTTTGGCGAGCCGGTCACGGCCATGGAGCTTTCTCCGGACGGTGCGGGCTTCCGTCTCAACACGCGGTTCGCGCGGTTCATCAACGTGCCCGAACTGATGCAGCAGTTCCGCCAGATCGCGGACATCCAGACCGCACAGATGTTGAAGCTGCCGGTGCCCGCGATGGAATCCAACCGCCCCGTCATCGTGGGCGCGCCGGTCACCCCGGAGTTGAAGAAGCTCGTGGCCGGTCTCGCGCAACGGGCCGAGGCGCTCAAGCGGGGCCGCGTTGATCCACGGGTGGACAACATGCTGAAGATCACCTCCGAAGGCCGGAAGGCCGCGTTGGACCTCCGGTTGGTGGACCCGACCGCCCGCGACCATCCGGACGGAAAGGTGAACCTCGCCGTCGCGAAGATCCACACTGTCTGGCTCGATTCCGCACAACGCCGTTCGGCCCAGCTTGTCTTCTGCGACCTGTCGACGCCGAAGGAACGAGGTTTCTCCGTGTACACCGACATGCGGGACAAGCTGGTTTCCAAAGGAATCCCGGCGCACGAAATTGCGTTCATTCAGGATTTTGAAAGTGACGCTGCGAAACAGATTCTGTTCAGGGATGTCCGGGCGGGCAGGGTGCGCGTTCTTTTTGGCAGCACCCAGAAAATGGGCTCGGGAACGAACGTGCAGGAGCGTCTCATCGCCCTGCATCATCTTGACGCGCCCTGGCGTCCGGCGGACGTCGAGCAACGCGAGGGTCGCATTCTGCGGCAGGGCAACAC
>JBDNGP010000160.1:0-56518 GCA_041689265.1 Verrucomicrobiota bacterium
AGTCAGTTTTCTGCCGGAGGCGCGCATTGCTGATTGGATTGGGGTCATAAAGTCTTCGGGCTTCAAGGTTGAACAGTTGGAGGAGGCGAAGAGGATGCTGATGAACTTGAACCAGTCGTCCGTGCCGGTGCGATAGCAGTGCATCGCGCAATGAAGGTTGACGGCGGGAACGGTCTTGTGTGCGTTGAGAATGTTTTGCACGTAGAGCATGTCTTTCATATCGGCAGAGCATTCGTCGTGAATGATGAGATGACGTCGTAGCCCTTCGCTCAATCGGAATCGTTGTAGATTTCGAACCGCGCGGTGGTGCTGCGGTCATCGGTGTAGATCACGTCCACCACCACATGGGCGCCGACCTCGATGCCTTCCTTGAGAATTTTTTCTCCCGATCGTAATCATGTCAGCACTCGCCGGTGATCAACAGGGCGCGGAGTGGTTGCGCAACCTGTGAGGACATGACATCACCGAAGGAGACAAACTAAGTCAGCACTGCAAGCAGCGCGAAACGCGGGGACGAAAATAACGACAGAAAATTGCGGGGTTCGGCAACCGACGCGGGGCAATGGAAATTATTCATAGAACGGAAAGAGTTTCTTCAGTTCACCCTGGTCCGGTTGGCTGCCGTACTCACAGACCTCGAATGCTTCGGCGAACTTGACGTCAGGCACCGCCCCGGCCGGATACCATTCCTGCAACTTGTCAGTGAACCGGGCGGCGATGGATTGATTGCGCCGGGAAAAATTCTGACGGACTTCCTGTCGGCGGACGGCTTGTTTTGCTTCGTTGCCGTCCGGGTAAAGTCCCGCGTTTCCATTCGCACCGCCTTCTGCGAATTGTGAAATCATGACACCGAGGGCGTCCAATTTCGCATCCATGACGGGATCAATTGCGACGACAATGTCGGGTTCAAACGGCGCCGGTTTCTCGAATCGATCAGCGTAGTACATGAATACTGGATTCTTGGTCATCGCGGGTACGTCCGGGCAGAAGAACGGAACCGTGACCATGTAGGCCGCATCCTGCATGAGCACACCGGTGTAACGATGATCCGGATGGTAGTCGTTCGGGCGATGACCCATCACGATGTCGGCATTCCAATTGCGAATAAGCCGGGTGAGCGTGCGACGGTTCTCCAGCGTCGGTTCCAATTCGCCGTCGTGAATATCGAGCACCACACCCTGGATGCCCAGAATCTCGTGCGCCTTGTCGACCTCCACTTTGCGACGCTTGGCGAGTGGTCCACCCGCCTCGCGCCAGTGTCCGATGTCTCCGTTGGTCACCGACACGAAGAGGACGTGATGTCCCTGTTTTGCCCACATGGCCGCCGTGCCTCCGACCTGGATTTCGCAATCATCCGGATGCGCGCCAAAAGCGATGATCCGCAGTTTGCCGTCGTCATCAGGCGGCATCTCAATGCCGGGAATTTGAGCGTGTGAGGGGAATGCGCCAGACAAGAGGATGATGGCCAGCGACGAGAGGAGAGCAGTGTTTTGTTTCATGGCAGGGGTTTTGGTTTCAGACTTGTTTTGAGATGGAGGCAATAGGGGGTCACCGTCGCGCGTGTTCAAAATAGAATACTTCATGGGGTGGCGATCAATCGATAAAAACGTTCGGGTGGCGATTCGTGTTGGATGACAACGGACTCCATCTGCCCTGTTCCGGTGGTCGCGGTTCCCAATGGCAGCCAGGTCGGTTCATGGAGGAGATCAGTCCACTGTGGCTGGCAGTTGACATCAGACTGGGTTTGCCAGCAAAGGCTCAGGCTGGATTGGTCCGGCACAATTACAAGGGTCGGCTTCCTGAACAGTTCAACGGTTGCGGTGAATGCGCCGCCATTGTCGTCATAGTAACCCGGCAACTTGGGAACAGTGTCACCCAGATGGAAGCCGTCAAAAATTCCCAGATAAAGCCGGGTGGCGCTCGATGGCACATGAAAGAGTCGGCGAGTCCCGGGGCTATTACTAGTCAGGCCATCTCCTATGATGAACCCCTGTCCGATGGCTGGCGAAAGTTCGTTGAAGTCCACTCCGATTCCAGATTCCCGGAAATCCAGTCTGTCAGGCGCGGGGTCCGTCGGCTCATCCGGTCCGAGGAACACTCCGGAGAGAGGGACGGCGACAGGACTCGTCACTCCGGCGATGCCTTCGTAACTTTCTGCGTTTACCGGATGGAGGACGCCGTCCGGCGGGGCGAAATCGCCGGGAGCTCCCTCAATGAGGGCACTCACATCGGTAAAGAAGACGATCTGATTCGGACCCGCATTGAAGTTGAACGCGGGTGGTAGAATTCCTCCACCGTGAGTTCCTGGCCCGGGTGCAACTGATTTACCGGCCCCAAAGATATTTGCGAAGCCGCTGACCTGAATGGTATCCGCGTGTACCGAGAAAGTCGCGAAACATGTCAGCACCAGGCAAAACGCTGCTGGATAAGTGTTCATTCTATATGTAGGAGAGCATTGGCATGATCCTAAAATAAACTGCCAGAAGTGCACGGATTTAGTTTCTCGGGAATCGCCTCAACACTCTGCCCGTATCGATCGGTTATTTGACACAGATGGCGTGATCTGAGACCACTCCGGCAAAAAAGGATCGCGATCAGTCCGAGGTTTTCTGGCCTTCATCCCGGTAGAACATCCACGCAAAAAAGATGCAGAGGAAGTGGGCGGCCAGCAGGACGGCCCCGATTACCGCCTCGAGCCGGACTTCGGAGGATTCCGCCGTTCCGGGTTCCAAAGTCGGATCGGTCGGATGATAGAATATCAGGAACAACGCGACCGGAGTGACGGTGCATCCGAGGATCGCAAAGGTGGTGAAGAATCGTGCGCGCGGCCGATCTGCCAAGTTCTCTGAGAAGGTTTTCCTTGGAACAGTGGGCGGCGCGGGGGCGGGCATCGGATCGGTCGAATCAGGGCTGACTCGTGACCATATGCCAGTCGACTCCCTGGTACGCGGCGTAGAGTTCGAAGTGCTTCTTGTTCTGAATCAGCACCGCGCGGACGATGCTGGAGTCGTCCGCGTGACCGACGTGATGAATGAAATTGGGAATGATGCCGACCTTCTTGTGGGCGTAGATCAGGGCGAAGGCCGCTTCGGCGACAGCGAAGTAGGGAAGGTCCTTGTACACTCCCGCATAGGCGTCCTCGACGGCGCTGGCCAGAAACTCCAGTTGATCGATCAGATGCGGATAGTTCGGCGCGTTGATCTGGGAGAACTCGGCTTTCCACATCGGGATTTCCCTGATCAGTCGTTCCACCATCTGAGCGGTGATCTGTTCCGCGTTGCGATTTAGAAATTTTGCAATCTCAGCCATGTCGCGAGTGTATAGACAGCGTTGATCAAGACAACAGCAATTATTAATCGGCGGCGTCTTGACCGTGACGGCGCGCCCTCGCATCTTTGACGTCGTTCATGGCCCTGCCAAATTCCATCATCCAACGTTTGCGATCCATCGCCGGTGAAACGGCGGTGTTCACCGCTGACGAAGATCTGATTCCGTATGCCTTCGACGGCACCGCCGCGTTGAAAGAACGTCCCGGGTGCGTCGTATTTGCCGAAGGGTCGGAGCAGATCGCCAACATCCTGAAACTCGCCAATTGCGAGCGCATTCCGGTCGTGACGCGTGGTTCGGGAACTGGTTTGAGCGGCGGCAGTCTGCCGGTCAAGGAGTGCATCGTCCTTTGCACCGTGCGGATGGACAAGATTCTGGAGGTTGATGAAGCGAATCTCACGTTGTTGTGCGAACCGGGTGTGACGACCATCAACGTTGCCGAAGCCGCCGAACGGGTCGGTCTGTTTTATCCGCCGGACCCGGGTTCGATGAAGATCTCGACCATCGGCGGAAACGTCGCTGAAAATTCCGGCGGACTGCGCGGTTTGAAATACGGCGTCACGCGAAATTACGTCATGGGTCTCGAAGTGATTCTGCCTGATGGCGAGCTGATGTGGATGGGAAACAAGTGCGTGAAGGACGTCGCGGGCTACTCGCTCAAAGACGTGTTCATCGGCTCGGAGGGAACGCTCGGTGTCATCACGAAAGTTCTTCTGAAACTCATTCCCAAGCCCGCGACCAAAAGAACGATGGTCGCGACGTATGGAAAAATGGATGCCGCCGCGCAGACCGTGTCCGACATCATCGCGGCGAAGATCATTCCCTGCACGCTCGAGTTTCTGGATCGCACAACGATCCATTGCGTGGAGGATTTTGCGAAGATCGGTTTGCCTCTGGACTGCGAGGCGTTGCTGCTGATGGAGACTGACGGGCACCCGGCGGTGGTCGCCGAAGAAGCGGCGCAAATGGAAGCGATTGCCCGGAAAAATGGGTGTAAAGAAATTCGAATCGCGGCCAACGACGCCGAAGCGAACAAGCTCGCGAGTGCTCGGCGGTCGGCGTTCTCCGCGCTGGCCCGGCTCGCACCAACCACCATTCTTGAGGACGCCACCGTGCCCCGTGATCAGCTTGCACACATCGTCCGGTTTGTGGAAACGGTCGCGGCGAAATACAAATTGAAGGTCGGCACGTTCGGCCACATGGGCGACGGCAATTTGCATCCGACGTTTTTGACGGATGAACGAAACACCGAGGAGATGAAACGCGTTCACGAAGCGTTTAATGAGATATTTGATGAAACGATTCGCGTCGGGGGAACGATCACCGGCGAGCACGGAATTGGGGTGGCGAAGAAGGAGTTTCTGCCGAAGTTCGCCGGCGAAGCCCAGATGCGCGTCATGCGGGAATTGAGGAAAGCGCTTGATCCGCGTGGAATTCTGAACCCCGGAAAGATGTTCGATTAATCATGGCCATCAATCACAAGTTGACGGAAGACGAGCAGCATCAGGCCGACGATGATCGTTTGAAGCGGGTGATCAAGTGGGCCGTGACCTTCAGCATCGGTGCGATGGCGGGGTTCATCGTGGCGGTCCGCCAGGTGAACCCGACGATCGAGATTCGTTTCGACTGGCTGGTGGTTCTGGCATTCGTCGTTGGTTGTGGGATGGGCTGGTTGTTTTGGCGGGTCATCCCCGACGAGGCGAACCAGGGCAGGGAGGGGAAGTCGAAGTGGCTTCCGCTCATGCTTTGGCTGGCCGCGCTCGGTGTCATGATGGTTGCTGGGTTTGTGTACGGCATGAAGGATATTTCCAGCGCCAAACAGAAGGAAATGTATTGGGGCACCGGGATGGCGATTTTGGTCCTGTCGTTTCTTGGATTTCTTTTATCGCGTGCCGTGAAGTTTTTTGAAAGCGACCACCAGCGTTACCTCGACGAGCATCATCAGAAGGACGAATGAGTTCAACCGTGTCGCATCTTAAAGACCTTGATTACTCTGTCGTGCAACAGTGCATGCACTGCGGCATGTGCCTGCCGACGTGCCCGACGTACGACGCTACCAAGCTCGAACGAAACAGCCCGCGCGGTCGCATCGCGCTGATGCGGGCGATTGCCGATGATCAGCTCGAAGCAACGAAAGCGTTCGCGGACGAAATGTCATTCTGCCTCGGTTGCCTCGCCTGTACGACGGCGTGTCCGGCGGGCGTGAACTACGCCGAACTGTTTGAACACGCCCGTGCCGAAGTGGAACGGAGCGAGGTCAAGAAGTCGACCTGGCGTCAGACCATTCGCGGCGTGACGATTCACTGGCTGTTCATGAAACCGGCCCGGCTCCGGCTCGTCGGTCGCATGCTCCGGGCCTGGCAACAACTTGGCTTCCAATTGTTTTTCCGAAAGTCCGGCTTGCTGAAATTGCTTCCCAAACGGATGCAAGAACTGGAATCAATGACCCCGACGATTGAATCCAAATTCTCTGACGAACAGATTCCGGAGACGATGGCGGCACTCGGCGCACAGCGGTATCGCGTCGCGTTGTTGACCGGTTGTGCGCAGGATTTAATCTTCAGTTCCGTGAATCGCGACACCGCTGAAGTGCTCGTGAGAAACGGCTGTGAAGTCGTGACACCCCGGGTGCAGAGTTGTTGTGGATCGTTGCACGCGCACAACGGCGAACTGGAGGCCGCCGGCACCCTCGCGCGGCGGATGATTGAAGAAATTCCGCCGGAGAAATATGACGCCATCATTACCAACGCGGCCGGTTGTGGTTCACATCTGAAACACTATTCCAGTCTGCTGAAGGACGATCCAGAGTTTGCCGGACGGGCCGCGCTGTGGGATCGGAAAGTGAAGGACATTCAGGAATGGCTGATTGTCATCGGACTGGAAGCGCCGCAATCGAACAAGCCGGTTCCGGAAAAAGTGACCTACCACGAGGCGTGTCATTTGTGTCACGGCCAGAAGATCACCGCGCAGCCGCGCGAAGTGCTGAAGAAAATTCCCGGCTTGGAACTGGTTGAACTGCCCGAAAGCACATGGTGCTGCGGCAGCGCCGGCGTTTACAATCTGACTCAGCCCCAGATGGCGAACGACCTTCTTGAACGCAAGATCAAGCACATCAAATCGACCGGCGCGTCAACCGTCGCCACCGCGAACCCCGGTTGCCTGCTGCACATTCAGAATGGCATGAAGAAAAGCGGCGATCCGATCCGGCTCGTCCATCCGGTGACGTTGCTCGCGGAGGCATATCGCGGCGAATCGTAAGCCATCTGGGACCGGCACGACCGGGAGAGCGGGGATCACCAGACGCCGAGTTGCTTCAGTTTTTTTTCAGCAGCGTCTCCCCAACCTCGATTCGCTGCCGGGCTGGCGGGGCTGGGGTGAAGGATGGTCGCGATGCGCGGGTCCTTTTTGCCAAAGATTCTGTGGAAACACTTTTCAGCAAAACCGCCCACGCCAATCAGGTGTTCGGGTGTGAGGGCATCGACAACGCGTTTCAGATGTTGATCGCAGATGTCGAACAGCGGCCCGATCTCGGCGGCGGGCAGTTTGTCGGGAGTGCGATTGCGGCCGCTCTCCTCCATGAAAACCAGCGGGCAGTAATTGACGACGAAGTGGTGCGCAAAAAAGTCTGCGGCGACGGGATATTTCTCCGAGAACAGGCCCCAGAGTCGCCGTCCGCTTACTTCGGATCGTGTGCAGTCGAAACCCTCAATCGGTCGTGCCGGGTGTTCGTTCTTCGGTGCGGACACGGGTTCATTCACACCGATCCAGTCGCGAACCGCCGCGATCTCGCCGAAGGGAACACCGGTTTGCGCCATGCCGAACGGACCGGGGTTCATCCCGAGAAACAGGACCCTCTTCCGGCTGTTGCCGTGACGTTTCAGAAACGCCTCGTGCGCCCGCCACGCGTAATCGAGCGGATTGTAAACGTGCGTCACCGGCGCGGCGAACGAGAGCCGGTCCACACCGTCCCGTAGTTCTGCGGCGGCTGCGATCAATTCCTTCGAAATGTTTGGGGTGGCCATGCGGCCGTGGTTTTGGCGCAAGCGAGCGGATGAATCAAAGAGAATTTGTAGGACGAACTTCTGGATTCCGCCAGCCCAGTTCGCCATACTGTGCCTCATGCTTTCCCCGTTACGAACTATGGTTCAACTCGCGAGCGTGGTGATCGGAATTATTGTGCTGAGTTCTAGCGCGAACTCAAAACCTGCGAACATCGTGATCATTTACGCCGACGATCTGGGTTACGGCGACGTCGGTGCCTACGGCGCAACTGCGGTGAAGACGCCGAACATGGACCGACTGGCGCGTGAAGGTCTGCTATTCACTGATGGTCACGCGCCATCGGCGACCTGCACGCCGTCCCGTTACGCGATGCTCACGGGCGAGTACGCCTGGCGCCAACAGGGAACTGGGATTGCCCGTGGTGACGCCGGGGCCATCATTCAACCGGGTCGAACCACGCTGGCAAGCATCCTCCGGGATGCAGGCTACCGAACGGGGGTGGTCGGGAAATGGCATCTTGGCCTGGGCCCGGGACCCGGCAAAACAGACTGGAACAGCGAGATCAAACCCGGGCCGTTGGAAATCGGTTTTGATTATTGCTACTTGATGCCCGCGACCGGCGACCGCGTGCCGTGTGTGTTCGTCGAGAATCATCGGGTGGTTGATCTGGACGCGAATGATCCAATCAGGGTTAGTTTTGACGGCCCAGTCGGCGACGAACCCACCGGCAAGGCTCATCCCGAGCTTCTGCGCATGCATCCAAGTCACGGTCATGACCAGACGATCATCAACGGGATCAGTCGCATCGGTTATATGGAAGGCGGTAAATCGGCCCGTTGGGTGGATCAGGACATCGCCGACCGGTTTGTTGATCAGGCCGTCGGATTCATTGACCGTAATGCCGGGAACCCGTTCTTCCTCTACTTTTCGCTTCACGACATCCACGTCCCGCGCGCACCGCATCGCCGGTTTGTCGGCGCCACGGACATGGGGCCACGGGGAGATGCGATCGCGGAATTCGATTGGTGCGTGGGAGAAATACTGAGCGCTCTGGATCGATTGAAACTCGTCGACGACACCCTCGTGATTTTGACCAGCGACAATGGCCCGGTGGTGGACGACGGCTATCGCGATGATGCGGTAACACGGTTGGGTGACCACAAACCGGCCGGACCCTTCCGTGGCGGCAAATACAGCAACTTCGAAGGTGGCACACGGGTGCCGTGGATCGTGCGTTGGCCACAGCAAATCAAGCCCGGTGTCAGCGATGCGCTCATCTGCCAGGTCGATTTGCCGGCAAGTCTCGCGAAGTTGACGAATCAATCGCTGGCCGAAGGTGCCGCGCCGGATAGTTATGATATTTCTGCGGCGTTGTTGGGTGATTCCGAAACGGGGCGCGATCATCTGGTGGAACACGCGGGAAGGACGTCTTTGCGTGTGGGAAAATGGAAATACATCCCGCCGTCGAACGCTGCAAAAATCAACAAACAAACGAACACGGAACTCGGCAATGATCCTCAGCCGCAACTCTACGATTTGAGCAAGGATCCGGGTGAAACTGACAACCTCGCGACCCAGTTCCCGGACCGGATAAAGCAGATGTCCGAACAGTTGGAACAGATCAAAGCTGCGGGGTTTTCGGTCAAACGCTGATTTGGAAAAGTTTCGCTGGCCATAGTCGAAAATTGAATTTATAACCCATACCCATGTCCCCGGGCTTTGAGTTTCTTATTGTGTTCGAGAGCTTTGATTTAGGGGAGCTACAAATGTACCTCCGCAAATTTCCTGACCGGCCAAGTGCCCGTGATGGCAGCCCTCATTTCGAGGCAAGGGTTGAAAAAGAGGGTATTTATTTCCACGATATTGCCCGGTCCGATTACAGCGCAAAAACATTCCGCATGATGGTGGAACTCGCGTTGGAATTCTCCGAGGTGAAAGTGAATGGGTTCGGTGTGGCTGACATTCCCCAGATGCCGCCTTCGCTCATTCGCCAGTGCCGGAGTCCGCGACAACAGACTCAGATCCGCGTCGAATAGCGTCTTCTTCCGAACGAACTTTGGTCTTTCGCTTTCAGGCCGTTTCGCCCACCGAAGGCGGCCTGCTAATTTTCAATCCTGACCATTGCGTTGTAATCGGGCACGCCTCCCAACGAATCCACTTTTCCGCCGGCCAGCAGGACGTTGCCTTCGGGCCAGTGGACCTGGAGGTTGCGCCGTGCGATGGCGCAGGGGAAAACCCGGCCGGTGTAAGTTCCCTGATTGTTCGTCAACACGATCCGGTCATTCCGAATCAAGCCCAGCTCGGTGGCGTCCTGAGAGTTGATGAACACCGCATCGCGGTCGGCGCCGGTGAGCGGATCGGTCTCGGCGTAGATCAAAGTATTGAACTGCTTGCCGCGACGCGTGCTGACCATGAACTCGCCTTCGCCCGGGATCTCCTTCGGCAGATCAACAACCCGGAAATGCGCCTTCCCATCCGGCGTTTGACAGTGACCGCTCTCGCAAAGATGCGGGCCGCCGTATTGAAACTGTTCGCCGCTCTTCGTCAGCTTTTGAACCCCGTCATAGAACGGCACCACCCTGGCGATTTCATCGCGGATGGCTTGACCGGTTTCACATTTCAACTTGTGCGCCGCGTCCTGTTTTACGGCGATGGCGATGTCACGAAGGATTTTCCATTCGGCGCGCGCTGAACCGATTTCATCTTCACTACGCGGCAGTTCCGGGGAGAAAATGATCCGGCGTTCGGTGGTCGTTTCCGTGCCGCCATCGTCCTGTTCGTAACGCGTTTTCGCCGGCAGCAGAATCACTTCCTCGTTCGGTTCGATGAACATCTGGTCGGTAAGAATGATGTCCTGATGGACGCGCAGAGGAATGCCTTTCAGCGCCGCAACGACCGCGTCCGGATCGGGCAATGTGCGGAGAAAATTCCCGCCGAGGCAGTACAACATGTCGAGCTCACCGCGCGCTCCCGCCTCGACCATCTCCGTGCTGGTCAGACCGGGCCCGGTCGGAACGGGAAATTCGTAGTGTGCCTCGAGCGCGGTTGCATTGTCGGCGTTGATCGGTTTCCCGCCGGGAAACGCCGTTGCGTAAGCACCCATTTCTGCGCCGCCCTGAACGCCGCTGTGACCGCGGATGGGCATCAGCCCGCATTTGTCGCGACCGAGATACCCCTGCGACAGGCCGAGATTCAAAATCATCGACACCGCATCGCCCCCATACGTGTGCTGGGTGATGCCCATGCTCCAGATGAGTACGGCCGACTTGGCATCACGGATCAGCGCGGCGAACTCTTCAAGATCAGCAACGGTCATTCCCGACTGGCCAGCCATGTCCTCGAGTAAAAGTTCGCCGACTCGTTCCTTGAGATTCTCGAATTCGCTGGTGCGCTCGCGTATAAATTTTTCGTCCAGCCAGTTGCGTTCGATCAAGATTTTCAACACACCGTAAAGAAACGGGATGTCGCCGCCCTGCGAAACGGGAAACCAGTAGTCAGCAATGTCCGTTCCGAACAGTGCGCTAGCGGTGTTGCTGGGAACCCAGTAACGCCGCATACCGGGTTCGAGATATGGATTTATCATCACGACCTTCGTGCCGTGGCGTTTGGCCTCGTGCAAATATTTCGTGGTGACCGGTTGGTCGTTGGCGGGATTCGATCCGAAGAAGATCAACAAGTCAGTGCCGAACCAGTCCTTGTAACTGCACGTGCTGGCGGCAACTCCGAGCGCATACTTCATCGCTCCCGTGCTCGGCGAATGGCAGAGGCGGGCGGCGTTGTCGACGTTGTTGGTGCCGAGAAACCTCGCCGCTTTTTGGGCGACGTAGTACACCTCATTCGTGATCCCGCGTGACGTGAGAAAAAACGCGATGCGACTCGCGTCGCTGGCTTTGATGCGGTCGGCGATGCGTCGGATGGCATCGTCCCATGAGATTGGTTGAAACCCGTCGTCGCCTTTTTTGCGCAGAAGCGGGCAGGGGATGCGACCCAGTTCGCGCAGTTCGGCGTTCGACTTGTTTCTCAAGGCCCCGAGGTCTTTCACCAGCTCCGGTTTAAATGCGCGCATGGTGTTCAGGCGAAGCAGGTTCAACCGCGTCATGCACAGGTGAACGCCGTCGATCGTCCAGTCGTGAAAACCGGCGACGCCGAGTGCGCAGCCGTCGCAAACGCCGCGGCTCAGCACTTTCCAGGCGTAGCCGAGATTGTCGCGGTTTTGCCAGGCGATCTTGAACATGTCGCGGAAGTGGCGCGGCTTGGTCGCCGTCAGACCGAAGGGTACGCTTTTCTCGATCCGGTCTTTTGCAGTGTTGGTCAGGCGTCGGCTCATGGAAAGACGGTATGATGGCGGACGCCTCCGGAAGTTCCAACAAAAACAAAAAGCCCTGGGAATTCACGAGCGCGTCAGAAAAGTGTTTCCAGCAGCTTGCTGGAATAGTTGCGGCCACGAAATCGCCGGAGGCAGGATGCCCCCGGCACTTTGCCTCCGCCGGCACCACCACTCCGTTTTTGAAGTGGACAATCGGGAACTCCGGGATGATTCGATTGGCTCTCGCCTTCATTGTGTTTGCTTGTTGCGTTGAGAAGGGAACGGCTGCGACCCGGATCTGGTCCGGAAGCAACACTCCGTATCTGAACAACCCTGCCAACTGGGTCGGTGGAATTGTTCCAGTCGCCGGTGATTCAATCGAATTTCCGGACGACGCGAGGTTCACGACGGTCATCAACGATCTGGACGGGGAGGGTCGGCCATCATTCAGCATGCGGTCCATCATCTTCAAGGGATACAACTATACGCTCCGGGGGCGCCCGCTTTTTCTTCAGGGTGGCATTCAGAGCCTGTACAGCCGGGCCACGATCCGCATCGAGTGCGACGTCAATATCAACCCTTTGTATCCTCCATATGGAGTCAGCAATTATGGCTACTTCGGCCATTTGGAGATTGCTGGAAGATTTGAAGTGGGAACAAACCCTCTCCTGCTTAACACGAGTTCGACCATCCTGATCACAGGGCGACTGATTTCTCCACTTGGCGCATCTGTGACCAAGACCCAGTCCGGAGTGGTTACGTTTAACGGGAGCGGCTTGATGATGGGAAAAATCTTCGTGGAGGGAGGCACTTTGATCATTCCGAACGAAACACCGCATGATTATCTGAGCGGAAGCCTCACGATCGGTAATGACACCGATCCACCTGGAACCGCCCGGGTCCGCTGGGACGGTACGCAGCGTGTCAATGACCAGCTGGCGGTCACGATCAATCGTTCGGGGGTCATGGACTTGAAGGGCCCGGTTGATTCACTGGGCATCAGCGTCGCAGTCGCCAACATCCGGGGAGACGGCGTGATCAATCTAAACGCGGCGGAACTGGTGCTGACCCTTGATCGTTTTACGTCCTCATTTTCCGGCGTCGTGACCGGGACCGGCGGGCTGCGGCTCGGCGGGGATTACGGCGGGCTGGAACTGACCGGCCACAATCCGTTCGAGGGGGTGATCCATACGACCGGAAACACGACGTTGCGGCTTTTCGGCAGCGCCAGCAACGCGGCGGTCGTGCTGGATCCGGGCACGTCCCTGCGTGGGGGCGGTGTCGCGAAAAGTCTGGTCGCCACGGCGGCGACGGTTTTTCCCGGACCGGGCAAACTGCGGATTCTGGAGTCGTGTTCGCTGAACCAGGATTCATCGATGAGTTTCGTGCTCGATGGTCCGGCTGCTTCGATGATCGAAACAGGCGCGCTGGATCTGGGGAACTGCCGGCTGGAATTCATTTACACGAACACGGACGAAACCAATATGTACACGCTGATTTCGGCAGCCACATCCGCCGGGGCAACCTTCCGGGACGCTCCCGAGGGGGCGTGGTTGTTTGGAGTCGCCGCCGAAGAAGTAAACGAATTTCAACTGACCTATTCGGGCACCGGCCGATACGATGTACTGCTCGAACGATTTGGTGTGTTTGAGCCGCCGCGCCTTCGTGTCAGCCGGCTTCCGGACAACCAGCATATCATTGCCTGGCCTCTTTCCGCGCGTGGTTACTCGTTACAACGTTCTCTCTCGATCATTTTGCCGGACTGGGGCGTGGGTGGTGGATTTCAGGTTTCCACCTCGGCCACGGAACATTTCGTCATCGGTGACGCGGACAACGACGGTGTTTTTTACCGCTTGAAACGATGACCCCGTTCCGCCGGGTCAGCCTGAGAAACCGAAGCCCTTGGACGAGCCGACGTGGTTGTCGATGTCGCGTTTCAAGTTGGAGTAGTCGTCGTCCGAAATGATGTTGTTCGCCCGGAGATGCTTCAGATAGTTCTGCGCATCGCTCTCGTCGTTCACACGGATGCTGACCAGCGCCCGCTTCCGGATGAACTCGAGTTTCGCCTTCACCACCTCGCTCATGAAACCCCGGATTTCATCCTCCCGTTTTCTACTGTAGGAGAAATAGAGGGACCGGTCGGCGGCCGGGCAAGGCGGATATCACACGAGTTCGCGCGGTGCAAGGAATCCGTCCGCGTCGGGTGCGTTTGAATGTGGGAGTCAACCGGATGCCGAAAGGTGGGGCGACGGAAGCCGACCTTCGGCCTCCGAACGAGCCTGCGATGTCTTGGGGGAATCTCTTAATCCTGTTCCGTTCCGCATGGCAGAAGGCGGCGAACCGCCGGAGGGCTTGGGGCACGGGCGAGAGAAGGCCGGAGAATTGAGCACGCCCCCCTGCGCTCAAAGTTCGTTCGGAGAACTCACTCCACCTTGCCCCACACTTTCAAACACCCCGTCCGCGTCGCTGGAAATGTGCTGGGTCGCACTGTCGGTTGGATAACACTTTTCCGGGCTGCCTTGACTGGCTGTTCAGCGAGACGCGCTGTAGTGCCAGAAGTGGAGCTCGATGTCGTTCAGTTCATCGACGTCCATCACGAGTGTGCCGACGGAGATGGTGGGAATCTCCAACACCCAACCGGTGGCCGCAACGCTGCGTTCCTTAAATTCCACGATCTCGCCGGCGGCAGGAACGGAACCGTTGTCCGCGATGACGTCCAATGCCACCCCGTTGACCTTGAGGTTCTCCTTGAAGTTCCAGCGGTTCAATCCGCCGGCCGTGTCAAAGAACCAGACCCGCGTGCTGTAGGGTGTCATTTCACCAACGAGCTGATCCGGTCGCCCGGGGTCCAGTGTGCCAACCTGCGCATTACGGATGAAGCTGGTTCCGCCGTAGGTGAGGTTGCCGGAAATCTGGGCCTGACCCAGCGTGTGATTGCCCGGCAGACGGATGCTGATCGAGCGGATCTTGTCCAGGTAACGTCCGGTGCTGGGGATGGGATTGCCGTCCGGATCGTAGTTGGGACCCTGGAAGAAAAAGCCGCCCGCCTTCTGGCGCACGGTGCTGAAGTTCAGCCCGACGGTTCCCTGGCCGTCCTGAAGTTGATGCAAGCGGCTGCGGAACGCGGCCACGGCGGAGACCTGCTGACCGGTGACGGGATCGGGGTAAAGGAGCGCCTGACCGAAGCGGTTCGTTTTCACATAACCGAAGAAATCCTCGCGCACGGAAAACATGTCGCGGCGCTCGGGGTCTCCCAGGTTCTTCAGTTGATCGAACTGGTCCATCGCGAAGTAAAAATCTTCCAGCTCCCGGGCGTTGCGAAGTTTGAAAATGGATTCCGGCGTGTATTGCTCGTAAATGAACGGGATGTTGTGTTTGTACTGCAACGCCCGGACCGTGAAGTACAGCCATTTTTGTGCGGTCTGAAACGAGATTTCCGCACTAAGCATGTTCGTCTGCATGACCTGCCGGTGAATGGGGTCGGCAAAAAAACGGGCGGCGAGAGCTTCGTCCTGCTCCGCGATTTCGCGTTCGAGATCCCTCTTCTCACGGTAAAGTCCGGCGAACCGGTTGGCCTCCTGGGTGAGCAACAGCGCCGCCTCCATGGAATCGACGGCAAGTGTGTTCAGTTGCAGCAGGAGGTTCTTGATCATGGCGTCGGAATTGACGCCGTCGATCTCCGCACTTTCCATTGCCGCCAGCCGTTCCTTCTGCGCGTTCAACTGCGCCTTGTCCAGCTCGGTGATGGTCTGCACTCCGAAATTGAACGCGATGGCGATGGACGCACCGCTGATCAAATTCGCCGGGTTGAAGTAGTCCGTCAGCTGATCGGCGGTGGCCTGGGTGGCCTCGATCTCCCCGATCTTTTGCTCGATGCTTGCCCGTTCGTTGCCGTAACGGATGTAAACTTCGGAGGCGTTGGCGGCCCGGTCACGTTCGATCCGCACCTGCTTCCGCACATTCTGGATCTCCGTTTTGTTCTTCAGAATTCTCAACCTCGCGGCCTGGATGCTCCGATACTGTTGTTCCAGTTCGCTGCCCGGATGCCGCGTTGGATCGTCGCCGTAGTCGGGTGAGTCGGGAAACACGCCGACGATGTCGCGCAGCCGGTCCCGGTAGGTGATCGAGGAACCGCTGAAATTGGCGGCCAGTTGATCTTCAAACCCGCGGAACGAGAGATAGGAATCCTGCGCGGCCTGAAGATCGTCGAGCCCCAACTTGAGCGCGGAGTTTGAACGCGCGGGATCGAGTCGTTCGCGAAAGATGTCGTAGGAATGAAACTCCGGCGTGGTCTGCGTTCCGAAGTTTTGGATGTACATCATGAAGTCGGAGGCGAATCCCAGGACATTCGCGTCGCCGGCCAGCAATTGCTGGAGGCCTTCGAGATCGGTGAGGCTGCCTTCCCATCCGGCGATGGCTTCCGCCAGCCCTGACTCGTCACCGGGCGGGGGCAGGTTGGGAAACAGGTCCTTCACCAGATGGCCGTGGACGTAAAGATACTGCTGCGCGCCGGTGATCAACGCCCTCACCTGGTCGCGGTCGCTCATCTGATTGCCGGCCGCCGGATTGTCCCGGGCAATCATCAACTTACCGACCGTGGCGGCCGTCTGTCCATAGTCCCGCAACTGATCAAACGCCAGCACCGCATCCTTGTAACCGGTGAACAGTATTTCCTCGCTTGAAACGGAAACGGAATCCCCGAGCTCGTTCGTGTAGCGCGCGCTCATCAACGCGCGGAACGGGACCCGGTCGCGAAACATCTGATAGCCCAGCGGCGGATCAACTGCCGCGCCGAAGTCCTCTCCCAGCAAACTGAGCAAGCCGTCAACCGTCTCACGCTGTTTGGCGAGCGCCTGTTGATACGGCGGAATCTCCTGGTCGATCACGAATCCGTTCAGCGGTGGATCGATCCCGATGAGCCCGCCGAAATGGGCTTTCTCTGCCGTCGCCAGAAGATCCTTGCCGAGGATTGTTTCCGCCACCGTCCGATCGTAGTAGATGTCGAGCATCAGGTCGCGAAGTCCGACGTCATCCGGATTTGGCACCAGTCCCTTGGCCAGTTCCGACTCGGCATAAGCCGCCCGCGCACGTTCCGCTTCACCATAGAGGGTGTTCATCAGCTCGGTGCGGGAACGCATTTTCAAATCCTCTTTTCCATAGAGCAAATCCTTGTAGCGGAACGCGGCGGAGTCCTTGTTAAGATTGCCCGAATCCTTCGCCGCCGTGTAGTCGGTCAGCTTGCGGACAAACTGCGCCACCGCACCGGCATCCGAATAATCGAGCGCCCACACATGCACTGGCTCGACATCGTCATTGGGGGAAACGTAAAAGCTTATGATGAGATGCACGCCGTCGAAGCCGATGCCCGTTACGCTGTTGTAGATGCTTTCGACTTCATAATCATGCTGGACCATCGGCACCCAACCGTCCGCGCCATCTTTCGAGAATGCCAGGTAGGAAGCAAAGTAACGCTGTGGATTGATCCCGGTTTCCGAGCTTCGATTGAATCCGGCGAATACAGTTCCATCGTGAATGGCGACCTTGCCTCCGAAGTTGGCCACCGTCGCGTAATTTGAACCGGGATTCAGAACCGATTCTTTCGCCCAGGCGGTTCCCGTCCGCCGAAAGACAGATACCGCCCCGGCGCGCTGGCTGCCTCCGGAGGGAGTTCCAACTATGGCCAGGTCGCCGCTGACGTCCACTCCTTGAACGGACATGTACTGGCTCGGACTGGTCGCCGTCGCCGGATTCAACACATCCTGCTGCGACCATGTGGCCCCGTCGCGGACCCAGACAAAAGCAAGGCCCGACGTCGGGTCCGCCAGACTTTCGTAATACAGCGACCCGACCACGATGTTATCCCCGTCGATCGCCACGTTGTAGCCGTAGTAGTTGTTAAATCCGGGCACCGCCGCCGTCAATTTCTGCTGCTGGTTCCAGGCATCTCCATCGCGGGTGAAGACATACGCGGCACCGGAATAGTCATTGTCGCCATACGCCCCCACGACCATCGTGTCGCCGCTGATGTCCACGCTGGCACCGAAGTTTGCTCCCGAAGAGTCGTCGGCGGCCCGGGCAACGCCCGTCAACGGCCAGATCGAAACCAGCTCGGCCTGCACGGCGCGCGTCGAGACGCCGGTGCCGGTGCCGAACGCATTCCATCCCTGGTCCACCGGATCGGGATCGGCCGGGTTGCCGGCGTCGCCCGCATCGTAGGAGGCCAGGATCTGGTTGCCCTCATGCACGAGGAATTCGACCTTGTTGTAGGTCACGCTGCCCCGGCCTCCGCTGGACCCCGCGCCAAACCGGAGCCCGTTCAATCCGGCGACCGCCGTGGGGCTCCACGGCGCTGAATTCATTTTCACGCCGTCGAAATGGTAGTCCGCCGTTTGCGTCACTGGATCGAAGATGATCTGATGCGTGTGGTAGGCGCCCCACCCGGCACCGTTGGTGGTCAGGGTCAGGGTCTCCAGTCCGGACAGTTGAACCGTCAGATCCTTGTTGTCATCGAGATCAAAAAAGATCAGGAACCTCCGGTCGTTGGTATCGGCGAAATCAAAATACAGCGAAGCGGAATCACCGAAATTATCGTTCATCCGGGAGACCACTGTCAGCGTCCAAACTTCGTTGGTCGCGAGATCAAGTTGTTCCGGAGTGAATGGCAGGAGATACCCGAACGTGGAGCCTGAAACCTGGCTCGTATCGGTCACGTTCCAGCCGTTCAACGCGGACTGTTCATCACCTTTCGCCTGGAAAACATAAACGGCACCATTGCCGGTGGCCTGTCCCGCAGTAATGGTTCCGTTGTGCGCGGCCAGTGAATCCTCGGCAGCCTGCCATGTAAAATCAGAGCCCCCCTGGAATTCCCATTCGCCGTTGACCAGCCGGTAGCCGTCGAGCCGTTTGTTGCCGGCCACCACCGCGTATTCACCTTCGATTGCCGCGCTTTGACCGGCGCCAATCGCGTCGGGTGCCGTGTTGTTGAACGCGGCCTTTTCCTTGAGAAGCTCTGCGGGATAAGGCTGTGCCTGAAGTGTCAGGCAACCGAGCACCGCAGCTGCCGCCAACAGAATCGTGCGCTGATAAAAATTTATGCCCGCGCCGGTCCGGATCGAATTGCAATTGAGTGTCTTCATTTCGTTTTGCTCCTTTCGATTATTGCGCGTTGACGAGTTGAACCTTGTTCGTGGACGGCGCGACCGGCGGTTTGAACAACACAAACGTGCCGACGTTCGTGCGGTTGAGGTGGGACCGGCCCGGATACTCGATGATCAGTGACGCCGCGCCGTTCACCCGGGTGGGAGTGACCTCCTGACCGCTCTGGCCGTTCGCCGCGCTCAGCCCCAGCTTGAGCCTGGCGGGCAGGTTCTGAAACGTGTTGTCCGTATCCATGTCAACCGGCGAGGTCGTGCTGGAAAAGACATCGGTGGAAAAGGTGATTACCGCGTTGTGTTCGCCCACCGGAATCAGCCCGACACCGTCACTCACCAACGTGGCGGTGACCGGTCCGTCTGATTGCAGAATGCGGAGCACAAAGCCGACGGCCGCGTCCGCATCGATGAACGTGCCCCGCCAGTCCGCGTCGTTGTCGACGATGGTAACCGTGCTTTCATACGAAGAGTTCACGACCGCCCCTGACCCTGCTTCGAGCGTGAGCACCAGTTGTTTCAACTGGCTGATGGCATCGTTGTCAGCAAGCTCGATGGGTATCACAACGGACGTCGCTCCGTTCACCTCAACCTCGCCGTTCAATCCGGGGTGATCCACCGGGGAGGTTGTCCCACCGATGGAATATCGAATGGTGCCGAAATAGGCCCGGCTGAAATTGACGGTCAGCGACGCCGAGTCGCCTTCATTGATTTCCAGCGAGGTCGAAGGAAAACTGATCTCGATGGGGTCGGCATTTCCGTTGGCACCGGTCACACTGTAGAACCGGTCCGGCGAACCTTGCACAACCGTCACCTGATACCGGCCGTTGCCCAGCGGCGTCACGACTGCGCCGGGTTCCGGTTCCCAAACAACAGGCTCGCCCAGCGCAGCCGCCGAACGCACCGAGTAGCCCGAGGCACCGGTGCCGTGATCCGAAAAGATAAACTGCGCGGGACCGCCCGAACCGGCGACCATGGTTTGCAGTTCGAGCAACTCCGTCGATTGGGCGGCGGCGGGGAACGTTCCAGAAAGGAGAATGAGGGCGAGACCGCAGGCAAGTTGGTTTCGATGTTTCATAGGCTCGGACAATGATTGCGTTCGGAGAAAACGGTCCACGTATTCATTGCGTTTTCCACTAAACCGCATTTGCGAAGGTCCCGACAATCACGCGTTCGCGGGAAGGGGGTGGAGGCACTGGTAGAATCGTGCGCCCTTTTGGGAGATCACGAAAAGGGCGGTGCCTTCAAAAAGCCACTCGGTGAGAGCGCCAGCAGTTATGGTGGAGCAAAGCGAATCCACGTTCAGTCATTTGGACGGCTGGAACTCCGCCGACCATTCGAGCGGCACAATGAGAATCAAGTCCGGTGAGTTCGTTATGATCACGAGGTTCTCCTTCCGTGGGTTCGTCCGGCTAAATCTAGAGTTGATATCATTGATCCATTCCGGTTTGCCCGATTGCAGCGCCTCCTTGAAGGCCGTGACCCATTCTTCGGCATCCAATGAATTGGTATGCCCGAACTCGACCGATCCAGCACCCTCGACCACCGGCCGGGCGATGGCATAACGGACGCCGGTCATGCGGGTCGCCTGTGAGAGAAGTCCGGCAATGCTACAGGCCTGTATCATTGTCGGCGGAAAGCGCACTTCGTCACCATCAATGGGCCGTTTCCAAATGGCGTTCCATTCCGAGGCGAATTCACGAACTATAAAGTGGGCATCATGGGGCGCATAAAACCCCAGCCGACCGCCGGCGATCTCCTGAGTGACATGGAATCGTGAGTCGCCGAGAATCCGACCCTTGGGCGAACGAGCCCACAAAACCAAAAGCACACCCAAAACCACAGCAATCGCAAGGCAGGAAATGATGGCCTTTCGTCTGCGCATGGTTCGATTAAACTTCTATCCGACAGTATTGATATGTGATGAGGTGTACACGACGTCGTACACCGTTGATTTTTCCAAACACCGCTTTTCAATGAAGTCAGGAAACCGAACGGGCGCGTTTCTGGCAAGGACGGATTCCAAGCCAATCTGTTTTTCCCGGTCTCCGATCCAGCTCGAGCGGTTGAAGAAATTACGTAGCCCGGAGGAATGGTCGGCAACGTCATTCTGTGGAGCAACCGAGGCGGAGTGTTTCCCCGGAGCGCGGGTGTGTCGAAGACCACCCGCGCTCCGTTCCACATGTCGCCAGCATCGGCACGGTCTCAACAACGCGGCCACCTGGAACAGCACCACAGAATTTCTGAAAGCGCGCTAAAGAAGCCGTTCGTTCAACGCCTTGCCGACGGCTTCGGTGCGGTTCCGCACGTGCAGCTTGCCGTAGATGTTCCGCAGATGCGTATCCACGGTGTGGAAGCTCAACGACAGTCGGTCGGCGATTTCTTTTTTGATCAAACCTTCCACCATGAGTTCCAAGACTTCGCGCTCGCGGGAGGTAAGTCCGTATTCGCCTTTCGGTGTGGCCAGTTGGGAAAACCGTTCGAGCACCTTCTGCGCGATGCTGGCGGTCATCGGCGCACCGCCGTTCAACACTTCCTGAAGGGCTTCGGCGATCTTCTCCTCCGGTGCGGTCTTCAACAGATAGCCGGAAGCGCCCGCGCAGATTGCGTTGAAGACTTTTTCACGATCATCAAAAACGGTCAGGATGATGATCGGTGTGTTCGGCGATACCTCCTTGAAATGACGGATGCCTTCGAGGCCGCTCATGCCGGGCAAGCCCACGTCCAGCAGAATGATGCCGGGAAGGTCTGCTGATCGGCGCATGGCGGCCAGGGCCTCTTCGCAATTGGTGAAGGTATGCGGGCATCGAAAATTGGGCAGGTCGTTGATCAAGCCGCCGACCGTACGGGCATACGCCACGTTGTCTTCAACAATCCAGATCGATATTTTTTTCAAAGTGTCAGGCATTGGTGTGGAGCCATCCTAGACTGAATCGGGCGGCACCGTCATCACGCAAACACGGGAGAGGATTGATAAGGGATCGCCCATTCGCGGGTGCGACGGTTTGCGGCCTGGTCCAACGGCGCGCGCGGAGCGACGCGCCCTACCGTTCGAGGTTCACGCAGATTGTAACTTGCAGTGACGACGTGCCTGAGGGGCGGTAGGAACCGTCACTCCGTGCGGTCCGGCGATGGGCTTTGCAGGCTGGTTCAATCCTACGGTTCCGCCGTCCATTCAAGCCGTGCTTCCAACCGGACAAGCGTCCCGCCTTCGGATCTGCTCTTGATTTCAAACTTCCATTGCTGATCGGCTGCTCGACGACGCATGCTGGCCAGTCCGTTGCCGCGATTGTTCTCCGGTTCACGCAAACCGCAACCGTCGTCCTGCACTTCAAGAATCAATTGTCCGGAGCTGACCGATAATCGGATCACGACCTTGGTGGCGTTGGCGTGCTTGCTGACGTTGTGCAGGCTCTCTTTGAAGATGAGAAAAAACTGCCTCTTAAACTGCGGGCTCAACCGCGTGGTCGCGGACAGATCCGCCGTTTTAAAAACAAACTTTCCGCCGCCCAACAAAACGGCCGCCGTGTCTTTCATGCGGAGCGACATTTTTTCGACGGCGTCCTCGTTGGGATTGATGAACCAGACGATGTCGCGCATCGCATCCGACGTTTCCTGGGCCAGCCGGGAGATCTCGCCCAGATCCGTCGCAAACGCGTCACCGGCCCTTCGTTGCACGCTGCGGCTGAGCAACGAGATGCTGCCGAGGTTGCTCCCGACGTCATCATGCAGATCGGTTGAAATGCGCGTCCGCTCGCGCTCCAGCGTATGTTTTCGTTCAAGGCTTTCCAGGGCCAGGCGATGGCTGTGCGCGGTCCAGATGCGAACCACCCAGACAAGCGCGGTTACGGCCAGCAAACCGGCTGCAAACTGAAACCAACTCCGCTGCCAGAAAAAGGGTTGCACGATCATCGCCACGGACACTCCTTCTTCATTCCAGATCCCGTCTCCATTCGCGGCGGCAATGTGAAAGCGGTAGTTCCCCGGTTCCAGTTTTGTGAACTGCGCCTCGTGATTTGCGGTGTTGGTGACCCACGTTCGGTCAAATCCTTCCAACTGGTAGCGGGATTTCAGCGCACCGGGAGAGATATAGCTCAAGACCGAATAATCGAAGCGGATGCGCTCGATACCCGGCGGTACCACGATGGTGTCCGATTGAACCCTCCCGGGCTGGCCGTCCAGCGTGACCGATTCGATGCTGACCTTGGGCGGCACCAGATTCGTAAACATCTGTCCGGGGTCCACGATGACGGCGCCGGCCATGCTTCCAAACCAGAGCTGGCCGTCGCGCGTCTTCCAACTGTTGGGTTGGATGGTCCCGTTGAACTCCGACGACGGGAGACCGTCCTGCCGGCCAAAAATGCGTCCCGTCACCCGGCCCATTTCACCGCGAGCCACGGCCTCCAGCTGCTTGCGGCTGACCTGGAACAAACCGCGGTTGCTGGTCAGCCAGAGGTTGTTGGAATCATCTTCCAGGATCTTGAAAACCGTGTTGTCAAACAATCCGCCAGCGGTGGTGAAACGCGTGAAGCGGCCGTCGCGATAGACGAACAGTCCGTTCCCCTGCGTGCCGAACCAGACACCGCCCCCGGCATCTTCGTGAAGAGTCAGGATAATATTGAACGGCTGATCTTTCGCGGCTTCGAAAAAATTCTGAAACCGCCCGTCCTGCAAAAGATTCAGGCCGTACGAAGTACCCACCCAGAAACGGCCCTGCCGATCGCGCAACAGGCACCGGACGTCGTCGTGCGAGAGTCCGGAGTTGGCGTGGTTCAATGTCGTAAAGGCGGCGTTCCGGCGTGCAACCACCCCCTTGGCCGTTCCGAACCAGACGGTTCCGTCGGGATCGCGATAGGAGCACCAGATGGTGTTGCCCGGCAGGCCGTCTTCAACCCCGTACTGCGTGATGTTGCCATTCTGCAACCGGTTCAACCCTTTCCAGGCGCCCGCCCAGATGGTGCCGTCCGCTTCTTCGGCGACCGTGAAAATCATGTTCCACGAAAGGCCCTCATCCTGTCCGAAAACGGTCATCTCTCCGTCCAAAAAACGGTTCAAACCGTTCTCGGTCGCGATCCACATGGCACCGTCCGCAGCCTCCAAAATGGAGGTGACTGTCGGATGACTCAATCCCTGTCCGGTTCCAATCACCCGAAAGCGTGAGGGTTTCAGCTGATCAATGCCGCTGGCGTTGCTGCAGATCCACACACTGCCTTCACGGTCCACCATGAGGTTCGTGAACAACTCTCCTGAGAGGCCGTCTTCCGTCCGGTAACGCGCCGTTTCGTTATCGCTCCGGCGGAAGATTCCGTGCGGGGTTGCCAGCCACAACACACCGTCGGGACTCGTCGCGATACCGTCGATTCTCTCCCAACGGTCGTCCCACGCTTCCAGCACCGGTTGCCCGTCCACGACCCGCGCCAGAATTCCATTTCCGCCGATCCACAACTGTCCCCGCTCATCCACGTGGAGGGCGTGGATGTTTTTCAGATTGAACCATTCGCTCCCGGTATTCTTGACCCGGTGTAACCCGGCCTGATTTCCGACCCACACGGAACCGTCCGGAGTGCAGGCAAGGCTGTTGATGAACGAACTTTGGTCCGCTTCAGGAATGGCGACGGCCACGCATTTTTCATTCTCGAATCGAAACAGGCCGCCTCCGTCCGTGCCCACCCAGAGTGTTCCACCCGAATCCTGCGCAATGCCGGACACCGACCCGTTCGACAATCCGGACTCCTGTCCGAAGTGCGTGAACACACCGTCGCGAAAGCGGAGAAGCCCCTTGTTGCCATTGCCAATCCAAAGATTGCCCTCCCGATCCTCAAACAGGACGCGCGCTGCGTTGCCCTTCATCTCGGGCGTGTTGAATGAATCAAACACCTGGCAGGTTGCTCCGTTGAACTTTCCCAATCCTTCCTCGGTGCCGAACCAGAGATGGCCTTCCCGGGTCTGCAACACGGTCGAACCGGGGCCGACCGGCAATCCCTGCTCGCTGCCCCAATGCTGCACCGTGTATGGAAAATTAGTTCCTGCGGAGGCGGCATGAACGGGGGAAACGTAGAACAGGCAGGCGACCGTTGCGAGCGTGCGGATCAAACCGGTTTCAAGTGAGATGATGATGGGTTGGAGATTCATCGTGCTTGATCTGTGATGGCGACCGCCAACGATTGCTTGTCTGACCCCGGAAGCCCGCAGCGCGTCCGGGCGAACAATTGATTCCGTGGCGACCATGAGGTTTCAGACCAGAATGGGCCAGCCCCGCGTTCGCGTGAGATTGGAGGCCTCGAGTGGGCGGACGCGGCGCGGCGGTTCCCTAATTAGCGTCTGGCCGGAAACGCGTGATTTCAAAATCGTGGTCGTTCTCCTCCTCGTGGTCGTCCTCGCCAAATCGAGGGCGAGGACGACCACGAGGAGGAGTTGGATTGGGTCCGGGCAGTTTCCGCTCGTGCTCGCTGGCGGCGGGAGGTGGGAGGTGGGAGGTGGGGCCGTCTCTCCGAGACGGCCTTTGAGCGTGTTGGTGGCTCCGAACTCTTCAGGGCGTGCGGAGCGTATTTGGATTCGCCGAAGGCTCGTTCGGAGAACTCGCCCCACCACCAGTCCCGGGTAATTCGTGATCATTCGTGCAATTCGCGTAAGTAGTGGCGTTGTCGCAATCAATTGCCCGGTTCCTCGATATCTGCATTGACTCCGCCTCGACCGACCAATGACCATGCCGCCCATCACAGTGAATTGGTCATTGCTCCAGAACAGTCTCTTTGTCGCGTGCATCTCGACGTTTTTGTCGTTGGTTCTCGGACAGATGATGGCGATGTGGATTTCCTGTTCCGCGTCGGCGATGCGCCGATGCCTGTTAATCGTCACGGTTGTCGTGCTCGTGCTGCCACCGTTCCTGATCGTCAATTCGTGGATCGATCTGTTTGGCAGGACCGGTTCCCTTCATCTTTGGTTGCCGTTTGAACTGTACTCGCTTGCCGGAACCGTTGCGCTGCTCGCGCTGATGCACTGGCCGATCACGACGCTGCTGGTTTATTCGTCCTGGCGGCAACTTGATCCTGAGCTGTCGGAAATTGATCCGGAATTGACGGGCCTGCCGTTCTTCAAACATCTGCTGCTGCCGGGTTCACAGGTTGCGTGGGCCCAAAGCGCGGCGCTGATTTTTGTGCTCGCGATGAACCAGTTTTCCATCCCGGCAATTCTTCAGGTGAAGGTTTATCCGGCGGAGCTCTGGGTGCAATTCAACACCACGTTCAATTACGTGGAGGCGCTCAAACTCAGCTGGCCGATGCTGGTGTTTCCGCTGTTGCTAATCACGCTTCTCGCTCGCAAACCAATTTCATGGCCGCAGGGTTTGCGCGAATGGGATCACAAAAACTTCAGGCGTTTGATCGGCTCGCTTCGCTGGGTGGCGACCGGCGTGTCGGTCGGGCTGATTGCGCTGGCGCTGGCGCTGCCGCTTGGGCAGCTCGTTCTGAGTTCGGGAACGTGGGAACATTTGTCGACCGCATTCGCAGCGGGGCAAAGCGCGTTCTGGCACAGTTTGATTCTCGCGTCGGGATCGGCATTGCTCGTGTTGTCGCTGGGCTGGGTCACTTCGAAATCCCGTTGGGGCGCGCTCGGTTGGCCGTTCTTTTTCCTGCCGGGCGTGCTGATCGGAATCCTGCTTATTTTTTTATTAAACCGAAACGCGACCCGCGGGGTCTATTCGGGCGTGACGGTCCTTTTCATTGGATTGGCGCTCCGCTATTTTGCTCCCGCGTGGTACGGCGCGCGGTTGATTCGTCGCGGAATGGACCGCGACCTCGTGGACGCCGGACGGCTCGGCGGCGCGTCCGGTTGGCAACGCTGGACACTGGTGGACTGGCCGTTGGTGCGCCCCCAAATGCTGGCGCTGGCCTACGTGATTTATCTGCTCTGTTTGTGGGACGTGGAAACCATCAACCTGATCGTGCCGGCCGGCGGCGAGACGCTCGCATTGAGGATTTTCAATCTGTTGCACTACGGTCACAATGAACAGGTGAACGCGCTCTGCCTGCTGCTGCTATTGATTGCGGTCATCCCACTGATTCTGGGAATGACGGCCGGCTTCGTAGCTGCACGTCTGCGAAAGGAGGCCGTGTGAATCCGCGTCAATTCGCCGGACTTCTGCTGATTGCCTTGATGGTTGCGGGTTGCGGTCCGGCGGATACCGACCGCCGCCGTTCGCTGGACAGCAAACTGTTTTCGCACGTAACCGTGATTGGCGAACGCGGCGGCGGAGTCGGTCAGTTCAACAAACCGCGCTCCGTCGGCGTGGATGGCGACGACAATATTTACGTGGTTGATCTCACGGGCCGGGTGCAGAAATTCTCTCCCGACGGCGAGTTCCTGCTCGGCTGGCAGATGCCGGAGACCGACAAGGGGAAAGCCAAGGGCATGTGTACGGGGCTCGACGGAAATCTCATCCTGATCGAACCGCACTACACGCGGGTGAACCACTTCAGCCGGACCGGCGAACTGCTTCATCAATGGGGCGAAAACGGGGCCAAGGTCGGGCAACTCGTTTTCCCGCGCGGAATCGCCGTCGCGCCGGACGGTGCGATCTGGATCAGCGAATACAGTTTTGCCGAACGCATCCAGAAATTTTCGCCCGGCGGCACGAACGTGATTTTTTCGATCGGCGAACCGGGGTCCGGCCCCGGCCAGTTCAACCGGGTCGAAGGCCTGGCAGTCGACGCGAACGGCCGGATCTACGCGGCCGATTCGTGCAATCACCGGATCCAGATTTTTTCGGCTGACGGTGAGTTTATCCGTGAGTATGGTCGCGCCGGAAATCAACCCGGAGAGATGAGCTATCCTTACGACATTCGAATCGACGCGGCTGGCCGGCAGTACGTCTGCGAATTCGGCAACAGCCGTCTCCAGATTTTCGACACCCAGGATCAGCCCATCGAAATCATCGGGGAAGCCGGTTACGAGCTCGGACAGTTCAGCAATCCCTGGTCGATCACGCTCGATTCCAAGGGAAACCTGATCGTGGCCGACAGCATGAACCACCGCGTGCAGAAATTCTGGCGACGGAAAGATGTGGCAAGGATTGATCGAGAGAGGAGGTCGTTGTGAACTTCCAATTCACCCATCCGCTTTATCTTGTCCTGCTGATCCCGGCGTTGGCGTGGGTCGTCTGGCTGTCGATCAAGTCGGACGTGCAGATCAATCCGTGGCGCCGCTGGTCCGTTTTCGCGCTTCGGTTGATCATCACCATCGCGCTCATTTTTGCGGTCGCCGGATTCCAGTGGCTGCGGCCGCAGGAGGGCATGAACGTCTTTTTTCTCCTCGATCAATCGGACAGCGTTCCGAATTCCCAAAACGAGTTCGCCCTCGATTATATCAACCGCGTTTCCGCCGTGAAGGAGAAGGAGGACAAGGCCGGGCTGCTGGTTTTCGGAACAGACGCGGCGATCGAGTTCAATCCCAATTCCGCCGTCGACCTGCAGAAGATCAACGCTGTGGTCGGCAAGAAACGAACCGACATTTCCGCGGCAATCCGTCTTGGCACCGCTGCTTTCCCTGAGACCGGCCAGAAGAAGCTGGTGTTGGTCAGTGATGGCAACGAAAACATTGGCGACGCGATGGCGGCCATCACTGCAGCACGCCCGCTTGACGTGACGCTTGATGTGGTGCCGCTGACGGCGTCGCGTGTTCAGGACGTGTCCGTTCAGAAACTCGGAATGCCCGCCAAGGTGAAGAAAGGGCAGCCGTTTACCGCACGAATTTTCGTGAAGTCCGACACCGCCCAGGAAGCGACGTTGAAGCTGTTTCGCAACGACGAGTTTCTGGGCGAACAACCCGTGATGCTGGCCGCGGGAAAAAATTTGTTCGAGTTTCCGCAGAATCTTGAAGCGCCCGGATTCTATAAATACAGCGTCCAGATCGAAGCGCCGGGAGATGTATTGCCGCAGAACAATCGCGCGACCGCGTTCACCGACGTGCGCAGCGAACCGCGCGTGATGCTGGTCTCCGCCGAGCCTGATCTCGATGCCGAACTGATCGCCGCGCTGCAGAATTCCAAGCTCGACGTGACCGTCCGCCGGGCGGCCGCGATGACCGATTCGCTCGCGGAGATGCAGAGTTACGACACGATTTTTCTGAGCAACATTTCCGCCGGCGACATGGGCAACGACCGGATGAAATTGCTCGAAAGCGCCGTCCGGGATTTCGGCGTCGGGCTGGTCTGCATTGGCGGTGACAATTCCTACACGGCGGGTGCTTACAAGAACACACCAATGGACCGGATGCTGCCGGTGTCAAATGAGCTGAGCAGCAAGAAGGTTTTGCCGAAGGGCGCGCTGGTCATTGTTTCGCACGCCACGGAATTTCCAGGTGCCAACCAGTGGGGACGCGACGTCGCGTTCGCCGCGTTGCAAGCGCTCGGGCCGCGCGATGAAATGGGGATCGTTTTGTGGGACGGCACGGACCGGTGGCTGTTCGATCTTCAAGAGGTCGGCGACAAGCGTGAGCTGGGCAAGAAGATCACCGGGATGAATCCGGGCGACATGCCGAGCTTCATCAAGGTCATGGGCATGGCGCATCAGGCGTTGAAAGATTCCACGGCGAATCTAAAGCACATGATCGTGTTCAGCGACGGCGATCCGAATGCGCCGCCGCCGGAATTGATGCAGGCGATTGTCGGAGACCGGATCACCGTATCGACCGTTCAAATCGGCGGTCACGTGATGCCGGACCGCATGATCTGGATGGCTGACGAGGGCGGTGGAAGATTTTGGGACGTGCGTTCGCCCGATGATCTGCCGCAGATTTTTCTCAAGGAAACGGCGATCATCCTGAAGTCGGCGATTTCAGAAGATCCGTTCACCCCGCAGCTCGTTCAAAACAGCGAACTCATCCGCGGCCTGGGTTCGAGCTATCCGATTCTGCGCGGCGTCGTGATCACGGAATCCAAGCCCCGCGCCGAAATGCCGTTGGTCACCGAGAAAGGTGATCCGCTGTTGGCGCACTGGCAGTTCGGGCTGGGGCGGGTGGTGGCGTTCACCAGCGATGCGCGGAGCAAGTGGGCCGCCGACTGGATGGGGTGGGGGAGCTACCGGCAGTTCTGGGCGCAGATGGCGAACTGGTCGCTGCGTCGTTTGGAGAACGCCGACTTCACGACCGAGATCGCGGTCGATGACGGACGTGGCAGCTTGAGTGTCGAGGCGTTGGACGAGAACGGAAATTTCCGGAACTTCATGACGTTGAAAGCGATCGTGGTCAGTCCGACAGGCGAGCGCACCGACGTCTACTTGGAACAGACCGGCCCTGGTCGATACGAGGCAAACTTCGATACCAAGGACGTCGGTGAATACATGATCAACCTCATGGACATCGAGAGCAACGGTAGCATGGCGTTGGGCGCGAGCGTGAATTACTCGCCGGAGTTCAGCAGTGCGGCCGCGAACTTGTTTCTGCTGCAAAAACTTGCGGAAGCCGGCGGTGGCCGGGTCCTTGATCCGCAGAGCACGGCGGTACAGTCCTTCAATTTCAACCGGCAAAAAACCTTTCAGCCGCGCGATCTGTGGGAATTGCTGATCAAACTGGCGATCGTGCTGTTCGTCATCGATGTCGGTGTGCGCCGGATTCAGCTTGGCCGCGAGGAATTTGAGAAAGCCTGGGCGTGGGCGAACGAATACCTGTTCTTCTGGAAGCCGAAAAAAGCCGAGATCAAAACCGACGAATCGCTCGCCGCCCTGTTGAACCGTCGTGACCGGGTGCGTTCATCGCGGCCCGCACCGATTGTCGCGCCTGACGAAAACCTGTTCAAGCCGAAGGAGACGATGGCGGCACCAATCATCGGTCCGGGAAATCAAACCAGCACACCGGTGATGGAAGAGAAAGCCGCCGCAGCGGAACCGGCGAAGCCAGCCGAAGAAGACTCCATGACCAGCCGCCTGCTCGCTGCCAAGAAACGCGCGAAGAAAAAATAGTGTTTTGGAGCGCTGTTCGAGTCGCGAACTGTTGCGCGGGGGAGGGGTTGAAATCCAGTTCACTTTGAGCGTCCCCGCCGGGGTGCTAGACCGGATCACCCAAATTCCGCAGAGCCACCCGAAGGTTTGACACGGTCCTCCCGGCGAATGCATGGTTGCCCGTCTCCAATTCTATTGAACAATTATGAGTCTCGACATCTTTCGCATCGACGGAAAAGTGGCTTGGATCACGGGCGGCACCAAGGGCCTGGGTTTTCAATTCGCCAACACGCTCGCCAGCGTCGGTGCCAACATTGTCATCAACAGCCGGCACGCCGATGAATCCAAGGCTGCGGCTGATAAAGTTGCTGCGAAACATGGCGTCAAAGCGTTTGGCGCGGCGGTGGATGTCACGAAGTTCGACGACGTTCAGGCGTTCGTCGACGGTGTGGTGAAGGATTTCGGCAGCCTTGATATTCTGGTGAACAACGCCGGCGTCAATGTCCGCGAAGCAACCGTCGATCTGTCGGTCGAAGAATGGAAGCGCGTCGTCGATATCAACCTGACCGGCCCGTTCATCTGCTCGAAGGCCGTCGCCCCGTACATGTTGAAAAACAAGTGGGGCCGCATCATCAACATGTCCTCGATTCTCGGACAGGTCGGGCTCGCTGCGCGTCCGCCGTACACCGCGACCAAGGGCGGCCTGATCTTGCTGACTAAAACGCAGGCACTTGAATTCGCAACCAGCGGCGTGACCGTGAATGCGATCTGCCCCGGGCCGTTCGCGACCGACATGAACAAGGCGCTGCTCGACGATCCGGAGAAATACAAGGCCTTCGTCGCGAAGATTCCGATGGGACGTTGGGGTGAGCTGAACGAGCTTGATGGAGCGATCATTTATCTTGCCTCGAATGCTTCGAGCTACACGACGGGAACGACCCTCACTGTGGACGGTGGCTGGACTGCGTGGTAATTGCCGGTTCAATTTTGAAGCGTTCAGAAGCCCTTAACTTTATTCAACCGAACCTCAAATGAATTCAACCAACCAATCCGGAAATTCCCGCCGTCAATTCGTCGGCAACCTCGCGTTCGGCATCGCGGGCGTCGGGCTGTTCGCCGGTTCACGAACTGCTGCCACCGCCGCACAATCGGCCAAACCCGCCGTCAGCGGATTCAAGTATTGCCTGAACACCAGCACCATTCGAGGACAGAAACTTGGACTGCTTGGCGAGGTTGAGCTCGCCGCCAAGGCTGGTTACAACGCGATCGAGCCGTGGGTGAGCGTCATTGGTGACTATCAAAAATCCGGCGGTTCGCTCAAGGATCTGAACAAGCGAATCAACGATCTCGGCCTCACGGTTGAAAGTGCCATAGCGTTCTCAAACTGGATCGTCGACGACGACGCAAAGCGGGCGAAGGGTCTGGAGGAAGCCAAACGCGACATGGATTTGGTGAAACAGATCGGCGGCAAACGAATTGCAGCGCCACCGGCGGGCGCTGTCGATGGTTCGGAGCTGGCATTACTCGATGTTGCCAAACGTTACCGCGCGTTGCTTGAGCTGGGCGATGAAATGGATGTGGTGCCCGAACTCGAAGTCTGGGGCTTCTCGAAGAACCTGCATCTGCTCGGGCAATCGGTTTTCGCGATGATCGAGAGCGGGCATCCCAAGGCGTGTCTCCTGCCGGATGTGTATCACGTGTATCGCGGCGGATCGGATTTTGAAGGGCTGCGGCTGCTGAGCGCGAGCGCAGTGCATGTCATTCATATGAACGATTTCCCGGGCGAGCCTTCACACGAAAAACTGAACGACAGCGATCGGGTGTATCCCGGCGACGGCGTGGCTCCGTGGGCGTGGCTGATTCCGCAATTGCACACGATCAATCCGAATATGGTTCTGTCGCTGGAACTGTTCAGCCAGGAACTGTGGAAATTACCTGCCGAACAAGTGGCAAAAACAGGTCTGCAAAAAATGAAAGCTGTCGTCGAGAAATACTCGTGAACGGTCAAGTGAAGAAAATGGGCGTCGCGGATAAACATAAACTCTTATGAAAAAGGTCCTTCTGTCATTCCTCGTAGTGACGTCTTTGTCGCGTGTTTCTGCTGCTGAACTTCCTTACGAGCGATTAGAGGAAACCTTGTTCGGTCGCATGCACGACGGGGTGGCCGTGAAGCAGTTTGCGCTGCGGAACAACAACGGCATGACCGTCAAGGTGATCACCTATGGAGCGATCATCAACGAGATCAGCGTGCCGGATCGCGAGGGGAAAAAGATCAACGTGATCCAGGGCACGGACTCATTGGAAAAATACATTGATGGATTCCCGGCGGCCGCGTTGATCGGGCGGTTTGCCAATCGAATTTCCAAGGCGCGGTTCTCGATTGATGGCACCGAGTATCTGGTGACCGCGAACAATGGTGAAAACCACATTCACGGTGGCCGCAAGGGCTTTGCGAAAGTCGTGTGGGACGCCAAGCCACTACCGCTGAAGTCGCACGAATCCAGTGTGCGTATGACCTATCTGAGCATCGATGGTGAGGAAGGTTTCCCGGGAAATCTGACCGCGACGGTGACGTATACACTGACCGACGACAATGAACTGCGCATCGACTATGGGGCCGAGACGGACAATCCGACGATCGTTAATATGACCAATCACGCCTACTTCGATCTCGGAGGAAAGGGCAAGATTGGCGAACACGAACTGTGGTTGAACGCCGACACCTTCACTGTTGCCAACGATCAGTTGATTCCCACCGGCGAGTTTGGCGAAGTGAAAGGAACGCCGCTCGATTTCACGACTCCAGCGTTGATCGGATCACGTGTCGAACAGGTTAGCGAACCCGTAAAACAAATCTACGACCACAATTTCGTAATCAACGGAGGCGGTGACGCTCTCGTCCTCGCCGCCCGCGTGCGCGAGCCTGAAAGCGGTCGTGTGATGGAAGTGCTTACCACCCAACCCGGAGTGCAGCTCTACACCGGCAACGGGCTCGGTTTCTGTCTGGAGACCCAGCATTATCCCGACGCGATCAACCACCCGGAATTCCCGTCACCCATCGTGCGCCCCGGCGAACCATTTGAGAGCACGACGGTATTTAAGTTCTCGGTGGAGTAGCTCTCTTCAGATTGCGGTAACCGAATTCACGCAAAGACGCGTAATTTGCGAGCATTGGCAGCCGAATCAGGGATGACGCACGGCCCGAATAAAAAGTTGGCAATTGGTCCGGAAATCTGCGAACAAACACGGAGTAACGCGCAGGAAGACTGCCTGTAAAATATAATGAAACTGTTTTCTGCAATCGGCCGTTGGGCGGGACGGGCATTTGGCACGGGTCGATCGGACAAGGTGTCGCGCTCGAAATTGGTGGGCATGTATCTGAACCAGGCCAACTCACGCGATTCCTACTCCCCCGAGCTTCAGGAGAACCGCCAGCGCCGCAACGGCAAATACAGCAGCACCCGCGAACGCGCCTGAGCGCATCCGTGGTTGTCTGAACTTCAACGAGACATTCATGTCATCGCATCGCATCGGCATCATCGGCGGATCCGGCCTGTACCACATCGAGGGTTTCACCAGTCAGAAATGGGTCAAAGTCCGGACGCCGTTCGGCGATCCCTCCGACGAATTGCTGACCGGAAAACTGGCGGAGCGCGACGTCGTCTTTCTTCCCCGGCACGGGCGCGGTCATCGCATCCTGCCCTCCGAGTTGAATCATCGCGCCAACGTCTGGGCGATGAAGAAACTGGGAGTGTCCTGGATCGTCAGTGTGAGCGCCGTCGGTTCGTTGCAAAAGAAATACAAGCCCTGCGACATCGTGCTGATCGACCAGTTTGTCGACCGCACCAAGCAGTCGTTGAATCACACTTTTTTCGGACGCGGCATCGTGGCCCATATCGCCTTCGCCGATCCGATCTGTGAAGAACTTCGCAGGCTGCTGCTTAAATCCTCGAAGGCCTGCAAGGCGAAGGCGCACGACGGCGGCACCTACGTGAACATGGAAGGTCCGGCCTTCAGCACGCGCGCGGAATCCATCACCAATCATAAGGCAGGCTACGACGTGATCGGCATGACAAATCTGGGTGAGGCAAAGTGCGCGCGTGAAGCGGAGATCGCCTACGCGACGATGGCGATGGTGACCGACTACGATTGCTGGAAAACGAACGAAGCCCACGTGACCGTGGAGCTGGTGATCGAGAACCTGAATCGCAACGCCGACCAGGCTAAATCCATCGTCAAAAATGTGCTTCCGTTGATTCCGAAGAAACCCGACTGGCCGTGCCATGACGCGTTACAAAGCGCGATCATGACGGACAGGAAACTCTGGCCGAAGAAAACTGTGACGGAGTTGAAACCGATTATCGGGCGCTATTGCTGAGGGGGGGGCGTATCGGAGCTCGGCGGGGTGGGGCGTGAACCTCTGTTCCTGCTACATCGCTCCGGCCGAGGTGGGGCGAGACCTCCGGGCGAGTCTGAGAAGTCTTGCGGCGGCCTCTGTATCAAAACGTGCTCAAGGTTCGTTCGGAGAACTCACCCCACCTTTCAATCCCGTTCAATTTGGAAGTTGGCTGCCCGCAGGCGCCGCCACCATAGAAATGATCCACCTGCGACGAGCAAAGCCCATGTTGAAGGCTCGGGAACCTGGCCAGCCAAAATTGGCATGCCGGGAATCGTATTGTAGGCCATATCATGGATGATGCCGCCGTTGGGCGCGTTCACTTCCGGGACTTCGATGCGCAGCCAGCCGTAGTGCAGCGCGCCGTCGATGTCGAACTGGGCTCCCATGTAGGCGGTTGTTCCGCGAAACCACGGTCCGATCATTCCACCACCCAGAACCGTGTGGAAAACGGAGGAGATGAGATACGGAAACGGGACGTTCGGCGCTTGATAGGTTTCAAACCAGACGTCACCCGGCGGCAGGTTCGGTCCGATGGATTGGCCGAACTCCAATGGTAACGCGTTTGCGCCCAAATCGCCCGGGGGTTCCGGGTAGGAATAGACGGCGTTCGCCCCTGTTCCAATCGGTCGAAACGATTCACCGGCCTCGATGATGAAGTCGGTGTGGCCATCCTCGTTGAAATCGAGGTTGTAGCGGACGGGGAAATTCCCGTCGCCCAGCATCCAGAATGAACCGAGGTCGCGGTAGACGAAGTTGCCCTGGGCGTGAACCGTGCTCGTGAAAGCAGTAAGGATGAGTCCGCTCATCACGGCAGCCAGTTGAATTCTGATTCCTAACTTCTTGATGGCAAAACGTTGCCGCATAGAATTGATTTCCGCAACCCTGTGCCTGCAAACGCACAGGGTCCCCAACGTCGGCGCTGAACATGCAATATATGCTGGTTGCGATCCGACTCCAGAACGGCGAGGACTGGAACTATGGCCACCTGCGATTCGAGCAGGTGGGCGAGGATGCAATTGGAGATTGTTTTGGGGGGGACGCGATGCCGCGTACAACTTCATCCCGAACGCGCCGATCAACATGCTCCAGGTTCCGGAGCCTTCCACCTATGTCCTGATGATCTCCGGTGCGGCAGTTGTTCTTGCTTCAGTCCATCGAAAGCGCCGCACTGCCCGCCGCAGCGTAAACTTCCTTTAACGCCACCCGGTGAATCGTCGCCGCCTTCCGGCACGACTCAAATTCGGGAGAGACCTGCACAATCTTTCCGTTCAACAGCCCAAGCTTCACATCGATGTCGCCGAACCTGGTTTCAACCGTGCGGATCTGGCGGTTCAATTTCCGGCGCTTCGCCGTGGTGCAACGCACTCCGAATGCGCTGGTCTCGCGCAGCAGCATTTCACTGAAAGCATCCGCTTCCGATTCCGCACAGATCACCGTGACAAGAACTCCCGGGCGATTTTTTTTCATCTGCACCGGTGTGTGAAAGACGTCCAAAGCGCCCGCCGCCAATGCCTTGTTCACCAGATTGCCGAGGATCTCAGAATTGATGTCATCGAGATTGGTTTCAAGAATGGCGACGGTGTCCGTCTGCCAGTCGAGGGCAGGGGACGCGGTCGCCGCAGCGGCGTTTCCGAGAATGGCGCGCAACACATTGGGACGGGTTTTATTGTCGCGGGTGCCGAGACCGTAGCCGACTTTCTCCGCGACTAGGCCGGTCATCGGAGCAAAGGATTCGGCAAATTCTGCGAGCAAGGCGGCCCCGGTTGGTGTGACGAGTTCGTGCGGTTCTTCGCATTGATTTAGCGGCACGCCGCGTTCGCCCAGAATTTCCAGCGTGGCCATGGTCGGCACCGGAAACCGTCCGTGGGCGCACATCACAAAACCGGTGCCCTCGGTCACCGGCGCGGCAAGCACGCGTGGTTTGCCAAGTTGTTCGAGGCAGATGCAACCGCCCACGATGTCCACGATGGAATCGATCGCGCCCACTTCGTGAAAATGAACTTCCTCCGGCGGATGCCCGTGGATTTTGCCCTCGGCGACGGCGATGCGATGGAAGACGGCGATTGATTTCTCCTTTACCCAATCCGACAGGTCCGAGTCCAGAATCAGTTTGCGAATATCCGAAAAGTTCCGGCTCTCGCCGTGATCGTGGTGGTGATCATGGTCACGTTCATCGTGCGAATGGTCGCCGTGCGTGTGTCCATGTTCGTGATCGTGATCGTGGTTGTCATGATCATCGTCGTGATGATGTTCTCCGTGTGAATGGGGCCCGTGCTTATGGGAGTGCCCCTCGTGAGCGGATTCGTCGTGGACATCAAACTTGAAACCCTCGATTCCGCTCTTGGTCTGGCGATGAACGTGCAGGTGGAAGGCGTCGACCTTGAGCTTGTCCAACTCGCTTTTCAACGTTTCCAAGTCAACGCCCAAGTCCAGCATTGCGCCGATGAACATGTCGCCGCTGATGCCGGAGAAAATATCCAGATAAAGGGTCTTCATAAATTTGGTCAGGGCCGTGGTTGATTCTTAGCTTCCGTGCACCAGCGCGTTGATCTGGCTCGCCGAATAGGCGGCGCCAAAGCCGTTGTCAATGTTCACGACGGTCACGCCGCTGCCGCAACTGGTGAGCATCCCGAGCAGCGCGGCAACTCCGCCAAACGCCGCGCCGTAGCCCACGCTGGTCGGCACGGCAATGACCGGCCGCGAAACGAGTCCGGCCACAACCGACGGTAGTGCGCCTTCCATTCCGGCGACCACGATGAGGACGGTCGCCTGCTGCATTTTGTCGAGCTGACCGATCAACCGGTGAAGGCCTGCCACGCCGACATCGTAAATGCGTTCGACCGTGTTGCCCATGATGTCCGCCGTGACGGCGGCTTCCTCCGCCACCGGTAAATCGGACGTTCCCGCGCTCATGATGGCGATGGTTCCCGGGCGCTTTTTCAAGGGGGATTTCTCAACCGTGATACATCTGGCGGCCTCGTGAAACCGGGCTTTCTTGAGGGTCTTCCGGACGGCGGTGTAGTGCACACGGTTGATTCGGGTGATCAGAACGCGTTGTTCGGATTTGAGGATTTGGGCGGCGATCCGGGCAACCTGATCCGGAGTTTTTCCCGCGCCGAAAATGACCTCAGGGAACCCCTTTCGGACAGATCGGTGCGTGTCCACTTTGGCGAAATCAAGGTCTTCAAACGGAGCTGCCTGAAACCGGCGGAGAACAGCGTCTTGGGTGATGGTTCCGTGCTTGAAATTTTCGAGGAGTTCGCTGGCTTCGGCGGTGGTCATGCGCAAGGATTGTCAGGAAGCACCGGCATGGTCACGCGTTTTATCAGGACAGGAGGAAGACATGCATGTTCACAACGAACGCGAACAGGTTCATCAGAATCACGGTGGCCAGCACAAACCGGGTGAGGCGCGGGGCGATGATCGCCAGCGATATGGCGGCGAAGAGCTGGAACAGTTTGCCAACCGGCGGACCGACTATGATGCCAAATGAATGGGAGAGGACGCGAACCACGGGGTTCTGTTCGGCTCCGACACCGACGACGGACATGAACGCGACGGTGGAGACCGCATCCAGCCCGATCGTGACCAGCAGCAGCCAGACATAAGGGCGATATTTTCCCATCAGCAGACGGGCGTTCTGCCGGAAGTTGATGGATTCATCGAGAAGCAAGAATTTCTCTGAACGTAAAATGGCCGATTCGCGCGACATCATGCGGATTCGACATGCGGCGGGAGATTTTGTTCTGAGAAAAATTCGCGATCCAACTTTCAATCGGTGCCGCGAACGTACCGTCGGCATTGGCTGGGACTGATTGCTTCGACTGGAGAATCAGCGATATGGGGCGGCACCGGCACGGTAATTTCGGTTCCGCCTCAGAATCCCGTCACCGGATCTGCACATCCTGGTGATGAAAAAACAAATTTGGGGAATTAATTCTGACTGGATTATTGCCGATAACAACGTATGGTCGGGCCCTTGGCTGTAGCCAACCCTGCTAAAATATCATTAATCAAAATGCCTCTCCGTATCCCATATTCGCGAGTTGACTGGGTCAACAGCGCCTTCCTTCTGGCCGTCTCGATTTTCGCGGTCTTCGCCGCGCCGGTGTATCTGTGGAAGGTTGGAATCGACTGGTTCCTGGCCTGCCTGTTCCTGTTCTACGTCATTGCGACGGGAATCAGCATCACACTGGGCTATCACCGGCTTTTTTCGCATCTTTCGTTCAAAGCCAAATGGCCGGTGCGGCTCTTCACCCTCCTGTTCGGTGCCTGCGCGTTTGAGAATTCCGCACTGATGTGGGCAGCCGATCATCGGCGTCACCATAAACACACCGATCAGGCGGACGATCCCTACGATATTTCCCGCGGCTTTTTCTGGGCTCACATGGGCTGGATTCTCTTCAAGGTGCTGCCCAAGCCGCCGTTGGATAATGTCGCCGATTTGCGGAAGGACCAGCTGGTGATGTGGCAGCACAAGTGGGATAAATTGGTGGCTGTGCTGCTCGGATTCGCTCTTCCCACGTTGTTGGGTTTCCTCTGGAATGGCTGGGCGGGTGCGCTCGGCGGGTTTCTTGTCGTTGGCGTGCTGCGCGTCTTCGTCGTCCAGCAGTGCACATTCTTCATCAACAGCCTGTGCCACACCATCGGTGGGCAGCCCTATTCGAGCCGGTGCAGCGCACGGGACAGCACGCTCATGGCGTTTCTCACCTTTGGGGAAGGCTACCACAACTTCCATCACGAATTCCAGAGCGACTACCGGAATGGCGTGAAGCCGTGGAACTTCGATCCAACCAAATGGACGATCTGGCTGCTGGCCAGGGTCGGGCTTGTCTCGGATTGCCGTACGGTCTCGGCAAACCGAATTCTTCTCGCGGAAATCGCTGAGGTGCGTCGCCGGACCGAGGAACATCTTGCTTCCATCGACGCCGCAGGTGTCAGCGTCTGCGCGAAAGCACGCCGGGCTGTCGATGAACTGCACGAGCGACTGACTGCCGCCTACCACGAACTGGAAATTGCCATCGCGGAGAAAGCGGAAATGTCACGGCACGTTGTTGACCGTTGGAGGAAGGATACCCGCGAATTGATGCAGTATTTGAGGCAGCTCACGCCGCAGCCAATTTGATCGTTGAGCGCGTGGTGTCCGGACTTGTTTCGACTCCTTGGGAATTCCGGACGTACAAGACTGCCCGGTTCAGGCAATTCACGAATTTACGTGACGACTTATTGCTGCAACAAAATGACCGATGCGGTTACTTCGGTCTGCGCAGAACATCCCGATCAATCAGATTGCCCGGACGCTTTGATTCATTATGCGCAGCGTTCCCGGAGCTACGGCATCATTATTCATGACGGCGGCAGTTCGCGCGTGAACATTGCTTTTTGTCCGTGGTGCGGCTCCCAGCTTGATGGCCAATCCGAAAAGCCGACATGAGGAGACAATAGCCAACAAGGACCGGCATCGATGATATGGGGATCTGTCTCCTGCGAAAACGATCGCCAGCTACGATGTCGAGAATGACATCCACCGTTTCCGGCCGGCTCGTTTTGCGTCCCATTTTCTAACGATACGCCGCCGGATTGTAGGTTCCGGTCGGGTTCCAGATGAGGTAGCTGTCAACCCCCTGATCTGCCGCAGCGCGAATCTGGGCCTTCACTTCGGTCGCCCCGTAGTTGATGTGTCCCTTGACCCAGGAAGCGGTGAAGCCCTGTAGCCACGGCCGAATCTGCGCCGGCGGATGCAGCTCCTTGTTCCGCGCCAGCGCGTCCGCAAGGCCGCGATAGATCAGGTCATACGGGCGGGCGTCGGGAATCGGAAGCTGATACACCGTGTTGGCATAATGACTCGGATACATCATCGGGCAGATGTAGTCGACGGCGTTGCTGACGGCTTCCCAATATTGACCGATGCGCATGTCGTCCACGGTTGTCGTGACGAGGCCGAAGACGTCGGCGGCGATGTAAACCTTGAGCGGTGAGAGTGCCCGTCGCGCTTCCAGAAGAAAGTTCTGAATGACTTCCGCCTTGATCGAATCGGATGAACCGTTCCGGTAGTTCAGGTTCGCCGCACGGGGCACGTCGGGGAACCGCACGTAATCAAATTGAACCTCGTTGAATCCCGCCTCTGCCGCCTCTTTTGCGAGGGCGATGTTATAGGCCCGGAACCCGGAATCGTAGGGCGATGACCAGGACAGTCCGTCGCCGCTCTTGTAGACCTGTCCGTTCGCCTTGTTAATGATCGCACTCTCCGGATGCGCCTTCACGTAAAGCGGATCCTTGAACGTGACGATGCGGGCAATCAGATAGATGTTCTTCGCCTTCAATTTTTGGATGAGCTCGGAGACGTCGTTATACTTGGCGGTAGCGTTGGCCTGCGGAACCAGTCGCGCCGCCGTCGCCGACTTGGTGAGCAGACCGCCGACGTCATCTTTGAAATCGATGACCAGCGCGTTGAGTTCCGTGGTGTCGAGGAGATTGATAATGCTGTCAAAACGATCGGAGGCCAGGACGTTGAATGAAACGTAGACGCCCTTCGCCTGAATCTTCGGATTGCCGGGATAACTCGGTTTGGGAACGGGCGCGTAATCCAGTCGCTCAAACTGTTCAAAATACTCGCCGGACGGCTTGTTGAATGTGGTTGCCTTGAGCGGAGCCGAGCGCGGCGTGTTCGTCGAACGGGAACCTCCCACCGCCGCCGGGGCGGGGGGGACGGATGACGCGGAAGAAAGGAATTCTGTGGCGACCCATCCAATCTGTTTGCGCCCCTTGGCGATGTACTCGATCCGCGACCACTTTTGACCGTTCCGTTCCGTTGTCTCGGACGTCACCGTGACAGCAGTGTTTCTCGGTAGCCGCTCATCGATTCGGGCGTTTGCGCTCGCCCTGGAGCGGACGTTCAACGTCGTCGCATTGACATAGCGAATCACGCGCTTGGATAGTGGCACCGGTGCCGGTGGCGCGGCCGTGGTCGATTGAATCGGGGGTGCCGGTTCCGCTATCGGCGCGGTCGAAGTCGGTTCGGTTTCGACCGGCTGCTCCTCGTCGAAAGAGGTCACCTCGCGCGGCACGACCCGTTCGAGCGGGGCAGGGCCCCGGCGGACCGGGGTGACTTGAGTTGTGTCGGTCTTGTTCCCTTCACGATTTCCTGCACAGCCGTTCAGAAGAATTGCCGTGCCGGTGATCAGAGCGAAAAATTGGGGTTGCTTCAGCCAGGTCATGGTTTGGTGGGGCGATTTAGCCGGGAACCACGGGGCAACGCAAGCAACACTCACAGGATTCAGGTGGAAAAAATGTGGTGATGAAAATCCAGACCCGGAAATGGAACCCACGAACAGCCACGCTTGGTGTTCAGCGGTAGTTCCGTTCGGACTCGTTTCGCTCTGGCCTCGAATTCTAGAACCTTTCGACCTCATCCGAGGAAACAACGCGGATTGCCAGACCTTCAAAAGTCGACTAGCGTCCGAGCTTTCCTATGATTGGGAACCGATCCATTAGATTGTTGGTCGCGGCGTTATGCCTGGGAGCGATGTCAGCCTCGGCGGCGGCGCTGGTAGAGAATCCGCTGCTACAGCTGCGTCACCCAGCGGGTTTTTTTGTGCAGAAGATCGCCACCGACGAACAGGTTCACAATGTCCGGACGATCGCTCTGAACGCACAGAGTCAGCTGTATGCGTCAAGCCGCGGCTGGATCCGGGGACTGAAAGACACCGACGGCGACGGACAGATCGACGGGGTCACATTGTTCGCCGAAACCTTTACGGGAGCCTCGGGAATGGTGTTCGTCGGGAATGACCTGTACGCGTTGGCGGACGGGTATTTCTGTCGTTACCTCGACTCGAATGGCGACGGCGTGGCGGATGGTCCTCCCCAGAGATTTTTCCAATTCGATGCGGGCGAAGGCGGTGCCCACTCGCTGCGGCGTGGTCCGGACGGCAGTTGGTACATCATCACCGGCCCGCACACGCGGTTGAACAACCAGCACTGGAATCATCCGGGCTCGCCGATCCGCCAGCCCACGGCCGGGTCGCTGGTCCACATTTCCGCCGACCTGAGCCGGAGCGAAATTTTGGCGGACGGATTCTACAACGCGGTTGATTTTGATTTTCATTTCACAGGCGCCATTTTCACACCGGACAGCACGTTGATGCAGGATCAGCTGATGCCCTGGCATGTGATGCCGAGGTTGTTTCATATCGCTCACGCGGCTGACCATGGATGGGAACAACCGGGGCCGTTCCGACCGTGGTCTTTTCCAGATTACTATCCCGACCAGGTCCCGGTGAACTGGTCGTTGACCGGCAACATCGGTTCGGGGATCGAGTTCTACCGGCATTATCAGTTCCCCATGGACTACCGCAACGGGGTCTTCGTTTGCGATTGGGAGAATGGCCGGGTGCTGCACGTCCAGCCGCGTGCGTTTCAGTCTTCGTTCACCTCGACGGTGAACCTGTTCATCGAATCGATCGGCAGCAATGGATTTACTCCGCTCGACCTCGTAGTCGAAGAGGAGGGTTCGCTGTTGGTCGCGAGCGGCGGGCGCGGAACGGCCGGCGGAGTCTACCGCGTCCGGTATGTCCTGCCCGATCCGGCCACCGGCAAACTGCCGGACCAGCCCCCGCCATACATGAGCAATCTGGACGCGGCTCTGCGTCTGCCGCAGCGGCTCGAACTGTGGTCCCGCGCCAAGTGGATGCCACTCGCGATCCGCGAGGGACGCCGCGCGTTTGAAGGCGTGGCGGTGAGTCCGATCGATCCGGAGGAATACAAGCTGGTCGCGGTGGACGTTCTCACCGAGCTGTTCGGCGGCCTTAATAAGATTGTGGTCGAGAGGACCTCCAAGTCGGCGTTTCCGAGCGTTCGAGCCAGAACTGCTTGGTCGATGAGCCGGTATCCGTTTTACGGATATCTGCCATTCTTGAGCACGCTGGCCGAGGATGAATCTCCGTTGGTTCGTCGCGCGGCGCTCGACGCGGCCCTCGATCTTTCGGGCAATATCCCGGCGAGCGAACTGTTCCGAATCAGCGGAATGAATTTGGGCAACGACGATCAGCGTGTGCGCGAGGGAGCCGTCGCGGTCGCGGCCCGTCTGCCGGACGCCCAGTGGAAGCTGCTCACGAACCAGTTGAACAAGGCCACGTCGATGCACCGGCTTGGTGTGGCGCTTGCCGCCATCAAGCGCGCGGACACCGGCACCATCAATGATTTCGCCATCGACCAGGCGCTTCAGGTCCTGGGCAATCCGGAGAAGGGCACCCCGCTGCTGGGCATGACGGCGCTGCGGGTGTTGATGCGGAGTTTCGGAGATTGGAACCTGGCACATACGACGGTGGAGGCCTTTGCGCCGTTTGAGTTGACACTGGCCTCGCCGCTCGCGTTTGACCGCTCCCTGCAGATTCTCGACACGCTTCGACTGATCTTCCCAACGGGCACCGAACCGCTTCTTGACGCCGAACTTGCGCGGCTGCTGGGCATGCTGGGCGATTCCAATCCCGACGCCGTCCTGCTCATGTTGAATGCGTTCGGACCGCGGAGCCCGGCGACGTCCGACATCCATTATCTTGCGGCGCTCACGCAGTTGAATCCATCACCAGCACCCGGCGCCATCACCAATCTGGCGGAAGTGTTGTTATGGATGGACGACAAAGTTGGGGTGGCGATGGACCTTCCGGTGCAGGAATGGAAACCGCGCGTGATCGAAATCGCGTCACGGCTGATCGCGAAACATCCAATGGTGGGCTCGGCTTTGATGGGGCACAAAGATTTTGCCCGACCGGAGCACGCATATCTGTCGGAGGCGTTGCTGGCCGCCCAGCTTCCGGTGGCGCGGACAGTTTTCCGGAGCGCAATTCAGACTTATCCAGGCTACAAGTGGACCCCGGAGCTCGTTAAACTGATGGCCGGCGAACCGACGCCGGAACTGTTCGAGACCCTGCGCAAGCTGTGGGGCAACGCCGGTTTGCGCGAGGCGATCGTCCGTGGTCTGGCCAACGAACCGGCGGTTGTTGATCGGGATAAGTTCATCGCCGCACTCACCTCGTCGGAGCCGGAAACCCTTGTGGCGGCAGTCGGCGCTCTGAGCAAGATCGAGGAGCCGGACTATCAGCAGGTGCTCGGGCCGATGATGTCGGCGCTCCATCGCGCCGCGACTCGTCCGCCGGAGTGCGCCGTCCGTTCGGCGATTGTCGGCTGGTTGAAAACACAAGCCGGGTTCACTACTGAGGTAACGGAAACGGACACCGATATCCGGAGCTTGGAAATCGCCTACACACCCGTTTTCGCGTGGTTCGCCAGCACCCACAAATCGGTTGCTGTTGCGCTCTCCGGGATGGACGAAAACAGTTTCGACTACTGGCAGGAACAGATTCAATCCGTGCCTTGGACCGGTGGAAAAATTGACAAGGGTCAAAAACTGTTCGTCGATCACCAGTGTGCGAAATGCCATGCCGACGGCGGCGGACTTGGGCCGGACCTGATCGGCGCCACGGAACGCCACACGCCGACCAGCCTGATGCGGGCGGTCATCTTTCCGCACCTGGACATCACGGAGGGATTTTCCGTGAGCAATCTGACGACGAAAAACGGACAGCATTACGTCGGTGTGATTGTTTTCGAATCGCCCTACACAATCGTGATGCAGACTGAGGACGGGCGGACGGTTCGCCTGCGCCAATCCGAAATTCAACTGCGCCTCGCCACGCATCAGACAACCATGCCGATCGGTCTGATGAAACGGACCAACGCCCGCGATCTCGCCAATCTCTACGCGTATTTGAAGACGATTCAGTAAGTTGGCTCTCCAAGAAACAGTCCCGGGCTAAACGCGGCGAAGCTGGTTTCAATCTGGTCCGTCGATCGCGTTGGTCGACGTCGGGTTTCGCAATCTGACGCGGTGGGATGATCGTCTCTATCTGCTTCGGTCGGGAACTAAAAGCAAAAGTCTCGACGGTTGGTTTCTCGTGATGGTTAATCCCTGCGTTCCCGTTTGAATCATGGACAGCACCAGCTTACGCAAATGGATCACTTGGTCGATGGTGGGGGTGCTGTTGTTGTCGCTGGTTTACTGGTTCGCGACACGGGGACGGATTCCATCTGAGGTCCGTATCGCCACGGGGAGGCCGGGCGGCGAGTATTACTCCTTTGCAGCGTATCAGGGAAACGTCATCGAAAGTCGGAACAACGGGGTGTCTGTCAGTGTGGTGGACACGGAAGGAAGTCTCGACAACGTTGAAAAGCTGATCGTGGATGGCAGCGTTGAGGTGGCAATTCTTCAGGGCGGGTGTGTTGACCTTTCGGGTTTCGGTGAAACGGAACAACCTGTGATCATCGCTCCGTTGTTTCAAGATGTGGTGCATGTGGTTGTGCGCAATGGGCGCGGCATTTCCAAAATGTCCGATCCGGCGGGGCGGCGCATCGTGATCGGAAGTTCCAAGTCAGGGATGCGGCAAAGTGCGGAGTTCCTGTTGGAACAATATGATCTGATCGGAAAGTTTGAGGAGGCGGAATCGAACTATTTTGATGCCCTGCCGGACGACGAATCGATCGATGCGGCGATCATCACTTCGGGGCTTCAAAATCGAGATCTGCGGCGGATTTTGAAGACGGGTGACTATTCGTTGCTCCCGGTCACGGACGCTTCCGCGATGGAGATTGCGGATCCATACTTCCGGAAGTTTGAAATCTCCAGAGGCATGTAACATGAGCAACCGCCGGTGCCCTCGGCCGCTGTCCAGACGATCGCGACCACGGCCTTCATCGTCGCGCGTGGGGATGTGGGTGATCTTTTGGTCGAGGAGATTCTGGCCTCGATTTATCAGGAAGGATTGCGGCTCAAAGTGCCGTCGCTTCAATCTCGTGTTGAGGCCCGCAATGGCTTGTTTTTCCGATGCACCCGATCGCGCGGCGATACTTCGATCCGCAGGATGAGATCGGTCACATGGCGGCCGTGATGGAGTCATTGGCGGCGACGAAGGAACTGTTCTTCGCCCTTGCCGCGGGGATTTATCTGCTCAGGGAACGCTGGCGTCGGTTGAAGGAAAAGGAACTGCAGGCCGAGCTGCGCGTGCAGAAGGATCGCCTCGACGAGCTGTTGACACGAACGGTTGAAATCGAAACCCAACAGATTGGTGAGACCGATGAGAATATTCTTCGAGTGATGCTCGATGATGTCACGCGGATCAAGTTGCAGGCGCTTGACGAATTGAGCCATGAGTAGCTCCGCGGCGACCGAAGTTTCCTAATTTTTCTCACCCAATGCTCCAACCTGATCAGTAAGATCCAGGCAAAGATTGCGAGCAGCCAGTCAGCGCGTTCACGGCAGGTCTACCTGACCACGATCGGACTGGCTGTCGGTGCTCTGATGTGCCTGTGGCCGGGGAGAACACGAGATCAAAATGATGTTGATGAAAAGACATCGCGTTAATTCGTTGATGAAAATGAACGGGCGGGATATTCCGTCTGCATCCTGAGTGAGTATAAACGGATAAACCTGTTGTAATGGCGTTCCCAAGTTGAATTGCCGAATCTCTGTCAGCACCGTGAGACAGTGGACAAACTGAACAACCGATAAACCATGCAAGAGCTGCTACAAGAATCAATCCGCCTGATCAACTTCCCGTTGACCTTGCTCATGGGGTTGGTCCTGCTCTACTGGGCGCTCGCGATGTTCGGTGCGATGGACATGCATTTCCTGGATTTTGCGCCCGACCTAGATCTGGATATCGACGTTGATATATCACCACCGCAGGGCGTCTTCGGACATTTTTCATCATTCCTGCATCTGGGCGAAGCGCCGGTGATGGTGATCCTGAGCATGTTGATTACGTTCATGTGGGGGGGCTCGATGGCGCTGAATCATTATTTCAACTCGGGCGATTCGGTTTTGCTCGGGCTCGTTTACTTGATTCCGAACTTTATTGTCAGCGTGACGTTGACGGGGATTGTCGCGATTCCGGTGAGCGCGTTCTTCAAAAAACTGAACGTTGAAGAGAAGATCAAGAAGGACGTCATCGGTGATATTTGCGAGGTGACCTCGCGGCAGGTGGATCACAGGTCCGGCCAGGCGGAAGTAACGATGCTGGGTGCTCCGGTGCTGTTCAATGCCCGCGCAGCCGATGAAAACGAAATTTTGACGAAGGGTCAAAAAGCGGTGGTCGTCCGCAAGAACGACGATGGAACGTACATAATCAAATCGTTGGAGGAATAAACTACTATGATACTCGCACTCTCTTTTGGACAAGGAATGACATTCGCACTTGTCGCCATCGTCGTATTCATTGCCGTGGCAGCGTTCGCTATGGCGCTGATGTTGTACCGCAAGGTGGAGCAGGGCCAAGCGCTCGTGCGCAACGGCTATGGCGGCACCAAGGTCTCCTTCACCGGAACCATTGTCTGGCCGGTGATTCACATGGCCGAGATTATTGATATCTCGGTGAAACGAATTGAAATCTTTCGCCATGGCGAGGACGGCCTCGTTTGTAAGGACAACATCCGCGCCGACATCAAGGTCGCCTACTTTGTCCGGGTGAACAGTACCGAAGTGGACGTATTGAAGGTGGCGCAATCGGTGGGTTGTGCGCGAGCTTCGGAACAGGCGTCGTTGGTGGAACTGTTTGACGCGAAGTTTTCCGAGGCTCTGAAGACGGCCGGCAAGCAGTTCGACTTCTCAGATCTCTACACGTCGCGCGACCAGTTCAAGGAGGAGATCCTCAAGGTGATCGGCACCGATTTGAACGGGTTTGTGCTCGAAGACGCCGCCATCGATTACCTCGAACAGACGCCACTCAACAAATTGGATGAGACCAACATTCTCGACGCGGAAGGTATCAAGAAGATCACTCAATTGACTGCCGTTCAAAAAATTCTGGCCAATCAGATTGAGCGCAACAAGGAAAAGACGATCACCAAGGAAAACGTCGAGGCGCAGGAGGCGATTCTCGAACTAAACCGTCAATTGGCCGAAAGCGAGGAGCGCCAGAAACGGGAGATTCTTTCGATCAAGGCGCGCGAGGAAGCGGAGTCGAAGAAGGTTCAGCAGGAGGAGCTTTTGCGCTCTGAAACTGCCCGGATCAACACCGCGCAGGAAGTCGGTATTCTTGAAGAGAACCGGCAACGCCAGATCATCGTCGCCGAGAAGAACAAGCAGCGCACCGAGGCGGTCGAGACCGAACGTGTCGAGAAGGATCGTTTGCTCGAAGTGACCGAGAAGGAACGCATTGTCACTCTCGCCCAGATCGAGAAGGAAAAGATTGTTGAGACCGAGAAGAAGAACATCCAGGACGTGATTCGTCAGCGCGTCGAGCTGGAGAAGACGGTCGTCGTCGAGCAGGAACGCATCAAGGACACCGAAGCCTTCGCCGGAGCGGACCGGGCCAAGCGAGTGGCTGTCACCGCTGCCGAGCAGGACGCCGAAGAGCGACTGGTCAAGGACATCAAGGCTGCGGAAGCCGCCAAGAAAGCCGCCGAGCTCAAAGCTGACGAGAACAAATACAAGGAAGTCACTGCGGCGAGTGCGGCCAAGGAAGCGAGCCTCATGAAGGCAGAGGAGATGTTGACGCTCGCGGACGCCGACGAGAAATCCGCCGCCAAGCATGCCGCCGCGAAGAAGCTCGAAGCGGAAGCGATTACGGCGACGCAGGCCGCGCCGGGACTTGCCGAAGCAAATGTGATCGCCGCCAAAGCAGATGCGATTGAGAAGCAGGGCACAGCCGAAGCGAATGTCCTTGAGTTGAAATTCACCGCCGAAGCGAAGGGGATCAACGAGAAGGCGGACGCGATGAAGAACTTCGACGGCGTCGGTCGCGAGCACGAAGAGTTCAAGCTGCGCCTGAACAAGGACAAGGAAATCGAGCTGGCTGAGATCAATATCCGGAAAGACGTTGCCGCCTACCAGGCCGAGGTGCTGGGCAAGGCGTTGCAGTCCGCACGCATCGATATTGTCGGTGGCGAGAGCCAGTTCTTTGACAAGCTCGTGAACTCGATCACGACCGGCAAATCCGCCGATCGGATGATCGAGAACAGCAAGGTCTTGAGCGACGTGAAGGAAACGTTCTTCAACGGCAATCCGGAATACTTCCAGGCCCAGTTCCAGAAATGGATCAAGCAGTTCGGAATCACGAGCGACGACGTCCGCAACCTGAGCATCGCCGGCGTCCTCGGGAAGATGATCACTGCGGCGGAAGGGACGGAAATCAAAAGCTCGATCGAACGCGCGTTGAAAGTTGCGGAAGACACCGGCCTGGCCGACAAGTCGGCAAAACCGTTCGTGAAGTAGGGGCGGAGTATCGGTAGCGCGTTCGTTTCGCGATGATGGATTTCACAAACGCATCCGAGAGTGAGTGAAGGGCCAAAGGGCCGCCGGCCCGTTGTATATTCAGCCCGGGGCGCCCAAAGGAAGCCCCGGGTATCGAGCCGAAGAAAACGCAAGGCCTGAAGGGCCCGAACGCCCGACTACGGACCACAATTCTGTCACCGATGAACCATCAAAATGACTGACCAATCACAACCGATTGACGCCTCGCCCGAACCGGTTGTTCCCGGCTCCGCGCCCGTGCTGGATTCCGGGACGTACGAAATCATTCAGAAACGTCTGGAAGAACACGCGGGCGAACTACGGGACCGGCTCCAAAAACTGGACGGCGTCCGCAAGGAAGTGTTCGGCTCGATCGAAACCGTCCTGCTCCATGCCGACCGGATCACCACCGAACACAATTGCGTGCCGCGCGACATGGTGCCGGTCGGCAAGGATTCGTTCCTGTTCGGCTACAACGTCCACTTCGGACTCAAGACGACGATCCGGCTGTCCGACGTGTTCGCCGTTTATCACTACGATAACCAACAGTTTCAACAGTCCGGTCTCGACCTGATCAACCACGCGCAGTTCGAACAGGATTTCCAGAGCCTTTACAAATATTACAAGAACACGGTCTTCGTGAAGTTCTCTTACATCGGGCCGTTTCTGTTCATGGTCTTTCGCGTGGGTAAGGAAGTGTCCGACGTGAAGACGTTCAAATGGGCGGTCGACGGCGAGCGTCTTGTTTACGTCGATAACCGGAGCGATCACGAATTCAAATATCCCCCTCAATATCAGTTCGACTGGAAACGGACGCATCGCGAGTTGCACCGGTCGGGATTGCATCCGCATATATCCATCGCTGACCGGGTTTTCGTGGAATGCGTCGGCGGCGATCTGACGATCAAGATCGAAGATAATACCGAAACGGGCGAGGGGATCTACTCGGAGGAGGTCCAGTTCAAGGACCAGACGCTCGATGACGCGGAGATCTTTTTCGCGATCTGCGGGAATCTGATTCTGCTGAAGATCCGTCCGTTTCAGGAAAAGCAATTCCGCTATTTTGTTTTCAACGACAAGATCAAGAAAATGGCGCGCGTAGACGGAATCGCGGAAGCCTGTGTCCTGCTTCCCGAGGATCAGGGGATCATTTTCTCGAACGGTTATTATCTGCAAACCGGGGTGCTGAAACTCTTCGAATCCGAGCGGACGGACATGATGTTCGAGCGGCTCGTGCGGTCGAACCACGGTGAGGATTTTCTCTACGTTTTCTACAACCGGCTGGCGGGCGACTACGTGTTGATGTCGTATAACCTGATCGCCCAGGCGGTTGAGAATCCCATCTGGTGCAACGGATTTTCGCTGTTCGAAAACGGTCACCTGATCTATTTCAAACACCAGGGCGAGCCGCAGAAGCATCACACGTTGCAGGTCTGGCAGACGCCATTTGTCGTCACCGGTCTGGAGCAGGTGGAACGCAAGGATTCATTCCTCTACAAGATTGGCAACCGCGACGTGGTGCGTTGCATGGCCGGGTGTCACGACATTCTGAATCTGCTGGGCAAGGACGAGAGTTACGTCGGTCTTTACGTGGACATCGTGAAACTGGCCTCGGACATCGCGGATGCGTATTTCTGGGTCGAAGAGGCGGAGGTCTTCAATCTGAAAGAACTTCTCAACCGCATTCATGACACGGCGGGTAAGGCGATTGACGAGCATCAAAAAGTCGTTCGTATCCGGCGGGAAACGGGCGCCGAACTTAATCGTGTCAGCGGCCGTGGGCGCGAATTGTTCTCCGCGTTGCAACGGGAGGAGTTCAAGACGGTTGACCAGTTTGTGAATCGTCTGGCGGAGCTCCGGCAGTTGCGCGGTGAAAGTATTTCTCTCAAAGAACTCCGTTACATCGACCTGGCCAAAGTGGCGGCTTTGGAGGAGACCATCACCACGCAGAACGGAGAACTCTCGCAGGCCTGCGTCGGGTTTCTGCTCAAACCGGAGGCGCTTGAACCCTATCGTCTGAGGGTCGAAGAACAACGGACTGAGATCGATAAGCTGGAGAAGGTGACCGTCGGCCGTGGGCTTCAAGAGGCGGTCAAACAGACCGGTGTCGACCTTGAGCTGCTCATTGAAATCACGACCAATCTGAAGATCGACGATCCCACCGAGACCACTCGGATCATTGACAGCATCACGGTCATTTACACCGGCCTGAACCAGGTCAAGGGCGCCCTGAAGAACAAGATCCGCAGCCTGGGGCAGGTCGAAAGCGCGGCGCAGTTCGGGGCCGAGCTCAAACTCCTCAGCCAGTCGGTCATCAACTATCTCGACATCTGTGACACGCCCGCGAAGTGCGAGGAATACCTGAACAAGGTGATGGTTCAGATCGAGGAACTGGAGGGGCGCTTTGCGGATTTCGAGGATTACGTGGTGCAGTTGGCCGACAAGCGCACAGAGATTTACGAGGCGTTTGAAGCGCGCAAACTGGCGTTGACCGAGTCGCGAAACCGCAAGGCGACAGCGTTGATGTCATCGGCGGACCGGATTCTGAAAGTGATCCGCAACCGGATCGAGGGAATGAAATCGATCAACGACATCAACGGCTACATGGCGGCCGATTTGATGATCGAGAAAATCCGGTCGATCATTGAGCAGCTGACCGAACTGGACGACCCCGTCAAGACGGACGATTTGCAGAGCCGGTTGAAGAGCATTCAACAGGACGGCGTGCGCCAGCTGAAGGACAGGCTGGAGCTGTTCGCGGACGGCGAAAACATCATCCAGCTCGGCCAGCACAAGTTCCTCGTCAACACGCAGCCGCTTGATCTCACGATCATCCATCGCGACGACGAGATGCACCTGCATCTCACCGGCACTCGGTTTTTTGATCCGATCAAGGACGAGACGTTTCTCCAGACACGTCCGGTCTGGAAACAGGAAATCATTTCCGAGAACGAAACGGTTTACCGGGCCGAGTACCTCACGTATTTGATGCTTCAGGAACTGGCCGGAAACGGATCGGAACAACTGGCTACGTTTCTTAGATCGAGTCAGGAGGAGCAGCTTGAAACGGTGCGGGCGTTCATGATGCCCCGTTACAGCGAGAGCTACACGAAGGGCATTCACGACGAGGACGCGGCGGCGATTTTGCGGCAGCTCGGAGCGATGCATCTTGCGCTCGGACTCGCCCGGTATCAGCCCTCGACGCGTGCGTGTGCGATGGTTTACTGGTCGAAGTTTTGCCCGGAAGAAACCAGGCAACTGTGGGAATCAAAGTTGAAAGGGCTCGGTGCGCGGAATCGCTTTTTTTCGGCGCGTGCGATCAACCCCGTGTTCATCGAACAGCTGAAGCGATTGATCAGCGCGTTCTGCGTTGAGACCGGCCTTTATCCGGAGGCGTTGTCCGGGGAGGCAGCTGAGTATCTGGTTCACCAGGTAAGCCAGTCGGACGGATTCACGATCAGTCAGGAGGCGGCGGCGTTGATGGGGGCGTTTCAGGAACACCTTCTCGAACGCCACGCGCAAAACGATTTCGATTCGTCGCGCAAATCGGTCGATGAACATCCCGCCAGCGAACTTGAACTGGTCCGCGACTGGTTGCGTGGATTTGTTTCGGACGGCGCGCACGCGGCGTCCGTCGACTGTATTGAAGAGGTCGCGGCGCTGATCTTGTGCGACCGGTTTGATCCGAGATTTTTGGTGGACGAAGCGACGTCGGCCCTGATCAAGGGGTTGCGCGGCAGTCACGGACTGATTCAGGACGGCGCGTTATCTTTGGACTATCTGCAGTTCATGAAACGCCAGCGCGAGTTCTCACAGGTGACCGTGCCCCGTTTCACCCAGTTTCAAACGTCGAAAAAGAATGTGATTCATCACGCCCGCGAGGAACTGCGTCTGGATGAATTTAAACCTCGCGTGCTCACGTCGTTCGTCCGCAACCGGCTGATCGATACCGTTTATTTACCGATGATCGGCGACAATCTGGCGAAACAGATTGGTGCCGCCGGTGAGAAGAAACGAACCGACCTGATGGGCCTGCTCCTGCTGGTTTCACCGCCCGGCTACGGCAAGACGACGTTGATGGAATACATCGCCAACCGGCTCGGCGTGGTCTTCATGAAGATCAACGGCCCGGCATTGGGCCACGGCGTGACGTCGCTTGATCCTGCCGAAGCAAAGAACGCGGCCGCACGCGAGGAGATCAAGAAGTTGAATCTGGCGTTTGAGATGGGCGACAATGTGATGATCTATCTCGACGACATCCAGCACTGCAATCCCGAGCTGTTGCAGAAGTTTATTTCATTGTGCGACGCGCAGCGAAAAATTGAAGGTGTGTTCCGCGGGAAATCGCAGACCTATGATTTACGCGGGCGAAAAGTGATCGTTGTGATGGCGGGCAATCCTTACACGGAGAGCGGTGAAAAATTCAAGATTCCGGACATGCTGGCCAATCGCGCGGACACCTACAATTTGGGCGAGATTCTTGGCGGACACGAGGAGGCGTTCAAGATGAGCCACTTGGAAAACGCGGTGACGTCGAATCCGGTGCTTCAACAACTTGCCAGCAAGAGCCAGAAAGACATCCAAAGGTTCATCCGGATTGCGGAGAAGGGTTCGCGTGATTCAATCGATTTTGAAGCAACTTACGCGGCCGAGGAGGTCGGCGAAATTGTGAACGTGTTAAAAAAACTGTTGCACATCCGCGACGCCGTGTTGCGGGTCAACCAGCAGTATATTGCGTCAGCCGCGCAATCGGATGATTACCGGACTGAACCGTCGTTCAAACTTCAGGGTTCGTATCGGAACATGAATCGCATGGCGGAAAAAGTTCTGCCGATCATGAACGACGACGAGGTGAAGGCCCTTGTCATGGATCACTACCAAAACGAGTCCCAGACGTTGACGACCGGGGCCGAAGCCAACTTGCTGAAATTCAAGGAACTGCTGGGACTGCAAACGGCCGAGGAAGCGGCGCGTTGGGCCGACATCAAGAAAACCTACAAGCGCCGCCAACTGATGGGCAACGCCGATGAGAGCGATCCAGTCAGCCGGGTGGTGGCACAATTGTCGATGTTTGGCGAGGGCTTGGGAGATATTCGGGAGACACTCTCGAAGGCGGTCGAGTCTCGACAGGCCCCGACGATTTCACTGCCGGAAATGAAACCCAACATCAACGTCGACCTCCAGCCACTCGCACAGCAGGTCTCCTATTTCGCGCACGGCTTGGAAGCGATCAAAGAATTGCTCGCCGACATGAAGTCACGACCTGTGGCCAGCGGAGAGGGAATGGGAACGCCGCAGGCAAAAGTGATCACGGATCGCATTGATGCGGTAAATTCTGATCTGGATGAGATTCGCGAGCTGATCAAAACCTATCGGCAGGAAGAGAAGGTTTCCCGTGAGGTTTCTGAAAAAGAGATTGAAACCCGTGCCCTCGATTTCAGCAGTATCTCCGTCACGCAAAGCACTTTGAAACAGATTTACGACCTGATCGACAAGGACGAGAAAGCGAATCAGAAGAAGGGCGTGAAGTTACCGAAGAGAAAGGAATAGGCTGATGAATGCCAAAGTGTTTTCTATCGTGTGTTCGCTGCTGCGTTTCGCTGTGCGCCAACGGCGCAACCCATGCCAGCCTGGGGCAACGCCCCAGGAACACGGAGCCCATAGAATCAAGGGCTGAAAGCCCGGCCCAAACGACCACGGCAGCGCGGAGTTGGTGCGGGCATTCAGCCCTCTTTCTTGTTTGGGATGTCCACCTGGGGCGTTGCCCCAGGCTGGTATGGGTGCGGGCCTTTGGCTCTCCTGAGCTTTGCGCCTTCGCGTGAGTCGTTCATACGCGGCCTTCTTGTTTGATGACGGCGAGGAGTTCGGGGCTGGCGGCGGTGAGGCGCAGGAGGCGGTTGCGGATGGGGTGGCTGGGGCGTTGAGGGTCTGGTGAAGGTGGGTGAGGAAGTCGCGCTGCTTCGCCTCGCTGGAATCTGAAGTGTACTGAGTTTCTTGGAGTTGAGATTCTCTTGTTTTATTGTTGTTGGTTTATCAGGTTTTTAGTTTTGGGTAAAGGCGGCTTTGTCGCCGTCTTTGCCTTCTTCCCCAACCGCCCCCGCGGGGGCGGTTCGGGAA
>JBDNGP010000161.1:0-18907 GCA_041689265.1 Verrucomicrobiota bacterium
AGTGCGCATGCGCCCCAGCGCATCAGTCTTGATCAGGGAGGGCGCGGACGAAGAATCCGACTCAGTCATAGATCTCATAGCACGCCATGCTACGGCATCTACGACTCTCATGAACAGGGGAGCTTGGTGTCACGCTTACGACCGACCGACGCGGCAACCGCTTTATTGAACAACGACGTGCATCCGGGTCTCGTGGTGACGCTGGAAACCGGAGGCAGCCGGGCCGCCGTGTTCCTGAACAACGGCGACGGAACTTTCGCGATCAAGGTGGATTATCCCACCGGGAATGCCCCCCAACGAATCGCGGTCGCGGACGTGAACAACGACACTTTTCCGGACATCGTGACGTCCAACAAATCCGGCGACGGAGTATCCGTGCTGGCAGGGAATGGTGACGGAACTTTTCAGACGAAAACAGACTATCCGACCGGTGACAATCCACGTGGATTGCTGATCTCCGATCTTGATGGCGACACCGACCCCGACTTGCTCGTAGCCCATCGGGGCGCGAATTTCCACACCCTATTGTTAAACGATGGTAACGGCGTCTTCACGGATGGTGATCCGGTCTTCTCTTCATCGGACAACGAAAACTGCCTGCTTGTGGACGTCGACCGGGACGGACTGCGGGACATTGTCAGCCGTGTAAGTTTCGGAGGCAGCCAGGCGATAGTCAGTCACGGGCTGGTGGGCGGAGGATTCGAAAGTCGCGAGCAATTCAGCTTCGGGAGTGCGCAGTTTTCAGCGGGCAACTTTGAGGTCGCGGATGTGAACGGTGACGACCGGCCTGATATCGTGGCCGGCAACAAGAGCCTGGACACCGTGGACATTCTGATCGCCCAGACGGGTGGCGGCTTCGCGGCCATCACTCCTGTTTCGATCGCTGAAGACATCCAGTACATGACCCTCGCCCAATTGAATCCGGGGACCGCAATCGATCTTGCCGTCGTCACTCAACGCCCTGATTTTTCTCCCGGGAACGCGAGCAACCAGTTGCACATTCTTTACGGTGACGACACCGGCAGCTTTACTCCCGAATCGGTTGCCGACCTCCATGCCCACCCAAAGGAGGTTCTGGCCGGTGACTTCAACGGGGACACTCTGATTGATCTGCTGGTAACTTTCAATGCCAGCGGCGAAGTGCAACTCTTCATCAACAATGGCTCGGGTTTCACGGCCCAAACACCGGTCAGTGTGGGTGACGCCTTCAGCGGCTCCTACAACAACAAGCTCTTTGAAGATCTCAACGGAGACGAACTCGATGACCTGATCGTCGCAGTGCACGTGAACGGACCGGCATTGATCAAAGTCTTTTTGGGCAACCCCGGCGGGACGCTCACTGAATCCCAAGTGATCATTCCACTGAACAGCGATAGTGCCCAGAAGCTCGCCGTGGCGGATGTCAACGGCGACACCTTTCCAGACCTGCTCGCCACCCTGGCTGTCACGTCCAAACTTGTGTTCTATCCGGGAAATTCCAACGGCTCGCTGGGGACAGAGCAATTGTTGATCGATGGTTACGCGGGTGACATTGCCGTGGCCGACGTCAATACGGACGGACTAATCGACATTCTGGACAAAACCGCGATCAGACTGGGCCGGGAAGGCGGTGGATTTGAAGATCCGTTCACACATTACATCGGGCCCACAACACTCCCGGTGGTGGCCGGAGATATCAACGGTGACGGCCGCCCCGACCTGGTGGCCGTTCAAAGCTTCAGCGGTGCCGCAGGCATTTTGCTCCACCGCTAGGGCGAATCGCAAACTCGCGCCCGATCACAGTCGTTGCAAGGCGTCCATGGCCCCATCGGGAAGCGGGGCAATCCGGTCGCCCAGTCTGTCTGGGATCACCCGGCGACAGGAATGTCGCCGCTCCGGGAGCGGACGCCCTGAGCCTGCCTCAGACCAACAAGTGTTCGCGTCCCGCCATTCCCCCTCATCCTCAATCCTTCTCCCCGGGGAGAAGGAGGCAGGCGGCGAGGGGTCCGGGTGGGGCGATCCTCAGAGGGGCGAACTCGTCTCGTGTCGGCTTCGTCGTTGCGTGAAATTTTCTTACGCTAGAGGGATACGTCCTCCGCAAGGTTTTGGACTGCGCCAGTCCTCTGGCGCTTTTTCTCGTGGGTTCCGACGCTCAAGATTTATTGAATTGGAAAACCATATCGCCACCGCACTCCAGAACGCTGCCGCGACGCCGGGACTTGCGGACGCCTCGTCCGCAAGTCCCGGCGCCTACTGTCCTACCTCCGACGACGCCGTGTCTTCGGTGGGCCAAACATGTAGCCGCCCTTTACGCGGACTGATTTGAAAGCGCCCGGGCGACCACCGCCGTCGGGTTGTTTCTCGGCTTCGAACAGCGCGGTGTATTGGTAGTCAAATGTGCTCAATCTCTCCCGTGGGATTTTCTGGCTGATGAAACGTTCGATGTCGTAGACCTGCGGCGCATCCTCGGCCACCATAATCGTGAAGGCGTCGCCAGCAGCCAACGCACGGCCCGTCCGACCAATCCGGTGAATGTAATCTTCCGGATGCCCCGGCACGTCGTAGTTCACCACATGGCTCACGTCCTGAATGTCTAGTCCGCGCGCCGCGATATCGGTTGCCACAAGCACCTCAAACGTTCCGTCCCGAAATCCATTCAACGCCTGCTCACGTTCCTTCTGCGAACGATCAGAGTGCAACGTCGCCACCGAGTGCTTGTTCTTGGTCAGAATCGCGGCCACCTCATCGGCACCGCGCCGTGTGTGACAAAACACGATCACAGATTCGTAGTGAACGTGGTCGAGCAACGCGAGCAGCAGCTTGGTTTTCTGGGCGGCCGCCACCGGATAAATCACATGCTTCACCGTTTCCGCCGGCGTTCGACGCGCACCAATCTCGATCGTCTGCGGATTGTTCATCGCCCATTGAATGAGCGTTTCGATCTGCGGAGGAATGGTTGCGGAAAAAAGCGCGGTCTGCCGCTTCTTCGGGCAGCTGTCCACGATGCGCCGGACGTCGGGAAGGAATCCCATGTCGAGCATGCGATCGGCTTCGTCGAGCACCACAAATTCAATGGAGCTCAACTTGCAATCACCGCGACCCACGTGATCCAGCAACCGTCCGGGCGTCGCGATGATGATGTCCACGCCGGTTTTCAACTGATCAAGCTGCTTGCCGTAACCCACGCCGCCGTAGAGAACCGCCGCGCGCAGTCCGGTGAATTTACCGTAGACGGTCACCGCTTCTTCGACCTGCAACGCCAGCTCACGGGTCGGCTCGACGATCAACGCGCGTGGCTGCTGCGAGGGTTCACCCAGTTTGGAAAGAATTGGCAACGCGAACGCCGCCGTCTTGCCGGTGCCCGTCTGGGCGCTGCCGATCACATCGCGGCCTTCGAGCAACAGTGGAATGGCCGCCAACTGGATGGGCGTCGGCTCGGTGTAGCCTTTGGCTTCGATGGCCCGCTGAACTGGTTCGGACAGATTGAGTCCCTTAAATGACATGGCCGGGGACTATTCACGCGGCAGAGACCAATGAAAAGCCAAATAAAGGGAGGATGAATCGGGCGCACACGTTCGGCCGGCGGCATTCATCGCAGGCGTAAAGCCGACAATCTTTCGCCCGGATGGCGAGGTTTCCTCCGCTCCAAAAAGTTCACAATCCCCATACTCGCCCTACGCCGCCAGTTCTTCGGTGACGAGATTTTCAAGGCCTTCGGTGCCTTCACGGCAGAGTCCGATGAATGACTCTTCTGGAAGACTCAAACGACGGCCTTTCCAGTGGAGAACTCCCCACGTGCGGCGGAGCTTGCGTCGTCCCAGAGGCAGCGCCACGAGGGATCCTTCCTGAAGTTCCTTCTGCGCAACCCAAGGTGCGAGCGCGCAGATTCCCAGCTCCAGTTTCACGAGTTCCTTGATGGCCTCCATGCTGCCGAGCTCCATCAGTGTGTTCAGCACCATGTCTTCGGCCAGGAAGTAATCTTCCACCTGCCGGAACGTGTAGCTCTTCTTGCTGTAAAGAATGTAATTCTGCTTGGGAATGTCAGCGCGCGTGACTTGATTGTTCACCGCCCACGGATGTTTCGGGCCGACGAGGAATTTCAATTCATCGGAAAACAGTTCCTTGAATTCAAACTGGTCTTCACGCCGCGGCTGCATGCCGATGGCGAGGTCGATTTTGTTTTGCTCAAGCAGCTCAAGCAGCTCCGGCGTGTCGCCCGGTTCGACTATGATCTGGCATTGCGGAAAGCTCTCCCGGAACTCACGCAACACGCCCGGCAAAATATAAGTACAGGCCGTGGTGCTCGCTCCGACCCTGATCCGCGTGCAACCCCACTTGCCCAATTGGCGGATGGATTGCCGGGCCTCACCCATCTCATTCAGAATTTTATCGGTGTGATGAAGCAGCTGTTCTCCGGCCTGGGTCAGTAAAACCTTTTTGCCCACCCTGTCAAAAAGACGACAGGCGATATCCTGTTCCAAAGCCTTCATGGAATGGCTTACGGCGGATTGCGACAGGTCAAGTTCCTTGGCCGCAAGTGTGAAACTTCCGGTGCGTGCCAAGGCGGCAAACGCGCGTAATTGCCTGCTATCAAGTGGTCCGTTCATCTATGAACTCCTCTCATTCATTTCAAAGTATTGCGTGATTTCATTCATTTTGAATCTCCGGACCGCACGTTCGCGATGATGCTGAATCGACGTTCGGCCGGATTTGCGATCCATTTAGCAAAGCGAAAGCCAACCTGCGGAAGGCCGTCGCAGACCACTCGAAACCAATCGCCCTGCATTGATGGTTGGCGGCGATAGCAGGAGAGGAGAACCTGGACGATGATCTTCGAAGCCGCCTGTGATCGGAGGAAAAAGTTCTGGCGACCGACAGTCAACCAGTTTGAAACGACCGCTTTGGGCCGGAAGAATTACGGGGTCGCCGCTACGCCATCCATTCCTTCATCACGTGCCCGTGAACGTCGGTCAGCCGCATGTCGCGACCGCTGAACCGGACGGTCAGGCGTTCGTGATCAATGCCGAGAAGGTGCAACATCGTGGCGTGCAGATCGTAAATCTCCACGCGATCCGAAACGACCTTGTAACCAAAATCATCGGTCACTCCGTAAGTCATGCCGCCCTTGATTCCGCCACCGGCGAGCCAGACGGAAAAACCATACGGATTGTGATCGCGCCCGTCCTTGCCTTGGGAAAACGGAGTGCGACCGAACTCGCCGCCCCAGATGACCAACGTTTCGTCCAGCAGCCCCCTGCCCTTCAAATCTTTCAGCAGCGCACCAATCGGTTGATCCACGGCGCGGGCGTTGTTCGCGTGTCCTTCCGCTAGTTTCGCGTGTTGATCCCAACGATCTCCGCCAACCTGTGGACAGGTCAGTTCGATGAATCGAACCCCTCGCTCAACAAGTCGCCGAGCAGTCAGGCATTGCCGACCGTAAATCCGAGTCTGCTCATAGTCATGGTCCAGACCGTACATCTTTTTTGTCAACTCGGTCTCGCCCGTAAGATCCATCAATTCTGGAACGGCCGACTGCATGCGGAACGCGAGCTCGTAGTTGGCGATTGCGGATTCGACGGCGTCCGAACTACCGAGCGAATGTTTCGAGACCGAATCCAACCGGGCGAGCAACGAGAGTTTCTTGCGCTGTTGTTCCACTGTTTTCTCCAACGGCGAAATATTGGCAACCGGCGGGTCACCCGCCTTGAAAACAGAACCCTGATAGCTCGCGGGAAGAAAACCGCTGCCGAAATTAGGCAACCCGCCCGGCGGCGTCAGGCCACCGTTCAAGACGACGAAGCCGGGGAAGTTCTGATTCTCCGTGCCGAGCCCGTAACTCACCCACGCACCGGCGCTGGGCCGACCCGCCAGACCGAGACCGGTGTGCAGAAAATAGTTCGCGTTCGTGTGTTCGCTGAACTGCGACACCATCGAACGCACCACGCACAGTTCATCCGCGCTTTGGGCGACGTGTGGAAAAAGATCACTGACCGGCAAGTCGCTTTGACCGTAATTCTTGAACGCCCACGGACCGGCCAGCGTGTTGCCGTTGTCGTTGAACTGTGTCGGCTCCTTCTTCATCGGGAACGGTTTCCCGTGATACTCGTTGAGCTTCGGCTTCGGATCGAAGGTGTCCATCTGCGACGGTCCGCCGTCCATGTAGAGAAAGATGACGTTCTTCGCGCGCGGAGTGAAATGCGGCACCCGCGGGGTCAACGGCGACACCGAACCGCCGGAGATCGACGCCTTCGCGGAATCCCCAAGCAAAGCCATCAGTGCGACCGAGCCAAAGCCCTGCGCGCAACGTGAAAGCATTTCACGACGATTCAACGGGATTGGTTGGAAATGTTGGCAGTGCATGGATTTTAACTTTTACCCACAAAAAATTTTACCACGGAAAATACGGAATACACAGAAAAAGTCCCACTGGAGAATCTTCCCGCATTACGTGTAGTCGGTGTGTTCCGTGGTTCAATCATCTTCTCAATTCACAAAAACGAATTCCTTGGTGTTGAACAGGACATGGCAGAGATCGGCCCACGCTTGTTTGGCCGGAACGTCACCGAGGAACTCCGCAGCTGCGACACTCTCTTTTTCGGTCGGTTCGCGTTGCAACGCCTGCTCGTAAAGCCAGCCCACGCGTTCGGCAGTCGATTCCGACTTCGTTTCTTTCAACATTCGGTCGGCCAACAACCCGGCCTGTTGTTGCACAAAAGGATCGTTCAAGAGAATCAACGCCTGGGCGGGAACGTTGGATCGAGAGCGACGCCCAAATGTCTGTGACGTCTGCGGCGTGTCGAACGCCAGCATCATCGGCGACATGAAGTTGCGCCGGACTTCCAGATAGACACTGCGCTTGCCGTCGCCATCCAGCGGCCCGCTCGTGCCCGGACGACCGCGACCGGACATGAAATCGGTGAGATGCACTTTGATCGATTCGCCGGGCGGATTCAGATCCAGCCGGCCTGACACCGCCAAAATGCTATCGCGGATCGCCTCGCCTTCGAGACGGCGGACGGTCCATTTGTGGAGCAACACGTTTTGCGGATCGAGTTGGTCAACCTTGGAAATCCCATCCGTGCCGGTCGGGTGATCGGCGCTCCGGTCGTCGGCAGCAATGGCGCTTTGCTTCCACGTGCTGGTGCGGACGAGCATCTTGATCAGCTTTTTGGTGGACCACTCTCCTTCCGTCACGAACCAGTTGGCCAACCAGTCGAGCAGCTCCGGATTGGACGGCCTTTCTCCCAGCACGCCGAAGTCATCAACTGTCGGCACGATGCCGCGACCAAAGAGTTGATGCCAGATGCGGTTCACCCAAACGCGGGCGGTCAACGGGTTGTCGGCGCAGGCGATCAGGTTCGCAATCTGCAATCGGCCGGAACCGGACTTGATCGGTTGGTCAAGTCCACCGAGTCCTTCGAGAAAACGGCGTTGAACCAGGTCGCCGGGGTTGTTTGGGCCGCCACGAATAAAGACGTGTTCATCCACGCCTTGGCTGTCTGTCATGCCCGGAATCCGGACCGCGCGCTCGAGCCCGAGGTGCGTGTTTGCGAGCAGGGCCAGCAGTTTCTTTGCAGACGCTGAAATCTCGACATTCGTGAACGCATCGGCACGGTCCGGTGGTTTCGGATTGTCCGAAGCCACCACTTCCGCCAAATCGAACCAACCGTCGCCACTGACTCCGGATCCTGCCGTGCCGGCGAGGTCTGCGGTGGCGCTGTCCAGCAACTCGAGATACGCGCGTCGTCCCTGCCACATGTTCAAGTCGAATGTTATCCAATGGAGGCTGGCGTCGTTGATGACTTTCTTCAGTTCGCCATAGATGGGGTTCTGGATCATCTGAAAGTTTTCCAGAATCAGTTTCACCCTGCTCCCCTGGCCGGCCGCACGAACATGAAGGTAGCGATTTGTAAGGCTGAAATTAGGTGAGTGAACGCCGAGTTCGACAAAACGTGAAAGCCTCCGCGATGAAATCAGCAGCACGGTGGCGCGCACGACCGGATCGTCCAGTCTCAGAAACAAAAGCTCACCCGGCGCGACGCGCGCATATTCGCTGGTCGGGCCGGAGAGCGACCATTCACCGGCCCAGGGAGACGGCACGCCGTTCGTGGCGGAAGCGGGCGTAATGACACCATTGGAATCCACTTCGGCCGCAAACTCGGACCGTAGCCTGGCGAGGTCTTCAAGCTGAGCTCTTTCGGCAGCCGGGTTCTGAATGTCGATTTGCGCATATCGCGAACTCTCGAGCACTCCATAGAGCGCATAATAATCCTTGGTGGAGATGGCGTCGAACTTGTGGTCGTGGCAACGAGCACAGGAAACAGTGAGGCCCTGGAAACCGCGCGAAAGGGTGTCGATCTGGTTGTCGATCACTTCGAGCTGATACGCCTTGATGTCCACCGGAGAATGGACCTGCTGGCCGAACCAGAAAAACGCCGTGGCCATCGCCGATTCGTTGAGTCCGGTTTCCGGATTGATCCGGGGATTCTCGAGCAGATCACCGGCGAGATGTTCGCGAACGAACTGGTCATACGGAATGTCCTCGTTGATGGCTCGGATCAGGTAGTCCCGGTACCGCCAGGCATTCGGCAGATCATAATCAAATTCGTGACCGAGCGTCTCGGAGTAACGCACCACATCCATCCAGTGTCGCCCCCAGCGTTCGCCAAATTTCGGCGACGCCAGTAGTCGATCAACCAGCTGTCCGAAGGCGTTCTCAGAGGAATCCTTTTCAAACGCAGCCACCTCTTCTGGAGTCGGCGGCAGTCCGGTCAGTGTCAGGTACAACCGCCGAACCAGCGTCCGGCGATCCGCTTCTGGCGCGGGCTGGATTTCGGCAGATTCGAGCTTGGAGAGAACGAACGCGTCTACGGGCGTGGAGGCCCATTTGGAATCGTTCACCACCGGCGGCGTCACTTTCGCGACCGGTTGCCAGGCCCAGTGTTCGGCGCGGCGTTGTTTCAGATCAAAACCTTTTTTCACCGGGCCGGAAGCCAGAGTTTCACCGCCTGGCCAGTTCGCGCCTTCCATTACCCATTTTTCCAGCACAGCAATCTCTTCGTCGCTCAACTTGGTTTTGGGCGGCATCTGCAGGTCCGGGTTGTCGTAGTGAATGGCTTCGACGATCCTGGTTGCAGCAACATCGCCGGGCACGAGTGCGGGACCGGAATCGCCGCCCAGAAGCATGCCCGAGCGGCTGTCGAGAAAAAGGCCGCCCTTCAGCTTTTCGGCAGTGTGACTGTGACATTTAAAGCAGCGCTCCTCCAGAATGGGTTTCACCTGAGATTCAAAATCCGTCGCCGCATGAACGGAAACATCGCTTCCTGAAAATATCAGGACCGGCACCAGCAACGCCAATGAATAGCGGACCAGGATTCTCAATTCGTAAGGCGAACGGTCAAGATCTGGTCGGGAAACAGCCATGTGCGATTTGAGGGTTTTGGGACCGCGTGTATTCACTGCATTTTTTATTGTTAGCCAACGGTAACTTCAATCCAGGCTGTCGATAAGTCGCGACCAGAGAATTTGTTCAAGCAATCGGCTTCGCAAGTTTCGTATTGGGCGTCGTGGGAGCGTTTCCGAAATTCGATGATTTGTCAGCGATTGTTTGCAAAGGATCGCAGGCGCCACCAGGAACCGAAATGAAGCTTTGATCGACGAGGCGGAGGCAGGGCCCCGGATCGAGTGGACGCGAAAGGATGTTGTCATTCCCGGGGGCGAAGAAAGCGCTGTACGTCCCCACTCAAGCCGACGACTACCGAATCCGTTAATAAACGGCAAGATCCGCATCGGTGTGTTTGATTTCGAAGTCTGGTCGGCGAGTTGACGACTGTGGAATTCCCCCGATGCCCCGCCCCATTTTTTGGGTCGATCAAAGCTGAATTCACACTCGCATCATTGATCACAATTCCAGCATTCGTTCAACCCCTGTTTCCGGAATGGAACGGTGAACCAATCCAAAGTGCTTGAATTGAAAATTTTCCAGCCGGTTGTCGTAGGCCTCCACTCGCTGCAAATGATCGGGCATCAATTTATAGATCCGATAATCGAGGTTCTTGAAAAGCATGAAGATGTCCTTCAGAAATATTCCGGCATCGATGAAGGTGGTGTTGTATTCGAAGTACAGCCGCTTGATCCGGCCCAACCTGAATTCGTTCAGCCCTCCCTTCAACGCCTGAAGTTCGTGGCCTTCGATGTCCATTTTTACGAAATCGACACAATCGAGCTTATTCCGCTCCATGTAACCCGACAGGGTCGTCAGCGCAACCGTTTCGATCGCGGAATGACTTTGATCCACGTGATGGTCCCCAATTCGTTTGTACAAGGAGTAACCCACGTGAAAGAACTCGAGTTCCTCGTCTTTGCCCGACAAACCAAAGGGAACGAATTGGACGCTGGGAGAACGCACCCGCTCCTTGAGTTTCAAAAAAATGGAAGGACTTGGTTCGAAACAGTGAACCTGCACGCTTGGGTTCATTCGCAGGATGTGATTTGTCCAATCGCCCTCATTCGCACCGACATCAAAGACAACCTGACAGTCCCGGATGTGTTGGTTTACGAAAAACAATTCCCCATTGTCTTTCATGTCACCTTCATTCTCGCCCAGGTAAACGTTGCAGTACCGGCGGCACTGCTTCAGCACATACGGATGGTGCGGAAGAATTTTAAAAAACGGTTTCCACAGTTTTGCCAGACTTATGTTCATAAAATCGACTTCATTCCTCGCGGAACTGCATCTGGTAAAGCTTCTGATAGAACCCGCCCTTCTCCAACAGTTCCTTGTGCGTCCCCTTTTCCACGATCCGGCCCTGATCCATCACGACGATCACGTCCGCGTGCTGCACGGTGCTCAATCGGTGCGCGATACAGATCGTCGTGCGACCCTGCATCAACCCGTCCAACGCGGCCTGAACCGCGCGCTCGCTCTCGGTGTCCAACGCGCTGGTTGCTTCATCAAGAATCAGAATAGGTGAGTTCTTGAGAATCGCCCGGGCGATGGCCAGCCTCTGCTTTTGTCCGCCGGAAAGGGTGTTGCCCTTCTCTCCGATCACCATGTCATAACCCCCTACTTTTTGCTCGATGAACTCCGAGGCATGGGCATGTTTGGCCGCCGCCTTGATCGCGTCCAACGAGGACCCCGGTTTGCCCAGCTCGATATTTCGGCGAACGGATTCGTTGAACAAAATGGTTTCCTGCGCGACGACGGAAATCTGAGATCTGAGGTCCTTGCTGTTCACTTCCCGGATATCCACGCCCCCGATACGGACCGCACCACCCTGGGGATCATAGAAACGCAACAGCAGATTGGTCAGCGTGGTCTTCCCGGAACCACTCTGCCCTACCAGGGCCACGAGTTGCCCGGGCTTTACGGCAAGGTTGAAGTGCTCAAACAACTTCTCTCCTTCGTAGCCAAACGAGATGTCGTCAAACAGTATTTCCGCGTCCTTCGCATGAAGCGCCCTGGGGTCAGCAGGTTCCGGGAGATCAGACGCAGTTTCCAGCAATTCAAACACTCGCTTACTCGCAGCCCGTGCCTGAATGATCTGATTGTACAGGCGAATGAGCACCTTGATCTTTGTGTAAATGAACTGCAGCGCGACGACAAACACGAGAAACCCGGGCACCGACGCACTGAGACCACGGGATGCGATCACAGCCAGCAGCACGGCGATCCCAACCGATCCAAAAAATTCGATGAGCGGACCGGTGACTTCCCCGGCTCGAATCGTCTTCATGTATTGGCCGTTGAAACTGGCCACCCGACTGCGGAAATCAGTAACAATCACGTTCTCCAGATTATAGGCCTTCACCACCCGGGCACCGGTGAGTCCCTCGTGCATCGATTGGAAAACACTGGCGAGCTCGTTCTGCATTTGTTGCGAAGACTTGCGAAGTTTCCGCGCGAAAACAGCAATCGGCACCACACAAATGGGGAGAATGGCCGAAGAGTAGAGCGTTAGTTCTGGGTTGAAGCGGAGGAGCCAGCCGATGAGAACAATCAGCGTGATCGGATCGCGGACGATCTGAACCAGGGTCCCCCCCATGATGACGTGCAAAGCGCCGACATCATTGCTCACGCGCGACATCAGGTTTCCCGTGCTGTGCTTTTGCAGCATGCCCGGCGGCAGATGCAGCAGGTGATCAAACAACTTCGTCCGCAAATCTCCTATTGCCCGAACGCTCACCCAGTGCATGCAATAGACATAACCGTAGTTCAAAATCCCCCCGACAAACATGGTCAGCGGAATGATTGAAATCATGGCCAACGCCATTCCAAGACTCGGTGTGTTCTGCATTCCCTTGAGCAGGCCTTCCAACCATCCAGCCAGCGCAGGCATGCGTACTCCAAGGTGCGCGAGTGATTCTGAAATCTTTTCCAGCGCCTTTGGATCTTTAAAGGCAACTCCGAAGACGATGTACACTGACAACAACAGCAGCGGCTCCTTGAGCCCGGAGAGGACTCCGAGGATCGCACCGAGAGTAAACCGCGCCTTGTAAGGGCGAATGAACTTCCAAAGATTGAAGATGAATGAACCCATCAGGGCGCGAAGGGTAGGCAGAACGCCGTCAGCGAGGCAAACCTCTTCCTTCGGGCCGACCGGCCAGGTGCCAGCTCAGCAGCGCATGATTCACTTTGAAGCGGTGCCGGACGGAGGAGGCCAGTCCCAAGGTCAACACCATGGCCAACCCGTTGAACCACCAGTTCATCCAAAGCCGGAACAGAAGCCCCCGCTTGAGCAGTCCGATGCGCTCAGGAAATTGTTTCTCGAAAAACTGGTAACGTGACCGCCAGTATTCGATGCGGGCACCGACGGCCACCTTTCGGGCTGACCCGCCCTGCCCGTGCCAGACTTTGACTCCGGGGTGATGCACCACCGCCCATCCTCGCTTGCGGACTTGCAGGCAAAAGTCCGTTTCTTCGAGAAAGAAAAAGTAACGCTCATCGAGCCCGCCCAACACGTCCCAGACACGACGAGGCGTCAGCAGAAACGCGCCAATCACCGAATCCACCTCGGCGGGTTGCAGAAAGCGATGTTCCTTGCCGGGATAACGCCCGGGAAACAACCGACGCAGAAGTGATTTGTTCAGTAATTCGGTGGCGATGGAGGGCGTGCTGGCGATGGAATTTTGCCGCGAGCCATCGGCGTTTAGCAATTGCGCGCCCAACACCCCGCACTCGGGATGCGCGCGCAGGTAAGTCAACGCGTGCGTCAGCGATTCCTTCTTCAACCGCGCGTCCGAATTGAGCAGCAGAATCCACTCACCCGACGTCATCGTTGCCCCGATGTTGTTGGCACGGGCAAAGCCCAGATTGCGTTCCGAGTAATGATACTTCACCTGCGGAAACTCGATCATGACGGCCGCCTCCGTGCCGTCAGCGGAACCGTTGTCCACCACCGCCACCTCCTTCAACGTGCCATCGGTGCTCTCGAAAACGGAACGCACGGCGGCCAGCGTCAATTCGCGCGTGTTGAAAGTGACAATGATGACGGAGGTCGTTTCAGCCATGGCTCACTGTTTCTCCCGGGCGGCACGCAATTTGGCATAGCGCGTCAAGGCGGTGAACGCGTTCATCCGCGCAACATAAAAACCCTGCCAGCCATCCAAAAATCCGAGCCGCAAAAAATAGCCGCGAAAAAACGTCCAGCACGGTCGAAACGAAAGATCCAACCACGTTGCCCGTCGCCCCTTCGCCATTCGATCGACAACAAACTGATCGGTGTAGGAAGGGATCTTCGCGAGCTGCTGGTTCAGCGACAGAACCCCATGGTGCAACAAATCGCCACGGAGCCGTCCGACAGTTCCCTGCACAACCAGTTTGTCATGCGGATTCACGCCGCCCCATTTCGCCGAACCCTTCCTCCAGAGCCGGGTTTGTCGGTCCGGATACCAGTCGCCATGTTTGATGAATCGTCCGCAGACTTCGGTGGTTCGGGGAAAGCACCAGGCGGCATTCTTTTCCAGCCGATCCGGTGACCGGAACAGCGATTGAATTTCATCGCGCAGTGCATCCGAAACGACTTCGTCCGCATCAAGAGCGAGAATCCAGGGCTGCGTCCCCTTCGCGGCGGCCGAATTTTTTTGGTCAATGTGCCCTTTCCACGACTCGCGATGGACGTGCGCACCCAGATCGATGGCGATGGCTTCGGTCCGGTCGCACACGTCATCATTGATGACGACGTGGATCTCGGCCACCCAGTCTTTCACCGCCGCCAACGACCGGCTGATACGCTCTTCCTCCGCACCGGCGATCATGCAAACGCTGACCGGCAGCGTTTCGTTTTTTTCTGGAGGAATGCGCATTGCTGGTCGGATTAAACCGTGGAGTGCGGTCTTTCATCAATCACGAACATCGGGTTCAAACACCCGCCAATCGATCGAGGACAAATGAAATCGACTGAAACACACATTGCTTTTGTCGGACAAACCCGGCGAATGCGACGCGTCTGCCAGTGAGCCGTAAGAAGGTGAAGTCTGTCTGAAAACTGTAGCGTCAGCCATCTTGGCTGACGTGGAGCCGGGCTTCCAGCCCGGCGGATTGGGCGGGGAAACTGTCCGGCATGTCGTAATGACAGAGCCGTCGGCGGTCCTGCACCCTTTTCCGGGCGGCCTGGCCGCAGTCAGCCGTCTGCACCGATCGGCGACAACTTCCCTCAATGTGCAACGACAGATTCATCCCTTCATACCGCTCCGTTTCCTCTGTTCGCTCCTGTTCCATCGGCATGGGTTCGGCTGAGAGCCGCGCACGACTGCCTGGCAAACAAACGAGAATATTGGCTTTGAATCGCGGCCCGGCTAATCCAGTGTTTCCTTTTTTAAATCGATGGGTAAGACACTGATTTTTTTGTTTGGCCGGCTGGTCAAAATATTCGCACACGGGGTCAAACTGCTGAGCTACGTGTTCCATTTCTTTTTTCCCAAGAAGCGGTTCACTCTCCCCAAGCACGCCGCTCCGTTGTTCAAAAGCGGCAAGCAGACAAAAATCCCGAGAACGATCTGGCAGACAAACTACACCAATCGGCTGACTCTTCCATTGTACGTCAACTACCTGTTCAACCGTCTGCTGGCACCGACGTATGAATATCGTTTCATGATCACGGAAGACCGGGCGACGTTCATCAAGTCGACCTTTCCTGATGAGGTTTTCACGCACTACTCGAAGATCAAGATCGGTGCGGCGCAGGCCGACTTCTGGCGGGTGCTCGTCCTGCAAAAACATGGCGGGGTGTATATGGACATCGACGCGCATCTGGTCTGGTTTTTGAATGTGATCATCAAGCCAGACTGCGAAGAACTGTTCATGACCATCCGGGGGGGAGACGTTTCCAACTATTTTTTTGCCAGCAAACCGGATAGCGCCAATTTGCAGACCATGATTGATGAGATCATGGAGAACATTGAGAAGAAGGATCTTTCCGACGTTTGGAACACCACCGGCCCAGGCGTTTTCATTCGTGCGCTGGCCGGCAAAAAGTTCAGCACAACCCGCAATGTGCACTCGTGCCTTCAGGGCAACTTCACCAACGAATACTTTCAGTACATCGACAAGAAGGAGGGGAAATGGATTCACGCCCAGAACAACGCGGGAACCTCTTGAACCCCGGAGATGGAGCCCGGCGACAATGGCCGCCTCGCTTCTGGACCCGTCAACGTTCGCCTGCGACCGGCCTTCTTCTCCGCCTCTGATAAACTTGCTGCCGTTGTGCAACTGCTGTTGATTGAGGCAGAGGTGCAATCCGTCGCTGGTTTTTCCTTTTACATGACCGAACAAACGAGTGATAAATCGCGACATTGATGACAATATTCACATGCCCGGAAAATGCCGAAGGGCTGGCCGAAACCGATGCCATCATGGCTAAGCTGGAAGCTGAGCAGCTGCAAAAAACACCAGCGTCCGGAAAACTTCATTTCGTAAAACAATGCCGCCGGGCATTCAAGGCATTGCTGGCAGATCCCAAGGGGCTTTTCCGGATCCTCACCCGAAAGAAACCCCTGGGTTCAATCAAGGTCGCCGTGGTTGCCGATGGCGGCATTGGCGACTTCCTCAGAATCAACGCGGTTATCGCTGCGTTCAGTAAGAAGTATCCAAATTCCTGCTACGATGTTTTCACCGGGAATTCTGGCCGGGCGCGACTGACCTTTGCCGGTCTCTCGGGCCTGGAGTGCATCGTCCATAAGTATCTCCTCAACTGGGTTCAGGGGAGATATGACGTCATCTATGAGAGCCACTGGGGCATGGTCAAGGCCAGGTTCGGACCTGCCGCGCCTCCGGAGTTGGCCCAAAAACGGCAGCAGAGCAGACATCTCTTTGCGCTTGCCGAGGAGTACGATGGAGGATCAGCCAGCAACACCATGGGCCGCAAAGCCGTCGCCCAGGGCTTTGGCTACATGGATGTTCTTGGCCTGTCCGCCGGTTTGGAAAGCCTTTCCTCGATGACTCCAGTGCTGGATTTGACTGGGGTGGAAAACGTCATGTCGGGACAGCATTACATCACTGTGCATCACGGGTGGGACACCAGCAACGACGATCAAAACACGCCGGTGAAATGCTGGCCGCTGGAGCACTGGCAGAGGTTCGTCCAGGTCTTCAAACAACGTTTCCCGAACATCAAGGTGGTGCAACTCGGCGCACAGACCGCCACCGATATCTCGGGCGTCGATGTCAGTCTGGTCAACAAGACCACGTTCAAGCAGGCGTGCTCAGTACTGGCGGAAGCCCTCCTGCATGTAGATGCCGACGGCGGGTTCACCCATGTCTCCAGAATTTTTGGCACCAAAACAATCGTGTTGTTCGGCCCGACGAATTCCGAGTTCACCGCCTACCGGGAGAACATCAACATCAAATCAGGCACATGCGGAAACTGCGCCTATGTCACCAGGAAGTGGGAGCACCTCTGCCCCAGAGGTTTCTCAAAACCGATCTGCATGCATTCCATCACACCTGAGTTTGTGATGCAGCACGCCGCACGCTATGTTGAATCCCGACTGGTGGAACATGCGGCGTCTCCCCTCAGAGCGGCTGGTAACGGAATACCGGATCGCGACCACGGTTGAAAAATATTCGTAAAGAAATCGACATCGGTAGAAATCGGGCCCTTCCATATGCGACTCATTCGAGCCACCGATAAGAGTGCCGTCCTGAGGCGTTACCGCACGAATCTATAATGAGTGAAGCAGCGACTACTCCAAGCAAGACCCCCATCCGCCCCGGCCGGGCGCTGCTCTGCAACATCGGCCGGATCGGCGACACCCTGATTCGCAATACCATTCTGGATTCGGTTCGCAACACGTATGGCCACGTCGACTATATCTGCGGCAAGCCAACGGCCTCGATCAACGAAACGGACGATCGCATTGACCGGCTCTGCGTCTTCCAAAACACTCTTCGTGGTTTTGCGCATCTGCTGAAGGCAACCCTCCTTCAACGACACGACTGCTACCTCGACCTCAAGGACCACGACAGCAACACCAGCCTGATGATCGCCACAATCTGCCGCGCCAAACTCAAGGTGGGATGCAACAGGAAATCGTACCGACCCTTTCACCGTGATACCTCCCACGCGCACGGAACGCGTAAGAAAAAGATTGAGGTCATGCGGGACATCGCCTCGGTCGCAGGCCTCAACCCCGGCGATTTCCCCCTTCAACTGGGATGTTCCGACGAATCCCGCGCGTGGCTCAAGACGAACTACCCGCAGCTCGGGCGATTTTTCTTCGTGAATGTTTCAGCAACGGCTGCCAGCCGTATCTGGCCCGAACAACATTGGATCGAATTTCTTTCCACCCCGATGTTCGCGGATTCCGTGCTGTTGGTGAGCGGCCTGCCTGAACATTCGGGTTCAGTAAAAAACATCGTTGCCGGCACGCCGAATTCGATCGCGTTTCGTCCCCGCGGTTTGATGGATGTCATCGCCGCCATGGAACGTTCGCTGGCACTGTTTACCGTGGACACCGGCGTGGTACAGGTGGCCGCCGCGCTCCATCTTCCGATGGTGGTTTTGTACGCTTCGAAGGCGCAGGCCCACGATTTTTCGCCCGGCGGTGTTGGAAACATTTTCCTTACGCCAACCGTGAACCAACAAATCGCCACCCTCCATCCCGAGCAGGCAATCGCAGCTCTGGTCGGGCGGAATTTCGCCGGGCTTCAACAAACCTGAACCCTTGAACAACCCGACGTCAGCAGATCTGCCCCGCCAGCCATTATCCGTCGTTTCATCGATCGGGGATTTTGCGGACTGGTTCACGCTGGGGAACCCGGTGCTCATGTACCACAAGCTCGGACCGCGCCCGAAGAGGACAAGAATCAGGGGGCTCTACGTCAGTTCCCGATTATTTGAGCGACAAATGAGAGATCTTTCACGACAAGGGTTTACCGCTCCGAGTTACAATTCGGTTTTAAAAACAGATTCTGAGCGACCGCAAATTTTTTTAACGTTTGACGACGGGTTTGAGAACGCCTTCCGGCAGGGAATCCCCGCGATGCGACCGTACGGTTTCAAGGCGGTTCAGTTTCTGGTCGCGGATAGACTTGGGAAAACCAACGACTGGGAAACCTCCGTCGGTGAAGCGGAAGAACGGCTCATGGACGCCGGGCAAGTCCGTGAATGGCTGGCCGCCGGTCACGAAATCGGATCGCACACCTTGACACACCCGAAACTGACGCAGCTCACGCACGGGAAAGCTCGCGAGGAAATTTCAGCCAGCCGGAAAAAATTGGAAGACGTGTTCGGGATTCCAATCCAACATTTTTGTTATCCGTTCGGCGACTACGACCAAAAAACGATGGGTCTCGTTCAGGAAGCCGGATATGTAACGGCCTGCACCACGACACCCGGTTTGAACCAACCGACCACCAATCCATTTGAAATCCGTCGAATCATGGCGCGGCACGGCAGTCGCAAATGGTCGGACCTGCGGCAGCGGATGG
>JBDNGP010000162.1:0-4299 GCA_041689265.1 Verrucomicrobiota bacterium
CTCCGGTAGCGTGGTGGGCACCTACGCGTTCGACGGGCTGAACCGGCGGATCACCAAGGTGCTGGGGGCCAACACCTGGCACCACTACTACAGCGACCAGTGGCAGGTGCTGGAGGAGCGGCTCAACGCGGCGAGCTCCGCATCTTACAAATACTACTGGGGCCTGCGCTACCGTGATGACCTGATCGCGCGGGACACCGCCGGCACCGACCGGCACTACGCCCTGCACGACTACTTCAGCGTGACCGCCATCGTGGATCTCTACGGGGTGGTGCGGGAACGCTACGGTTACAACGCCTTCGGCCAGCCCCAGGCCGGCACCAGCTACAACTGGGAATACCGCTACGGGGCCTACCGCCTCGACCTCGAATCGGGCCTCTACCAGGTCCGCTTCCGCTCCCTCCATCCGCAACTCGGCAGGTGGACCTCAAGAGATCCACTTGGTGAACAAGCGGGACTTAACCTCTATGCCTACGTTAATAATCGCCCGCCGAATTTTGTTGATCCTCTTGGACTTTTCTTGTTCGTGGGTGCTGCAATTGGAGCTGCTATTAATCTAGGAACACAACTATACGCATCTGGCTGGGATTTTGACCAGATAGATTGGTTTGACGTCGGTGCAAGCGCCGTCGCAGGAGGGTTGGGACTGAGCGCTCTAAAAAATGCGGCACAGGCAATCAAGGCACTAAAACTTGCTCGTGACATCGCGCGCGCAACAGATCTTGCGATGTTGACAGGATTTTTGCGTCAGCAGGCGTTGACGGAAGCGAGAAATGAAGCCATTAAGGCCACCGAAAAACTACTTGGCGCAGGCGTCATAGCAGCGCTGAAAGAGTTGATCGATATTGAGCGTGATTCAGAAAGTCAGCAGATGAGTTGTGGATCAGATGAGGACGAGCCTATAACTTATGCAGGTTTGAGGAACGCATACTTGAACGGGTGATCAACATGGACGACAAAAAAATAATTGACTACGTGATATCCGCGGTATTTTTGATACTACTAGGCTTCTGGGTGAAAAGATTTGGTTGGCGGGGTTCTGTGGTAATTGGGGCGTCGATTGCCATCAATACGATTGTCTGGTACATGGTTGATGTATCCGTTTCGGCTCGTTTGTACGCTTCTATACTTGTGCAATTGTTAATCATGGTAACATACAGAAAATTGATCGAAAAATCGACATTTGACGATCGCTACAACAAGCTTCGCAATAAGTTTGAGGAAGTGAAGAGGGGCCACAGAAAATAGTACATACGTTGCCAACGAGGTGGGTAATCACGCCTCATTTGGAAACGGGAACTCACGAACTCGTCACTGTGACGACGCTGGACAGGTTCGCAGCTGTGCATAAGCTGGACCGCATCGATTTGTTAAAAACCGACACAGAGAACTTCGATCTGGAGGTGATCAAGGGTGGGCAAGAGCTGCTAGGAGACGGAAAAATCTCTTTCATTTACTCCGAAGTGGGATTTGATCGTAAGCGGCGTGCCAAGTGCCTATTGACAGGATCTGCCGGAACGTTGGATCTGCGGAGTCATAGATGTCAGAGATTGTCTGGCTACGACATCTATGACGCCTGTTTGAGCGAGGCTTGTTCCCCGGACTTTTCCTTGGCCCAGGCTTGCGGGGTGACGGTGTGGGTCTGGTGATTGGTCATTTTGGGCAGCCGGGTGAGGACGTCGCGCAGGTATTCGTCGGGGTTGATGCCATTGCGGCGGCAGTTCTCGATGATCGTATACAGGATGGCGCTGCGTTCCCCGGCCTCGGCGGCTCCGATGAAGAGCCAGTTCTTTTTGCCAATGGCGGTTGGCCGGATGGCGTTCTCGACTCCGTTGTTGTCGATGGCGACACGACCGTCCTCGAGGTAGACCTGCAAGCCCTCCCATTGGTTGAGAAGGTAACTGATGGCTTTGCCCAAGGGGCTTTGCGGAAAATGCCGGTGACTCTGTTTGAGCCTTATACAAGCTTTGCCAATGCGTTCGACGATCATCCGGCTGTCCTGCGCGCGGATGACTTCCCGGAGTTTGGGCGAACACCCTCCTTCCCGCAGCCGGGCTTCGGTCTGGTAGAGGTGCTGGAACTGGCGCAGGAACCAACCGGCAGTCCTCGGGGCCGATTCTTTCGCCTCGAAAAACTTCCGCCGCACATGCGCCCAGCAACCCGCGAGGATGATCGCACCGCCGGATTGTCTGCCCAGTGCTTCATACGCCGCGTAGCCGTCGCACTGAATGATGCCCTTGAAGTTCACGGGCATCACGTTGTCCAGGCACGTGGCGGCACGGCTGGTTTCCCAGTGATAAACCACTTCCCCGCCGGGCCGGTTGGCGGTCCAGAAATAGCCCTGCTTGGTTTTGCCGTGGCCCGGAGCCAGATAACGCACCGGAGTTTCATCAATCTGCACGTAGCCTTGCTTGAACACTTCTTCGCGCAGGTGGCCATAGACGGGCTTCAACCAGTCGGCGACGAGATCGATCCAACGCGCCAGCGTTTGCCTTGGCAGTTCCACACCGTGTCGTTGTTTGAAAATCTGTTCCTGTCGATAAAGCGGAAGGTGATCGCAGTATTTGCTGATCACCACTTGGGCGAGCAGTCCGGGCGCGGCCAGGCAACGTTCCTGCAAACACGGCGGCAACGGCGCGATCACCGGGGCAAAGTCCTTTTCCGTGCGATGCACGAACTTCCGGCGAACGAGTCGGCGACGAATGAACTGCGCCGGTTCGTAATCGAGCTGCTCGGTGACTTCCTGCCCGATGCAACGCCATTGATCGGGCTGTGCCTTCACCGGTTCGGGATCGAGGATCTCTTCGATGACAGGCAGGTGATCGGGAAGGCGGGGTTTGCGTTCCTTGCGGGAGGGCTTTCTCGTTGATGTGGGCTCCGGTTCATCGGGGGCTTCACTCCCGGGGTCCTCTTCCGCTCCGGCCAGTTCGAGCAACAACTGGAGTTGATCGGGTGAGAGCTTCTCGCTGCTGACACCAAAGATCTTCCGGGAGAGCAGATCGATCTTCTGACGAAGCAATTTGATCTCGCGCTGTGCCACATCCAACGCTGCTTCAAGCTGCTGCACTTTGGTTTGGAGCTGGGCTTCGCGCGCGGTCATCGGATGTGTTTTCAGATGCCGCACAGCGCGTGACGTTCAATCATGAGAAAACTTTTTTATCACGCCTCCCGTTCATACCACGGACGCATTTTGGCTCCGCGCAAATCCACCCCGTCCGTCAACATCGACAACGCCTCGGGCGTGAGGTGGATCCTGGTGGTGTCCGGTTCCACGGATCGCGGCCAGCTGAAGGTTCCTTCCTCCAACCGCTTCGTACAGACCCACAGCCCCGTGCCGTCGAAGAACAAAATTTTCAAGCGCGTGCGCCGACGGTTGGTGAAGACAAACAACGCGCCGCCACGCGGATCTTCGCCGAGCGTTTCGGTCACCACCGCATGCAGTCCGTTGAAACTCTTGCGCAGGTCGCACGGTTCCACCGCCAGGAACACCTTGAGCGCGCCGGTGAAACTCAGCATGGCGAACCCGAGGTTTGCAGTGACTTCAACAACGCACTCATCAAAGGCAACTGGTCCGCATGGGAAAGTTCCATCCGGGCATCGCCGGGCAGATGGATGATCAGCCTGTCTTCCGAACGCGTCGTGTCCGGCTTCACGGCCACCACCGCCTCGATCAGGCGCAAGGTCGCTTGGGCCCGAACCCTCGGGGCCATTCCGGATTTACGCCCTCTGGCCCGCTTCTGCCGCCAACCGGCGAAGGTCTGGTAATTGATGCCGATCATGGCCGCGAACGCGGCCCCGGACAGGCCGCTCCGCTCAAACTCCCGCAGAAGCAGCTCCCGGCGCTCGGGCGAAGTACGCATCCGTCCCAGGGAATCTGTTTTGATCAGAGTGGAATCAGTTGAAGAACCAGCTTCAGTCATAGATGTCATAGCACGCCATGCTACGGCATCCATGACTCTCATGAACAGGGCCGGTGTGGTTGACGCTTACATTTGATCGGAACGATCAACGCCACACCTTTTTTGAAGACCTCGAAAACTACCTTGGTCCTTACGGCTTTCAACTCGTCGGTTTTTACGAACACTACCACCATCCCGGAACTGGCGAGTTCGAGTTCTGCAACGCGCTGTTTTCAAACGTGAAGATCCGGTAGTCGACAAAGCAAAGAGCTGCAACGCTCATAGAAATAGTGTTCTTTATCGGCACCTGGTCTGTTGCGGTATTGGTCGCCTATCTCATTGGACATCGCTTCGGTTACTGGATTGCATTAGACCGATTGCCATAAGTGTTTGCGTCTAA
>JBDNGP010000163.1:0-23973 GCA_041689265.1 Verrucomicrobiota bacterium
AGTGCGCATGCGCCCCAGCGCATCAGTCTTGATCAGGGAGGGCGCGGACGAAGAATCCGACTCAGTCATAGATCTCATAGCACGCCATGCTACGGCATCTACGACTCTCATGAACAGGGGAGCTTGGTGTCACGCTTACGAAATGTTGTATGTGACCGAACCGAACAAGACCTACCAGCTCCAAAAAGTTTCCGATCTGGGAACAAAATTCTGGGAGAATGTCGGGGAACCGGTAGTCGGAAACGGTGACATGTTGCAGCACTTCATATCCACCCGCGAAACTGAGCGTGGCTTCTACCGCGTGATCGAAGTGTAACCATGATGACCGCGTAAGCCCGAATCGGGCTGGATTGACTCACACCCATTCCTGGACAAGGAAGGGGTCTCTTCTTATTGTGGAAAGTACCGCTCGAGGAAATCAAATCACGGTACAACCCATTCAGCGGTGTATCAGTGATACTCCTGAATGGTGCGGACCTCGTAGCCCTTCTCCTTCAACGCCGCAATTCCAAGGACCGCCGCCTTTGCACTGCTGATCGTGGTCATGATCGGGGTGCCGGTGTAAACTGCCGTCGTGCGGATCTTCACCTCGTCGGCACGCGGTGACGCACCGCTCGGCGTGTTGATCACGAGATGAATCTCATGGTTCTTGAGGATGTCGAGCGCGTTGGGCCGGCCCTCATCAATCTTGAAAAGGCGCTCCACCTGCAGCCCGGCCTCCTCCAGAACGGTCGCCGTGCCGCTGGTAGAAACCAGCTTGAAACCCAGCGCGGCAAAGTCCTTCCCGACTTGCGCGACCGCCGGTTTGTCGCGATCGCTCACGCTGATGAAAACAGTTCCCGTCAATGGCAGCGGTGAGTTGGCGGCCATCTGCGATTTCGCGTAGGCGATGCCGAGATTTTCATCAAGGCCCATCACTTCGCCGGTGGACCGCATCTCGGGTGACAACAAAATATCCTGACCAGGAAACTTGTTGAATGGAAAGACGGACTCCTTCACTGCCCAGTACTTCGGCCAAATCTCCTCGGTGAACCCTAGTTCAATCAAGGTCTTCCCCGACATGACCTTCGCCGCGAGTTTGGCCAGCGGCCGGCCGATCGCCTTGCTCGTGAAGGGCACCGTGCGCGAGGCGCGCGGATTCACTTCGAGGACGTAAACAATGTCGTCTTTCACCGCGTACTGCACGTTCATCAGGCCGGTGACCCTCAGCTCACGCGCCATGGCGTGGGTGTATTCACGAATCGTATCGATGACCGATTTGGAAAGTGTGTGCGGCGGCAGGACCATCGCGGCGTCGCCCGAATGAACGCCGGCGAACTCGATGTGTTCGAGCATCGCGCCAATGACGATGGTGGCATCCTTGGGGTTCTCGTAATGTCCGACGTCCGCGATGCAATCGACGTCGACTTCTGTCGCGTCCTCCAGAAATTTATCCACCAACACCGGACGTTCGGGCGAGGCCTCGACCGCGAACCGCATGTAATGCTGTAGTTCCGAATCAGAGTAAACGATCTGCATCGCGCGACCGCCCAGCACGAACGACGGACGGACGAGCACGGGGTAACCCAGCCGATGTGATGCTTCGAGGGCTTCCTCTTCATTGACCGCGAGACCGTTCGGCGGCTGTGGGATTTCGAGTTTGTTCAACATCGCCGCGAAGAGTTTGCGGTCTTCAGCCGTCTCGATGCTTTGCGGTGTTGTTCCGATGATGTTAACGCCGTTCTCCTGAAGGGTGAGCGCGAGGTTCAGCGGTGTCTGCCCGCCGAACTGGGCGATGGCACCCCAGCATTTTTCGCGTTCATAAATGTGGAGAACGTCCTCCAACGTGAGCGGTTCGAAGAACAGCTTGTCACTGGTGTCGTAGTCGGTGGAAACGGTTTCCGGATTCGAGTTCACCATGATGGTCTCGAATCCCTCCTCCTTCAGCGCGAACGCTGCGTGAACACAGCAGTAATCGAACTCAATGCCCTGACCGATACGATTCGGGCCCCCGCCGAGAATCATCACCTTCTTTTTGTCCGATGGCGTGACCTCGTCATCCCCTCGATCATAGGTGGAGTAGTAGTAAGGGGTGTACGCTTCAAACTCCGCAGCGCAGGTGTCCACCAACCGGTAGCTTGGGATCAACCCGATGCGTTTGCGCTCCGCGCGAATGTCATCTTCCGTGCGACCGGTCAGGTGCGCGATCTGGCGGTCGGAAAAGCCGAGTGATTTTGCTTTGGCAAGTTGGTCTATCGTCATCTTTTGCTACGAAAAGGGCGGCTCGAAAGCCGCCCTGTTTCAAAATTGGAGGCCTCTATTCGCGGGGCGGCAGGAGTTTCTCCACCTTGTTCTTGTCGAGCACGACGTACTTCGGCAACCCGTCTTCGTGAGGGACCACCATTTCGCCTTCGATCAGGGGGCGGGCGTACTGGATGAACTTGTCATTCACCATCATGCCGTCTTCAGTAATCCAGTCGCGCGGAACGAAATGCTCAACATTCGCGATGTCGCCCAGCGGCTGCAACCCGGTGTCCCAACGATACGGATCGCGGGAGACGCGGACCAGCTTCACCATCATGCCGCTCTTGCCTTCCATCGCCGCTTTCACGGCGGCCTCACCACAGGCGTAAGCTTCATCCGCATCGGTTTTGCTGCCATAATGCGCGGCGGCGCGCTGGGCGTAACCGAGCTTCACTGTGCGGGTCTTGAGATTGAGTTTGCTCTGGATCACTTCCTTCAGCGCATCGGCGGCGCCGGAAAGCACAGCGTGACCGAACGCGTCCAGACGAGACTTGTCGGCACCGATTTCCTCACCGTTCTGGTTCTTTACGCCTTCGCCCACGACGACGACGCAATAGCCTTTGGCAGCGACAGTCGACTTGACCTTGTTCAGGAACGCTTCTTCGTCGAGCGGGATTTCCGGCAGCAGAATGATGTGCGGAGCGTCGGTGTCAGGTCCTTGAGCGAGCACTGTTCCGGCGGCAATCCAACCGGCGGCCCGGCCCATCACTTCGACTAGGCAGCAGGAACCGTCGTCGGTTGCCATGCTGCTCACGTCAAACGCGACTTCCTTTACCGTCGCGGCGTTGTATTTGATCACCGAGCCATAGCCGGGGCAGTGGTCGGTATGAGGGAGGTCGTTGTCGATGGTTTTCGGAACGCCGATCACGCGCATATCCCACGCGCGGGCCTGGGCCTGTTCGTGAATCTTGTGGGCGGTGTCTTGGGAATCGTTTCCGCCGGCGTAGAAAAAGAAGCGGATGTTGTGCGCCCTGAAGACCTCAAACAACCGGTCCATGTCCTTGCTGGCCTGTTCGGGATTCGATTTGAAATCAATCTTGTAGCGGCAGGTGCCGAGCGCGGCGGCCGGCGTGTGGCGCAATCCCTCGATGGCGCGGGCTTTTTCGTCGAGAAGATCGATCAGATCTTCATTGAGAATTCCATAAATGCCGTTTGCGCCCCCGTAGATTTCCTCAATGAACTCATGCTTGCCAGCTTCTGTGATCACGCCTGCAATGCTGGCGTTGATGACGACGGTTGGCCCCCCTGATTGGGCCACCAAAAGATTTCCGACTAGTTGTGCCATAAATTAAATTACTGCTGGCAGCCTAAAAACAGGCAAAACCAAGTATTGTTGCCAAAAATTGAGGCGGAACGATGCCAATCCGACCTAGGCCTGTCAAAGGCGAATTCCCCATTCTTTTTGCGGCTGAGCGCCTTCGGATAAAAGTGTGAAAATGGATGAAGATCGGGCTTGCAGTGAAGCGGAATCCTGATTCAATGGCCCCCCGCTGCGCTTATGGCGGAATTGGCAGACGCGCTACCTTGAGGTGGTAGTGGGGTAACCCGTACAGGTTCAAGTCCTGTTAAGCGCATACTTTTTTCTCGGCCCGAATCAGCCGAATCGCCGCAAGAACATTGAGTGTTCTCGCGGTTGTTCTGGCTTCTCTCTCACCCTCCCTTGTCCCTGTCCTAGAAGGTGAAAAACCGTGCGGCGTTGGCAGCGACTGGGAGCGAAGTCCAACGCCATGAAATCCGCCTCCCAATTCATCAAGAAATCGAACAACCACGGCCACGTCCGATGGATGGCCGATCTACCGGCAAGAAACGAAACCGAAAGTTCTTCACCACGAAAGCCGATGCTGAAAACTTCGTCTGGAGCTATCACAGCGACGTTCACGCATTCGGTGAAGACTTCGCGAGCTACATTCATCGCATCAACACCGCAGATCGGGCGCGAATCCTTCTCTCGCTTCAACGCCTTGATCGAATGGGTTGGACGCTGGAAGATGCCGTCGAGTTTATCGAGAAGAACGGTAAGAACCCGCGGTCCATTTCCCTAGACGAACTGAACCGGCTTTTCATCGCCGACAAGAACACGAAGGGTTGCCGCAATCGGTATTTGGACAATCTCCAGAAGAGCCTCAAACGATTTACCGCCAACCGTGGGGAAATCGCAACGAACGAAGTGACGCCCGTCATGGTTCGCGACTTCATCAACGGCAATGGCTGGAAGCCAGCGACGCGCAAGAGTTACCTGATTGATCTTCGGGCGTTCTTTTCCTTCGGAGTGAGGCAGAAGCTCATCAAAGAGAATCCCGCGGAGGCAATCGACTTTCCGATTCTGGAGGATAAGCCGCCGGGAATCGTTTCGGTGGAAGCGTGCCGGAAAGTCCTGGACTCGTGTCAACGTACGGATCCGAAGTTCGTTCCGTTTGTAGCCCTGCTCTTCTTTTCCGGAATGCGATCCAGCGAAGCCCGCAAAATATCCATGAACGAAATCGGCAACGAGTTCGTTGAAGTGACCGCCCACAAGGCCAAGACGCGGCGCAGGCGACTGATCAAAATCACGCCACAGTTGCGCGCCTGGCTGGATGCCGGATTTGCGGCTGGCGGGACCGTTCCTCCGGCCAACTGGCAGCGACGCTGGAAAAACGTTCGGGCAAAGGTCGGTGAGTTTGAGAATTGGCCGCAGAACGCGGCCCGGCATTCATTCGTTTCGTATCACTACGCGAAGTTCAGGAGCGCCGCAGAGACCGCGGCAATCGCTGGCCACAGTGAACAGATGCTTTTCGCCCACTACCGGGAATTGGTGAAGCCCGACGATGCCGACGCTTTCTTTGGGCTACTCCCTGATCCCTCCGCGATTGCTGAAGGGGTCGAGTTCGACAAACTGCCGAAGCATGTCCCGCCGCACGTTTAAAAACGAATGGCGAACGAGATGCGGACACGCCTTTCCGAGCAGTCGCGGAATGCGGAAACACCGGACACTACGTCCGAACGTCCGGCATTGGAGACATTTGGCGGGTAGGCGACGACACTACGGTTACAACGGATTCTTTAGAAGCGACCTATTGTTCGGGCGGATCGTCCACCTCAAGTCACATCGAAATCGGACAGTAGGGAAACTCAAGGACAAACGGAAACACTTGTCATTTCGGAACCGCGAGCAACAATCCCGGCCGTGTCCGAATATCAACCGTGAAACACGGAAACATCAGAGTATTGCGCGAATGGGCCGCAAAGTATGGCGTAATTGGAATTCTTATTTGCTGCCAATCGGGTCGAGCCCAAGAGCCACAATCACTCGAATGGTGGCCGGACGATTTCCATTTCGACACTAACGCCAATACGATTGTAACATGGCATGAAGGGCATGGAACGTCTCCTGAAGACCAAGAGCTCCTTAGCGAATTCGAGTCTGGTTTGAAAAAACATCTTATCTGGCTTCGGAGTCGCGGGCAGGAGGGGCACCTTTGCAATTGGGCTCCGCAAACGAAAGACTTTTCACGGGGGCACATAAAGATCTGGAGAATGCATTGCTCTCGAAAGCGGGTCTGCCCCATGTCTCCTTCTTCGAGGCGGGCCTGACCAATGCAGATTTCGGGGACACTATATTTGTCGGAGGAAGTCTCTCTGCCCGAATGCTTCATGCCACAAGTTAGGCCAACGCAGTTCTAATAGACGTCACAGTTTCGATCACAAACATGTTCCAATTCGGAACCGATCTTTCAGGGACAGTGCTGTCGAATCTGACCCTTGCGAATTTCGATTTTCCGGCACTCAACTACTCGATGCGGGCCTATACAATTGTAACGTAGAAGGAGCCAATTTTTCCAACGCTGTTTGGGAACTGAAACCCAATAGTCTTCCGTATCTACCGTTACTTTCCAAGGCCAAGGGGTTGCACTCCATCAAGTTCATTAATCGGCCCGGATCAGTGGTTGCGCTTCGTGAAGCGCTTAGAAAGGAAGGCATGGTCGAGCAGTTCCGCGACGTTCACTACGCGCTCAAAATACCAGAACGAGAAATTTTAAAAGAAAAAACTTCAGAGCAATTCGGCTTCGTGAAGCGCTTTCTTTACGAAGTGTTCTACTGGGCCAGCGAATACGGCAGAAAAGGCGCACTACCACTACTCCGGATGATTAGAATCAGCTTGTTGGGAGCTCTAGTCTATGCTGTAAGCATCTTCATTTCACGGCGCAAGAAAGTAACCGCCCTGTCGGAAGTTGTTTCCGGAATTCAAGTCAAGCAACCCGTTGAGAAAGATCCATCCACCGTAGGGATCACGAAAACGGACGACTCGATTCTGAGCAATCACGATTACGTAGAGGAAAAACCAATTTTAGAAAGCCCTCGGTTCTCAGACATGATCGACATAAGGAACAAGAATTTCTGGAAAGGTTGGTTTCACGCTTTCTATTTCAGTGCGATAACTACTTTCGGCATCGGTTTCCGGGAGCTCAATATAGGCACCTGGCTCTCGCGCCTTGATCCGCGTCGGGGGACTCTTCGCTCTACCGGTTGGGTGCAGATCGTTGCGGGAATTCAGCGCATTATCGGTGTCATCTTGTTCGCCATCTTTGTGATCTCTTTTTTCAATCTCCCTCTCGAATGAGCCTGCGAATTGCGGCACCGAACACCCTGGTTCGCCGCAACCTCAGAATTCACCGCGCGGCATGTCTGGACGTCCGCGATCTGGCGCAGAGGAACGCATTTCCGGTGTGTCCGATGGTGTTTTATCCAAATGCGAAGTTTCGGAATTACTCCCGGACGCGTCCGCGCGTTCCAAGGCCACTTGCCCGTGCATTGGCATTTTCCGGATGGATAAAAAAGGGGTTCTGGCCATTGATCACCCTTTTCCAAAATTGAAAAGGAGGCGCTTTAAAAAATGGCCAATTGCTCAACAAAATAGTGATTTCCGAAGGGAAAAAGGAGCATGAAAACCCTTGGGAAGGTATTTTGGAAAAGGTAAAAAGGGGCTCTGCAATTTTTGGCGGTTCCATTTCCCCTTTTCCACGGCGGAAATCCGGACAGTTCCGGGAACGCGGGGTGTTGTTGAGTTTGATTGCCCGCCAATGAAGAGGTTCATTCACGTCGTGCGGCGCAGAAACGTGCGACGCATCGATCGTGATGCAACCTGGACTCGTCACAGCCAGGCTGGTCACCATTTCCGCATCGCTGCTATTTCCTTGTGCCGTGGTTGAATACTGGTTGAGCCACTCCCGGCAACCAAGTTTCTCCGGCGGCCACGGCAGCATCCATCACCGCCAAAAGCCGTCCGGCCGTCCGGCTTGACTTCGGTCCGGCGGGTGACATCATTTTGACATGCCAGTAAAAGAATATCGCTACCCGCTCCGGATGCCCGGCGAAGATTCCAGCGCCGTGGCCGCGCTCGTGAAGGACACCGGCCAGTCCATCAACGACGTCCTGGTATTGGCCATCCGCAAGGGACTGCCGCTGGCGCGGGAGGCATTGCGGACCCAGTCCGGTCGGGTAACCAACGTTGATCCGTTGCCCGACAAGGTGTGGCGCCGCATCTACGCCCAACCCGACGAGATCTCGAAAGTGACACCCGCGCAACTTGCGGCCTCCCAAATCCAGACCGCACCGGAATGAAAGTAAAACCGTGGGAGGTTTGGGACTACGAGTTCGCCTGGGGAACGCATCCCGCCGTCGTGGTGTCCAACGCCGTGCGGTGTGATCGCAAACCGGAAATTGTCGTGCTCGCGTGCCGGACCATGCGGGCGGGACCGGAGCGCGATCCGCTTGAAAACGAGGCGCTCCTGGACACGGCGGACGGACTCGATTGGAAGACGCTGTGCCGGTGCGATCTGCTGTTCACCGTCGCCAAGGAAAAGCTCTCCCGGCGTCGCGGTGTGGTGACTGCGGAACGCCGCCGGGACGTGGCCCGGAAGATCATTCAAGGACTCGCCATTTCTGGACTCTAAATTGCGCCGTGTTTACCACCCCCAAAGACGATTTCGACTCAGATCCTTGAATTGTGCAACGAATTGACGGGAAGTGAATTGCCGGACTTTCTTGATGTGGCTCCAAGACCTGATTCGATTCCGAGCGACTGTTTTACTGATGCCCAAAAGAAGTCGAAAGCGCAGGGCGGATCGGTGCAACATGGTTGGCTCATTTGGGAATTTCCTGAAGTGATGCTGGAATTCGAATTCCATGCGGTGTGGCGACGGCCTGACGGCTCATTGCTCGACGTGAGCAAGAAAGCCGACAACGAAAAGAGGATTCTATTCGTGCCTGATCAAACTCGAACGTTTAAAGGAGCGCGACGACCGGGAATGCGACACGCTCTTGTGAATGACCTGAATATTTTGGAGTTTATCAAGACGAAGCATTAGATCGAGAGACAGATCGCGTTGAGGTATCGGCACATTCCGTTTGGAACCGAGTTCGTGATGGATGATGACATGGCGGCTGCTCATCAAAAAGCTGCTGAACTGATGTGTCTTGTCGAAATTGCCGCGATGAATCGGCGGAACTCGTGCGCGAACTAAGTGCTTTGTTGCCCGGTGCGTGAATTGGCCGGCGGGTTGCGAGCCAGGTGCGACACGGAATTTCCGTGAACGGTTTGGAAAATCGATTCCCACCCCTTTTCTTGGGCCACTCAGTTCGGCATTCCATGCACCCCTTCAAACGCGGTGGCGGCGGCGTGCAGCAATCGGATGCGGCGAAGGAACGCGACAACACGCGCGGTGCGTTATGCGACACGATTGGGACAATCAAACTGGGACGGGAATAGGGCTGGAAATGGGCGGACGCCACGTCCGCGCGTCCGAGGGCGGAAACGTGCGCGTTACGACGATTTTCTGGGGAAATTAACCAACTGAAAGGAACGTCCGCGTTTGATGTCCGGCTTGTTATCCATGCGAAGCGTCCAATCAACGTTTCCGAAACTTGGGCGCCATGTCCCGTTCGCCTGGTCAATCAGACTCGGCGACTGTTTTCGATTGCAGCCAGCGTTCGTCGCGGCGTTCCATTGTGAAGATGATGAATTTCCCGTCCTTCATGTTCGCGACATTCTTGCGAAACTTCGCGTAGAGTGGCGCTGTTTTCGGTATCGGTTTCAAGTAGTCATCTGGATTCGCTCGGATTTCCGGAATCCTCGATTTGAGATAATCTGCCAGGGCTTTCTTCTCTGCTTCAGCGAGTGCATTCCATTCATAGACGGGAATCCACAGGCACGCCTGGACGTCCGGCGACGAGTCGCCCCAAACTCTGAGCTTTGATGGCGGAACTGTTTTAAGAATGCGTTCGTGAATCGTTTTTTCAGTCGTGACGGAATCGGGCGGCTCGCCTTCAGGCTTCGGTGAATTGTCAGCAGCGGAAACAACACTGGCCAGCCCGAGAATAAAAGCGGCGGCAAGTGAACGAATCCAGCTCATCATTTCCCCGCTTTCTTTTTGACCGACTTTTTTTTGCGGTTGGTTTGTCCGGAGCTCCCAAAGTTGGCTTTAGGACTTCCATCATGACGAGGCGGATAGCGTCGCCGTGTTCGACTCCAAATTTCTTCGCAAGTTCGTCAGTTGACCAAAGGAAATCGAGCAGGGCTTCATCCGATATTTCCCTCCACTTTCCCTCATGCTTCTCGGAACGAGACCCTACCGCCGGTTCGTTTAAGCTGAGCGCAGTGTCGGTCATTATCTTGAATGCCTCTTGCAACGAAATGTTCTTTTCTCGCGCCACGCGGTTCACGGGTTTCGCTTGAGGCTCGGGGAGTGAATTCGGGACGAGTGTCCCATCTTTTTCTCGAACCTGAATTGTATGAAAACTGTCCTCGATTTTCTTTAGTCGCCTGTCCTCGATACCAAAGGTGTCGAGTTTGACAAATTTCCAAAGCACCCTTCGTCGCCCCTCCAGCCTCGGAAATATCCGTGTTTTGTCTTTTAGAATTTCCGAAAAATCCGGTTCCCGGGACGTAATTGGATCAATTTGACGGCCGCAGGATTGCGTGGGAGCGTTCCAACATAGAAACAATTTCGATAGTAACGGCCGATGCGAAAAGCCGGGTTACGATTCGCGGAGCCCGGCAAGGCGAGCGGTTCCGCCTGGAAAAGGAGAGTCCGGTTTTCATCTCGCCCCGGTGCTGGATGCTGCCGCGCCGCGCCGCCGGAATCCCTCACGCTGCAACCTGCCGGCACCTAAAAAAGGGCTGACTGATTATCTTCAGAAAATGCACGACGAGGGCCTCGTTTTGGAACCGCTCAACCATCCTCCCGTAGGGCCATGCCGGTTCTAAAATACCTTGCGGGCACGAACGCAATCAGCGACGTGATGCGTCCGGAAACGCCCGTCGAAAAGTGGTTCGCGGATCACAAGAACGAGATCGGGATTTCCACGCTAACACTCGCGGAGATGCGCCGGGGAATCGAGTTGAAGCCGGAAGGAAAATACCGGCGTGCATTGGAAAGGCTGTTTAGTTTCATCCTGCAAGATTACGCGGAACGCATATTCTTTTTTGATGAGTCTGCGGCGACGGAATGGGGACGGATGATGGCGCAACACAAGGCACAGCCGATCCCCTACGATGATTCGTTGATCGCCGCGATTGCGCGGAGCTGCGACATGATTGTCGTCACGCGAAACGAAAGCACTTCCCCGGCTGCAAGACGGTCAATCCGTCGGGCACGCCAAAGAAAAGCGCGAAGTGATGCGACCGACAAAATTACCGTTGATGGTCGCAAAACAGGGTGACGATCATTGGTGCCACACGGCCATCCTTGAACGGTTTAAAACCAGTCACCAGCCCATTTCAGTCGTCGAGACCACCAGTGCCAGCTCCGCCTGTGTGCATCCCTGATGAAACGGATGTTCCTTCTATGGGAACACGCGGGACAGGCGGAAGTAACGCTGCCCGGCTTTCTCCAATTCTTCGTCTGTCAATTCAATCGATGATGCGGTCGCCTGTATGACCGACGCGGCAGGTTGCCAGTCCGGTGGATTGAGCGATGGCGTGAATTCCAGTCGATACCAGACATCGGGCACCACGCCGGTCCACTGCACCGTCGCCACGCCGCCGTTGATCACGAGAGTTCCCGGCTCCGGCGGCACAATGTTCGTGCGACCCGGCGTGCCGCCGTCCTGATCACTCGTCGACCAGTTGTTCGCCAGCGTGTTGTCCAGTCTGGGATCGATCAGCATCAGGCTCGGCCCGAGATTGTCAGGCTCCGGCGGCCACGGATCGCTCACCCCGTAATTCACGCATGCGATCTCGAGACCCCGGCTGTCGCGCAACCACATCGGATCGTCGGAATTCGGCTTCTCTGATCCTTCGTAGTCGAACACCTGCACGCCCAGTCCGGAGTAGTGAACCGGGTCCGCCGCTACCAGGACATATTCGCCGGGCGCGATGATCGTGTTTTCCGGAAACGTGCAAACTACCCCGGATGAAAAAGCAGCCCCTGAAAGATCGTAAGGCTCATCACCGCGATTGAAGAGCTCGATGAACGACCAGTCATTGCCCTGACCTGGCGGCGGGTCGTAGTGCAGTTCGTTGATGATCAGCGGTTCGTCGGGGATTCTCGGCAGGTCAGACAGGGGTTTGAACTGGCAGGTCAGCGTCCCGGCTTCGACATCTTGCTCAAGAACAACCACGGTGCGGAGATTAGCCGGAGCTTCCTCCATCAATCCGGCCGCAATGAATCGCACGCCGTCAGCAGTCGTGTGATCAATGTAGAACTCCTCCGTCGGGGTGCCGGTCCGATCACCCGCCAGACAGATGACGTTCACACCCTTTGCACGTGCCTGCAAAAGGAGCGGATAGACGGCTTCGTAGAAATTCAACCCCGAGAGACTGGCCGAACTGGCACCGAGCAGCAGGCTTCCCTGCAAGTCGGCGAGCGGCGCGTAGTCCGCGAGCCAGATCACGTGATGATGAATGACGACGAGGTGGCTGTTTTCAGGGAGTGCGTTGACGGTATCCGTCAACATCTGGAGTTTGTCGCCGAGAATGTTCTGCCCATCGTCCGTGGTATCCAAAACGACAAAAGTAACGCCATTCGTTTCGAACGAGTAGTTCCGGGGTCGCCCGGTCACGTCCGTAAAGAAACTCCTGTTCGAGGTATCATGATTGCCGAGCGAGGCCAACGTGGTGGAAGCGGACAGATCAAAAACAGCATCAAGGTAGGCAACCGTTTTACGCGCGCCAGTGCCGCGCCAAGTATAATCTCCCCCGAGCAGCAGCAGATCGTAGGCAGAATAATCAACCCGCTCCACGTCACGTTGCACCTTCTCTCCCGGTTCATCATCGCGGGGATGCCCCATGAAAAGATACTGATGGTTCACCGCTGCGAAGCAGTCTGTTTGCGTCAAGCCCGGACAGGCCAACAACAAGAGAATCAAAGGTAGCTTCGCGTTGGGAATCCAACTGAGGGACATGAAAAAAACGGTGTCCGAATGGCACCCTGCTTGCAAGTCCTCACCTTTCCGAAAAGTCCAATTCAATGATCACGAAATCCGGGACTCCCCATCTTGGGTGCGTTCGGAACTGTGGGGCAGGAATGGCAACGAACGAACCGGAAGCCCATTGGCGGACTGCGGGCCTTCTGCGCGGAGCGGTCCGTGGACCGGCCGGGACATTTTGGTGCTCCGGCAGAGTGCAACGGCGACGGAGCTTTCGCGCGGACGGGAGGGCCCCGCTTGTTTCAGTGCGCTTCGTGTGGACGAAAGCGGTGTCGCCGCTGCGCTCTGCCACCGCAGTCCAAGTTGCTGCCGCGCGTCGGCGTTTCCGTCCGTCGGCCCGCTGCCATCCTGCCCCCTCGGTTCGCCCGCCCCCATCTTCGCTCCCTTGAAAAAATTGGGATGCAGGTTCAATCGAATTGCGCTTTTAGTGAGAGTCAATTCCCACTATGGTTTGCCAATCCTCTATGAGCCGATTGCTGCGAGTCAAATTTGCCGCTCGAAACGGGCTGGCATTAATCACCGGTTTTGTTATCGCGGCGCAACCGATGGCGACACTCGCGGTGGACTTTGAAAAAGACGTCGCGCCAATTCTGGAATCCCATTGCCTGAGCTGCCACAACGACAGCAATTTGAAGGGCGATATTTCACTGGCGACTCCGGTGCATCTGCTGAAAGAGGAGATCATCAAGCCCGGCCAGCCGGACGACAGCTACTTGATCGAGCTGGTGTCTGTTTCCGCAATTGGAGAACCACCCGAGATGCCCAAGAAGGGCGATCCCCTGTCTGCGGCGGAAATCGCGACGTTACGGGAATGGATACGGGCGGGCGGTCAGTGGCCGGAAGGAATCGTCCTCAAGGAAAAATCGAAGGCAGATGCCACCTGGTGGTCGTTGCAACCTTTGAAGATTACGGAACCACCGGAGATCATTACGGGTCCGGCCGGTTGGGCGACCAGTCCCGTCGACCGGTTTGTTTACCGCGCGTTGAGGGAAGACGGACTGATGCCGTCACCTCCCGCGTCACGCCGTGATCTGATCCGTCGCGTGACGTATGATCTGACCGGACTGCCCCCGACTCCGGAGGAGGTGGCCGCATTCGTGAACAACGATGCGCCCGATGCCTACGAGCGGCTGGTGGATCGTCTGCTCGCCTCGCCGCGCTATGGCGAACGCTGGGGTCGACATTGGCTTGATGTGATTCGCTTCGGTGAGAGCCGCGGGTTCGAGCGAAATGAAATCATACGCAACCTCTGGCCGTTTCGCGATTATGTCATCCGCTCGTTCAATGACGACAAACCGTTTGATCAGTTCATCATCGAACAGATTGCTGGCGACGTGATCGGAAAGGACAATCCCGACGTGGAGCTCGGCACGGCCTTTCTTGTCTGCGGTCCGTATGACGATGTCGGCAATCAGGATCCAGCGCAGGCGGCGCAGATTCGCGCGAATACGGTGGATGAGATCATACGAGGAACAAGCGAGGCGTTTCTCGGTCTGACGATGGGTTGCGCCCGTTGTCATGACCACAAGTTTGATCCCATTTTGCAGGAGGATTACTACCGTTGGTATTCCATCTTCGCCGGCGTGCAACATGGCAATCGGACGATCTCGACCGCCGGGGAACGCGAACAATACGAAGACACGATCAACCCGTTGCGCGGTGAACTGCAGAAGAACAAGAAGGCGAAATCGAATCAGGACGACGAGATTGTTGCGCGCGCCAGCACCAAACTCGCGGACTACGAACAGCTCTGGACACGCGAGAAGATTCACCGGACCGGTGTCGAGGAAATATTCCCGGCGGTCCGGGCGGCCTTGGTCAAACTGGTGGTGGACGGCACGGAGAGCAATCCCAACGCACGGACCGGTTATGGCATCGACGAGCTGGAGATCTGGACGGCGGGTGGTTCATCGCGAAATGTGGCCCTCTCCACCAACGGCGGTCGCGCCCGGGGTGACAATCGTGTGGCAGGTGACTTTGAAAAAGCCTACAGCAGCGATCTCACGATTGACGGAAAGTTCGGTGAGCGCTGGCTGGCGTCCTCGCCCGAGCTGACGATCGAACTCGCGGAGCCCGTGATGATCGATCGCATCCTGTTTTCCAGCGACCGGGTGAACGAAGCGGGGGATCATCCGATCGCCAACTTCGTCAGCGAGTATCGGATCCAGGTTTCAGTCGATGGTGAGGAATGGATCGAAGTCGCGAGCTCGAATGATCGCAGGCCGATGAACGACGCCCACCAACGGAAACGTCTGTTGGACCATGAAACCTCCGAATCGGAGAAACAACAACGGGCGGCGCTGAACAAGGAGATTACCAGACTGGATTCGGAGATCAGCCAGATCAAACCGCTTCCGTCCTGGTGGGCAGGAACGTTTCAACCCATCCTGAACGAAACTCATGTCTTCCTCGGCGGCGATCCGCAGCGGCAGGGACCGTCGGTTGCACCCGCCAGTTTGAAAGTGTTGGATTCGGTGACGCCGGGATTTGCGCTCGGACAGGATTCCGAGGAGAGCCTCCGCCGAAGCATGCTTGCCGAATGGATGGTCGAGCCGTCGAATCCGCTCACGCCGCGAGTTCTGGCAAACCGTTTGTGGCACTACCATTTCGGCACCGGGATCGTGTCCACGCCGAGCGACTTCGGTTACATGGGAGGTGAACCTAGCCACCCGGAGCTGCTGGACTGGCTCGCGGGTCAACTCATCGCCAATGGGTGGAAGCTCAAACCGGTTCACAAGTTGATCGTCATGTCGCAAACCTACCGGCAGTCGGCCGACTACCGCGCCGCCGCTGCGGACAAGGACGCCGACTCTCGACTTCTTTGGCGGTTCCCACCGCGCAGGCTTTCGTCCGAAGAACTGCGTGACACGATGCTCAGCGTCTCCGGCAAACTGCACCTGAACATGGGAGGTCCTGGCTTTCTGCTTTACGAATATCTCCAGGACAACGTGGCGACCTATGTGCCGCTCGACCGGCACGGCCCGGAGACCCACCGACGGTCCGTGTATCATCACAATGCGCGCGCCGCGTTCGTCGATTTGTTCGTGGAGTTTGATTGTCCGGACAACGCCTTCGCAGTTCCCCGCCGTTCCTCCACCACCACGCCCCTTCAGGCGCTCACTTTGATGAATCATTCTTTCACCATTGACATGGCTGACGCATTTGCCGATCGACTGATAAAGGATGCTGGTGAATCTAAACCAACGACTCAAGTCCGGCACGCGTTCCTGCTCGTTTACTCAAGGGACCCAGAAATTGACGAGCTCAAAGCTTCCCTCAAAATCGTTCATGAATACGGGCTCCCGGCTTTCTGCCGGGCGTTGTTGAACTCCAATGAGCTGATCTATTTGAACTGAGCATGAGCGAGAACCAACCACTTTTTGAACGGCTCCTGCGCACGCATCGCCTGCCGCGCCGCAGTTTCATGCAGCATGCGCTGGCCGGGTTGTCGGGCATCGGGTTCGCCACCCTGCTGCAACGTGATATGTTCGGGGCAGACGCTTCGCCGGCAACTTGGACCGCCGGGAAAGGCCTGACCCATTTTGAGCCGAAAGCGAAGCGTGTCCTTCAGATTTTTTGCCCGGGCGCTGCGTCCCACATCGATCTTTGGGAATACAAACCCTCATTGGAAAAATGGCATGGCAAACCGTTGCCCGGCGAGGAGGACATGATGTCGTTTCAGGGGAAAAACGGCAGCCTGATGAAGAGCCCGTGGCCGTTCGTCGCCGCGGGAAACAGTGGCAAGCATATTACGAGCAACCTGCCGCACATGGCGAAGCACGTGGATGACATCGCATTCATTCATTCGATGCATTCCAAGACCAATACACACGGCCCTGGTTGCGTGTTCATGAACACCGGCCATGCACAGGAGGGTTTCCCGAGCGCGGGGGCGTGGACGAGTTACGCACTGGGAAGCGCAAACGAAAATCTGCCGACGTTCGTCAGCATTCCAGACATCCGCGGCGAACCCCCGAACGGCAAGGCGAACTGGAGCAACGGATTTCTTTCGGCAGAATATCAGGCCGTCTCGATGGCCGCCCATCAACCGGTCCGCAACATCCGGTTGCCCGAAGGCCTTAGTGCGAACGAAGAAGCGGCCACCCGGGATTTTCTGAAATTTCTCGATTCCAAACACGCGGCGGAACACGAGGGGCAATCCGAGCTGCGAGCCCGCATGGCGGCCTACGAGCTCGCCGCGCGCATGCAGCTGTCCGCCCCGGAAGTCGCGGATCTGGATTCCGAGCCGGCCCAGGTGCAGGAACTCTATTCAACAAATGACTCCAACAAATTGAAGGCGGGTTACGGCCGGAACTGTCTGCTTGCGCGGCGCCTGCTCGAACGCGGCGTTCGCTACGTCAGTCTGTATTGCTCTTCCCGGGCATCCGGCGTGGACGGATTGTTGAACTGGGATGCACACAAAACATTGAAGTCCGATTATGACCGGCATTGTCAGGTGTTCGATCAGCCAACCGCCGCGTTGCTCACCGATCTCAAACAACGCGGGCTGCTCGATGACACGCTCGTGCTTTGGACAACCGAGTTCGGACGCATGCCGACACATCAGGAAGGCACGACCGGCCGGGATCACAACCCCGACGGGTTCACGACGTGGATGATGGGGGCCGGCGTCAAAGGCGGGGTCAGCCACGGAGCCACCGATGAATTCGGTAGGCGCGCGCTGATTGATCCGGTCACGGTCTGGGATTTTTACGCCACGGTTCTGCATCTCCTCGGGTTCGATCACGAGAAGTTGAATTACTACTACAACGGATTCGACCGAAGGCTCACCGATGTTCATGGGGATGTTATTCGGGCGATTCTCGCATAAAAACACAACTTCTCTACGCGCCAAAAACGCGGGTCACCTGCCTGTAAATCCAACATGAATTACCTCTCAACGATTCGACTTGGCGCGGCAATCGCGTGCCTATGTTCATCCATATTGATCAAGGTTTCGGCTGAGGATGGAACGGATTCAAGCGCGACATTTCAATTCGGCGTGATTGCCGATTGTCAGTATTGCAGCAATCCGGGGACGGGCGTACGGAAGTATTCCATGTCGGCGGACAAGCTCCAACATTGCGTGGATCAATTGAACACTTGTGACCTCGAGTATGTGGTGCATTTGGGTGATTTTATCGACCGGGATTTCGAGAGTTTCGATGTTGTCGGTCCGATCTATGACCGGCTCAAGGCCTCAAAGTATCACGTCCTGGGGAACCACGATTTCTCGGTTATAGATGAGAAGAAAATGGACGTTCCTCGAAAGTTAGGCTTGTCGTCACGCTACTATGATTTCGCGGTGAAAGGATGGAGATTCGTGGTGCTGGACGGAAATGATATCAGCTTTCACGCTCATCCCAAAAACAGTCCGGAACACCAGAAAGCGGTTGATTACTATGAACGTAACGCGATCGATTCGCCGGATTGGAATGGCGCGGTCGGGCCCGAACAAATTTCCTGGCTGGAAAAAGTTCTGGAACAGGCGGCCAAGAATGACGAAAAGGTCGTGCTCTACTGTCATTTTCCGGTGTACCCAAAAAACATTCACAACCTGTGGAACGCTGGGGAAATCATCAACTTGATCGAGCGGTTTCCCTGCGTAAAGGCGTATCTGAACGGGCACAATCATGCGGGCAACTACGGAATCAAGAACGGGGTTCACTACCTGACTTTCCAGGGAATGGTCGATACGGAAGAAAATGCTTACGCAACGATCCAGGTGTATGATGGCCGGCTCGAAGTCACTGGTTACGGGCGTGAGGAAAGCCGCGTTCTGGAAATCAAAAAATAGAAACAACTGCCACAACGTGCTGCGCATCGAGTCACAGATCCGCAGCTTGAGACAAATGCTCAACCTGTTTGGCCAGACCGTTCGAATCGTCGTGCTCCTGCTGGTGGCAATGGTGGTATTGCCGGAAGCAACCAACGCGCAGACGAGCCGGCTCAGCGGTATTCTTTGGTCGGTCGACTGGAGTTTTAATGATCGCTACTTCGCCGTCGGCGGCGAGCGGACGCTGTGGGTGTTCGATTCGAAAACGCGCAAACAAGTTCCGTGGTCGGCCCCCGATGTTTTACACGTTGGAATGGCGGTAAAATGGCATCCACAAAAGAATCTTCTGGCCGTTGCTGGCGACAAGGAAGTGACTGGTATCTATGATCTTTCGACCGGTCATAAAACGCCATTGAAAACCGCTGAAGGAGCACGAGGCGTCTCGTGGAATCACAGTGGCGACCTGCTCGCCACGGCGGGAAATGACGGCAGCATGCAAGTCTGGCAGACCGACGGAACGCTCCTGCACACGACACGTCCGGAGAACGGAAAAAGTCTGACAGGAATCGAGTGGCATCCGTCGAAAAACAGTTTTGTGTCAGTCGGTGAATTCATCGCGATCCACGACGGCGAAGGGAAGATCCTGAAACAAATCACGCATCGGCCGGCCGCAGAAGGTTTCTGTCTTCTGCTTTGTGTCGAGGGGCATCCGTCCGGCGAGTTTTTCGTCGTGGGCGACTACGGAAATCACGAGACGGGCGATCCGCCAGTTCTTCAATTTTGGTCGCCCGAAGGAACGTTGTTGAAGACCATTGTGCAGGAGGGCGGGGCGGAGTTTCGGAACATTGGCTGGAGTCCGGACGGCTCCTGGCTGGCCTCGGCCAGCGACGCGCTCCGTGTGTGGACAAAAGACGGCACGCTACTGAACAGCGGCGATCCGGCGAGTCTGCTTTGGGGTGTACGATGGAATCACGCAGATGACCAGCTGCTGACGTCGAGCCTTCGCGGTGATGTCACGTTGTGGAATTCAAAGGCGGACGGGCCGGAGGAAATTCGTTTGAACAGAGGCCGGAAATGACAGGCGAGAATGCGTGAATACGAAAACCAGCAGCAAAGCCCGAAATGACGGGCTCAACGTGCTCCACGAAAGTGAAACCAACGACCACGGCGGAACGCCCATTAACCCAACAAGTGCAATCGAATCCGAATTTACCAACACGATGATCATGCGACCAATCAAACTTCTGACCGCGGCACTCGTTTTAGCCGTCTGCCTCAGCGCCCGTCTGTCGGCCTCGGAGCCCTACGAAGGCTACACGTTTTTCTCGATGGGAAAAACGGCGTATCTCTACGACATGAACAAGGAGAAGGTCCACGAATGGGAGGTTGCCGGCGGGAGCATTCAGACTTCGCCCTATCTGTTGCCTGATGGTAGCGTGCTGTTTCCGTTGAACAAAGGTGGGTTCACTTTCAAACCCGGTGGCGCGCATCCGAGCGGGACGTTTCAACGAATCAGCCCGGAGGGCGAAGTGCTGTGGGATTTTAAATTCTTCGGCGAGGATTTCACACCGAGCTACGACATCGAGCCAATGCCGAACGGGAATGTGTTGGTGTGCGCCGGGTATCAGGACGGCGGCAAACCTGGAAAAATATTTGAAATCAAACCGGTCGGGAAAAATGGTGGTGAAGTGGTCTGGGAATGCAACGTGACTGAGTTGTTGGGTGGCAACGTTCGCGGGTACATCAACAGCATCAGCTACAATGCGGCCGCTGATCAGGTGTTCGTTAACATTCAGACCCCGGGCACGACACTCGCCGTCATTGACCACAGTAAACCCGTCGCGGAACTCGTCTTCAAGTGGGACGAGGGTTTTTCAGGCCGACTTCACGGCGGAAGCTGGGTCACGGACAACTACGTCGGCACCGACATCAAGACTCCTGACAGTGACGCAAAGAAGATGCGGGTCGGAAATATTCTGACCGTCAGCAACGGCGACAACGAAGTGGTCGAAGTGGATCCGAGAACCAATCAGCGGGTCAAAACCATCAAACATGAATTCTCGGATCATCAGGGAAGCGCCCAACGATTGCCCAACGGAAATACCCTGATCGTAAGCGGATATTCCAACCGAATCGACGAAGTCGACGATGACGGCAATGTCGTTTGGTCGATGGAAACTCCGGAGAAAATCTCGCGGGCACTGCGATATGGATCGGACTACACGGGGGTTACGATATTGAAAAAGCCCTGAACTTCGGACCCCACTGTTTCGTCGAACCGGCTACAACTGCAATCACGGCAAGGCAACTTATGTATTACATCGTCGAAACTGAAAAACCTTTCGAACAGGCGTCCGCCGACCTTGACGCTGCAGTGAAACGCCATGGCTTCGGAGTGCTGCACGTCCACAACCTAGGCGACACTCTCCGGAAAAAAGGGATCCCTTTCGAGGAACAGTGCAAGGTTTTTGAAGTCTGCAATCCGGTTCAGGCCGCCAAAGTTTTGTCGACCGACATGCGACTGAACATGGCTCTGCCGTGCCGGATTTCCGTTTTCACCGAAAAAGGCCAAACAAAGATCGGACTCATCAAACCGGCGGAGATGCTGGCATCCCTGTCCGGCGCCGCCGCTCTCACCCCGGTGGCCGAAGAAGTGGAGCGGAAAACCATCGCCATGGTGGACGAGGCGAAATAGCCCGATTCCAGCGGCGCTCATTTGCAGAATCCCTGTCATGCCCGAGAAAGCCCCCCCGACCCAGCCGTCACTCCTGTGATCATCGGGTCGTCGCCGGAGGAGGGGCAATGAAAAGTCCTGTCGGAACGGACCCCTCGGCTGGTTTGGTCGCGTCTCCTGTTCCCTTGATCTGCGATCATCCGGATTACTTTGGTCCCTAATTTGCGTACGGGCCCGCATGTCAGTTTTGCAAAATTGTTTCTGCCTGAACTCACTTGACGTCTCAGTCTCGTACGCGAGTGTGCTCCAGCCGAAAACTTACGATTTGAGCCCCGTATTTCTGAATTCCGGATCCTCAGAGGGCGCAGAATCGCTGTGCGGTGAGTAGTTTTCTTTTGCGAACATTGTTGAAGAAAGGCGATTACCATGACAACAGCCGTCTGTTTTAAGTGTGGGAGCATGAAGTTCGGAGCCTTTAATTCCTGCCCTGAATGCCAGGCCGTGCCCGAGTCCGAGGATGATTACGCGGTCTCGTTGGCCATCACGGAACACTATTTCCCGAAGGAGGAGCTCGCAAAAATCGGCACACAGGTGTCCAACGGCGAGGAGCTGCACATCGATCCCGAGGTCAGATGGCGCTTCATTCAGATGCTGAAGGCCGAAGGCGTCGGGCGACCGCCGAGTTCGGGCCGACAGACCGTCCCGATGGACACGATCCGGTTTCTCGACTCTGCGGCGGTAACTTCTCCCCGCCATTGGTGGCGGTTCTGGCGGGAGTGAGTCGGTTTGCAATTCGAGCATTTCCAGAATTCATCTGATCGGTTGACCCTCCCGCGTTTACCCGCCAATCTCCGCGCGTGAGTTGCGGTTCAACACCCCTTATTATTGCCGGTCGCGAGTTTCATTCCCGCCTGATGGTCGGTACCGGAAAGTTTTCATCCCCCGAATCGATGCGGGACGCCCTCGCCGCGAGCGGCTCGGGGATTGTCACGGTCGCCCTTCGCCGGGCTGATCTTTCCGGATCAAAAGATCCGTTTGCCAACATTCTTGAGTTCATTGACCCCGAAAAATATCTCCTTCTGCCGAACACCAGCGGCGCGATGGACGCCGAGGAAGCAGTCCGTCTCGCTCGTCTCGCCGTCGCGGCAGGTCTGCCCAAATGGGTGAAGCTGGAAATCCATCCGGACCCTCGCTACCTGCTGCCTGATCCGATTGAAACACTCAAGGCCGCCGAACAGCTTGTGAAGGAAGGTTTTATCGTGCTGCCCTATATCAACGCCGACCCGGTACTGGCCAAGCGATTGCAGGATGTCGGCACGGCGACCGTGATGCCGCTCGGTTCGCCCATCGGCTCCAATCGCGGCATTCAAACCCGCGATCAGATTCGCATCATCATCGATCAGGCGACGGTCCCCGTCGTCGTCGACGCCGGAATTGGCGCGCCGAGCCACGCGGCAGAGGCGATGGAAATGGGTGCTGATGCCGTGCTCGTCAATACCGCCATCGCTATAGCGAGCGATCCGAACCGGATGGCGATTGCATTTAAACAGGCGGTTGAAGCCGGTCGGACCGCTTACGAACTCGGTACCGGAGAACAACTTTCCCTGGCGAGCCCGACCAGCCCTCTCACCGCTTTCCTAAACTCCTGATCATCCTCAAAATTCGAACCGGCCGGACCGAATCGATGAACACAAATTCCCTTCCCAAATCACTGGTTCGCGAATTGTTGGATGACGGTTCACGCCAACGGATTCTGGTGCTCGGCGACTTCATGCTCGATCAGTTCATCTGGGGTCGCGTCGATCGCATTTCGCCGGAAGCACCCGTGCCGGTGGTCGAGTTTCAGCGCGAGAGCTTCATGCCCGGCGGCGCGGCAAACGTCGCCCGCAATCTCGCCAAACTGAAGAATCCGGTCAGCATCATCGGACCCATCGGGCGTGATCACGCTGGGACCACTTTGAAGCAGCTGCTTACCGACGAAGGCGTCGACTGCAAGGGATTGTTCGTTCAAACGAAACGCCCCACGAGCATCAAGACCCGCATCGTCGCCCACCAGCAGCAGATGGTCCGGGTCGATCGCGAATCGAAGTCCGAGCTGGATCGGGAAACCGTCGACCGTGTTCTCCGCCTCGTCGAAAAACAACTTTCCAAGACGGCCGCCGTCATCATTGGCGACTACGGAAAAGGCGCGGTGACGCAGCCATTGCTGGATGGTGTGAAGAAGCTTTGCCGCGCGCGTGGAATCTGGATCAGCCTCGATCCAAAGCCGGTCCACAAGGTCGACATTTCCGGGCTGTCGCTCATCACGCCGAACCGCAAGGAGGCGTTCGAGCTGGCCGGGATCGACGATGGACAACGTGGCAGACATCCACTCGAAGACAAAAACCTGATGCAGGTGGTCAAGGTGCTCCAACGCAAACTGAAGCCGGCGTTGTTACTGATCACTCTCGGCGACCAGGGAATGCTGCTGTGTCATCCCGGTGAAAAGCCGTTTCACATTCCGACGACTGCTCTTGAAGTTTACGATGTGTCCGGCGCGGGCGACACCGTGATCGCGTCGTTCACGCTCGCGATAGTGGGTGGCGCGTCGCCGTTTGAAGCGGCGGTGTTCTCGAATCACGCCGGCGGTGTGGTGGTTGGAAAAGTCGGCACCGCGACCTGCACGCCGAAGGAATTACTTGCCAGTTTTTACCGTTGAACGGCGTGAATAATTTAACCACGAATGGACACGAATGGACACGAATGGATACGAATGGATACGAATGGATACGAATGGATACGAATGGATACGAATGGATACGAATGGATACGAATGGATACGAATGGATACGAATGG
>JBDNGP010000164.1:0-4688 GCA_041689265.1 Verrucomicrobiota bacterium
CGATGCGGCACGCGGTCGAAACTCTCGTGGGTGACGCGGTGGCCGCCGACCTGTTGCGGGGAGGAGAAGGCTGCGGAAGACTCTCGGTCACCGAATGCGGTGAACGGCTCACCGTTCAGGCGAAGTAGATGAACAAACACTTCTCGCCTCCATCGAAGTCCGGTTGCGTGACACAATGCGCCCGTGGTGGAAGCTCCCCAAACAACCGCCGTATCGCTGCGCGGTCGTTTTTGTTTTTGGGCAGCCGAACAATCAGCGCGTCACAAAATTCCGTGCCGCTTTTTGAGGAATAGATATCGGCCGCAAGCACTTTTTCCGCGCCCAACGATTCCGCTTCAGAAACCAGCCTGACCGATTTCTTGTACGCGAGACGTCCCAGTTTGCGAGCCGCCGGTTTTCCGCCTTTCAACCAAACTCCGGCATCCTGCGTATTGGGTTTTGAAGTCAACCAATCGCAGTAAAGTCGAAATGTGCGCGTTTCAAATTGTCCCCGTGGCACCGGACGTTGGGTTCGCTTTTCTTTTGGGTAACGCGGCCATTCAGGATGGTTGGCAGCCTCCTTCAAGTACTGTGCTCGCGACACCTCGCGGTTTTCACAAAGCCAGACTTCAGACGCAAGTTTTCCATCCCGATACCAGGAACGTTTCCGCCCGGTGAACCAGCCATCGACCGTCGAAAATTCCAAATGCAACTGCCCGTCATCATACCATTCGAATTGAATGCCCGTCCCACGTTTCATCCGGTAGGAGCCGAGCAGATCGCCGTTCTCATTCCACTGGCGGCACTCGCCGTGAAGCAGTCCCCGCTGGTAGGTTTCGACCGAGGCGATCCGCCCGTTTCGATGCCAGGTCGTTTTGCGGCCATGCAGCACCCGGCCCAAATAAACCTCTTCCACGGCCGCAATTCCATTGCGGTGGAAAAAACGTCTTTTTGAACGCGGAGAGTTGATACCCGTAATCATGTATCGATTTTTTTTTGAACGTCACGAATTTTGTAGATCGGGACCGATCTTCAATTTGACGCCATTCGGCAGCGTTTGAGTGGTCAGCATGTAGTTCGTGAAACGGTGTTCAATTTCGGATCGCATGTGGCCTTTGGAGCTGCACGACACAATCTGTGATGCAGACACGATACGCCGGGCCGTGTGCTCCCAGTTGCTGATTCCTAAAATAAGAAGGGGCGTGACCTACTCACGCTCCGCAACAGGCACGTGGATGCCCAGGAAGGAACGCTTTTGGACACGCCCGATTTCGGGCGTGCTCCAAACGCGTTGTCCTTCCATGAAATTTCCACGTTTCGTTGCGGACAGCGGCTGAAGACGCAAATTTGACTGTGCTGTTTGTTTACATAGGCGCGGGTTTGGCCCGCCGAGAAATTAGAACCAAGAAGACTGCAAATGTCGAGAAGGTAGAAAGCCAGTTGCAGCTTGTATCTGCGAACGAGTAACGCTTGTATGTCTGCGAATTCTGGCAGTTTGAATGGGGGCCGCAATGCGTCCCACAAATCACAGGTTCAACGGAGTGTTCCAGAAATCTCGTAGACAGACTGCCCCGGTCCGGGAGCGAGATGGCGGCAGTGTTTTTCTGCGAGAAACGCTGTTTCCCAGCCGCGAGCCGTCCACCGTGTGGCATAGTGATACTCAAAATGCCGGTCCTGAATAAATGTGCCCACCGCGCGCAACGCCTCGCAGCGGATCACGCAGGGCCGGAGAGAGAAATGGGGCCATGCCGGGTCAATGTCGTCTTCCTCCTGGGCTCTTGGCACGTATTCCACGGTGGCATCATGGTACCACTTCCAACAACGAACGCCTCCAATCTCTTCAATCCCGGATTCAGGAGGTTTGCGCCAGAATCCAACCTGTCCGACAGATGATTCCGCATCCATCAGCTCAATGGCAGAACCCAGCAGCGGTCCTCCACGGGTGAACTCCCAGTCGTCTTCGCAGTGGAACACCCAGTCAGCCGGTGACACGAGATCATGCCAGGTTTTCATTATGTGTGCGTGGTGCGCGCGGTTGCCGAACCGGAAATCATCAATCGTTCGCAACGGAACGCCCGGCAGGACTTCTGAAAACAGGTGTTGCATCCTTTTGACATCCTCCGGACTTGATCCGTCGTCCAGATGCAGAATGCCCGTGATCCGGTCGAGATCGCCCACATGTTGCCCCATGCTTCGAAGCGTTCGCTCGAACAACGGCAACCGCCGCGACGTGGTCATTGACAGGATGAACTTCATTTGACTATCCACCGGGACAGATTGAATCTGTGAGCTCGACGGTGAGTGAAACTCTTGATGACGTCTGAAATATCTCCATGGACAAAACCGTAAACAAGGCGTCCGAATCGGGCGATCATTGCACCGAGATTCGGCGGCGGAGCGGAGATTGTCAAATTGAACTCATTGTTGATGTCGGTGCCAATGTGGGGGAGACGATCTGCCGTTATCTCACCAATTTTGAACATGCACAAATCATCGCGTTCGAACCGGTTCAAAAAACGTTCGCCGCGCTGCAATCCAAAGTGGGATCAAACCCGAGAGTGTGCTGCATGAATCTCGCACTGGGGGCCATTCCCGGAGCCGCGCTGGTTCATCATCAGCCTTACTCCGGTTTGAATTCGCTTTCTCCCGCGATCAACACAGAACATCCGGATTGTGGCAGAAGCGAGATGGTCACCGTGACGACGCTCGACCGGATTGTGCAGGACAACGACATCAAGCACATCGACCTGCTCAAAATCGACACGGAGCATTTTGAGCTGGAGGTCATTCGGGGTGCTCATCAGGCACTGCTTGAAAGGCGCATTTCATTCATTTACGCCGAGGTGTCGTTTAATCCGGAGGATAAGCGGCATACCCTTTTTTCCGAACTCGACGAGTGCCTGGGGCGCTACCATTTTCAGCAGGTCGGGTTTTTTGAACACATGTTCTGTCCGGCTTCATCAAGGGTGGAATTCTGCAACGCGTTGTTCGCGCTTAAAGCTGGCCAACACAATTCCTGAGTTTGCTCGTTCAACCCGCTGTGCGACTGACGGGTGGTCCGGCCTGCGGGAACGCTGCGCCGGGACGGAGAACATTACGGTTCAGGAATTCTGTTCCCATTCCCGCCGCATGATCACACCTCCGTTTGCATCCGTCTTATATCTGACGATCCTCGTTGTCGGAGGGTTCTCCTCCACGGATTCATCCTTCCAGTCCGGCCCTTCATCAATAGTTGGATGGTCTACAGAGTTGACACTCTTCTGTTCGCAGGTGAGGCGATGCCGTCCGTCGTATTGGTAGGCGCACTCAGTGAGGGTCCAGCCGGCGGGAGCGTCGTCGAATGTAGGTTTTGATTTGTCGGTATTCATAAAATGGTTCCCATGTTTAGCGCGGTAAGACTGATATTTCGTGGCCGGTTGATCAGCCAGTTTTGAACCACACCACCTGTGCATTCCAACTCGGTTGTCAATAACGGGCGACTCCGTTCATGTTGCCAACCAGAACTGGAAATGGTCCCGGAGCAAAGTGCGCTTCGTTGTCGATTCGTGTCATTAGTTAGGATTGATACCTTTATTGACACCTTTATGGCGGGACACCGCAGTTCGTTTTCCCCAATGGTTCAAATGGAGTCACTTTTTGTTGCAAGAACTTTTATTGGCTCCTTCGACTCCCATTTCGGATTGAACTCTAGTTCCAAGAGTAAGGAAACCTTCCACCGATTCGCTTGGCAACCAAACAGGCGAGAGGCTTGTGAGTGCTCGCCGACTGGTCCTTGCCAAACCAACACTTGCTGTCCAGGGCGTACAACAATGCCGGGCTTCTGAGGGTAAAAAATTGTGAGCAAATTGCTCGATAAGTTTGTGATTCGTATTTTGAGATTCGTGTCTTCAAGTGCAGTTCGGGCTGTGCCCTTTGGGAACCGTAGCCCTAGCCACCACGAAGTTGAACTCTTTGGTAAATCAACGTTGAAAGACTCTTGAAGACGCACTCCCGGCGGTAGAGTCGCGATTTCTCTGTGGACTGTACGGTAGAGGCATCCGCCGGCCAGGCAACAAGCGAACAACAAGCTCAAAAAGCGAAGTGCGGGTTTCATTTTAGGGCCACGGGGAATAGGTAGGCACGTAGCCAGGGTCGGGGACTGGACCCGCAGCTTGAGCTCCTGGATGATTTCCACCGATCACATCAGCATTTCTGCCGACGACTCTCGCCATCTCTCGGATAAACGTGTTGCTGTTGTTTCCAGGGCTTTCCCATGGGAACTGGTATTTCGAATTAGGCCAATTCCGCAGAACTGGTCCAACAGGATGCTCTGCATAGGCGTAATTCTGCGCCGCTCGCGCGATGTCCTGCCACCTTCGGGCCGAATCATGAAGGTTATTCTGAAAGTCGGTGTAGATGACAATCAGATCTGTCGCATCACTGGAATTGAGGACTTCGCTGATGTGGTCCCAAACAAACGTCCGGACAGGTGGTTCTGTTGGTTTAGGCCTCCGCCAGAAGAAGTGTCGATACATCTGAGACTGGACCTTTAGTTCGTACTGGTCCGTTCTGCTCGCTCCGTTTGGCACGGTGCTATCACCGGACCAGTTTTCGCCGTGGCCAACCCGGTATATCACGGACGGGGTATTGACGAATCCATATGGCTCGTCGTGTTGATTCATGAGGTCTTCGTAAAATCGGTGGCTGCCCAGCCATTGCACCACCATATC
>JBDNGP010000165.1:0-34131 GCA_041689265.1 Verrucomicrobiota bacterium
CAGCGCCGCCAACATCACTTTCGCCGACGGCCACGTCGAATCGAAGAAATGGAAGGACAAGCGCACGCTCATCCCGGTCCGGCATATTTCGACCAATGTTATTTTGACACCGAACAATCCGGACTACGACTGGTTGCGCGAACGGGCGAGCAATGTGAAGGACGAGAATAACTCGTAGCCAACCACCATCGCATCCGGGGCCGCCCGGGGGACGGTGCCATTCGTTCCCCCCGCAGTTCCATACACATCATCAGGCCACCCACCCCGGCCGTCGCCAAAATGGATTGAGCACGCGGTAACGGCCTGCTTTCGCACCTTCAGCGATGGCGCCGGTGATGAATTCCTTGGCCCGCAGAACTGCTTCTTCCGGCGGCTGCCCGAGCGCCAGATTCGCGACCACGGCAGCGGACAACGTGCAGCCCGTGCCGTGCGCGCCGCCCCCCCGGATCGACGGCGCGGTCAGCAGGAATTCGCCATCTCCGTCATAGAAAATATCAGCCACGTCGCCAGCGCCTTTCAGGTGGCCGCCCTTGAGGAGCACCGCGCAACCGAACGCCTTGAACAGGGTTCGGGCGACCCGCCGTTGATCCTCGATGTCCCGGACAACGTCTCCACTCAACGCCTCCGCTTCCGGTGCATTCGGCGTCATGATCGCGGCCAGTGGCAGGAGCGTTTTCAGGGCGGAAACTGCGGAAGGTTTCAGCAGGGCCGCACCGCTGGTCGCGATCATCACCGGATCCACGACGAGCTTGATCCGGGGGTGTTCATTCACGAATCGCACGACCACATCAATCAACGCCCGGGAGAACAGCATCCCGGTCTTCATCGCCCGGGGGCCAAATGGGACAACCGCCTCCAGTTGTTGTTCGAGAATGGTCGGCGAACACGCCTGGATGCCGAGGACGCCTCCGGGGTTCTGCGCCGTGATGCAGGTGATCGCGCTGACACCGTGAACGCCGAGCGCGGCGAAGGTCTTCAGGTCGGCCTGGATACCGGCTCCCCCGCCGCTGTCCGAGCCCGCAATGGTCAACGCACTCCGAACATTTGGACGCCTGCTCATGCGGGCAGTCTGCCAAACGGGCGGTTGAAGAGAAGCGAAAAGAAGCTATTCGGAGAGCAGCCGCGCGCGGAAAATGCGCTGCGGCAGAACGGGCGCGTTGGTGTCCATGTAGTCGAACGATCCGTCGACCGCGATGTTCGTCTTCATCGGGAACCACGTGGTGGCGTTCTCGGAATAGTCCAGCACGTAGGTGCAGGCGTTCTCCCCGATCAATCGAAGGGCGTAGAATCCGTTGGTCGTCCGGCCCAGCGTGAGCAGCATCGGCGCGATGGGAATCGTCGGCACCGACTCGGCGGCGAGCGAAAAATTATCGAAAACCATCCGGTTGTCGCCGGGGAAATCAGGATCATCCGGCAACCATAGCGCCCGGATCTGCCCCAGCGTTTTTTTTGACCCGGCGGTGGTGATCTGCGCGTCCGTGACGATGAGGGTGCCGTCCAGCCACGCGCTCCACTTGTTTGCGGCAAAGTGCATGGAGATCTCAAGCTGCTGCGGAACGTTCGGCGTGAACGGAATCGCGATGCTGTAAAAATTCTCGTCGTCCAGCTGGTAGGCCATCGAAAAATCAAAGTTGTCGAAATCGATCGAGAACAGCCGGTTCGTCGTGCTGTTGTAGACCGACCATCGGAAGAAATCGTAACGCTGAAACGTCGAGTCCTGAATATCGATCAACACGCTGAACTTGATGATCGGCGTGGCGGCCGGCACCGGGTCGATGATCGTCGGATGCCACACGTGAACCTGGTCGACGGGCTCCTCGACAAACTCGCCACCGACCCACGCCTGCTGGCCAAGGCCCGGGAATTGATTGGTGACGATGCCGTCCGCAGGCAGATCGATCTTCACGGCGCCCTGGTAAACGGGCAGATGCACCCATCCGTTCTGATCATCCAACAGGTAGCTCGGGTCGAAGCCCTCCAGATATTCAAACCCTGTGGAGAACAGATTGGTCCGCGTCACCGGCGCGGCCGCAGCGTGCGAGACCGTCAGCAGGAGGACGCAGGCAGACATTCCTGCAACAAGGTACGACTTCAGGTTCATGTGCTTTTTCTCTGATCGAATGGTTCAATTCCTATCGGCGGCCCGGTGCTTGAGACCCACTGCGGCCGGGCTGCGACGCGGGGGCACGGCCCGGACTGCTCGCGGGCGGACGGGAGACGCTCGGCGAAGCCGGAATCTGCGTCGGCGGTCTCGAAACCGACGGACGGGACGCCGGGGCGGACGGTGGCGTGTATGACTGGGTGCTCGGTGTGTACGAGCGGGTCGGCGGACGCGACGCGGGAATGGTCATGCGCGAAGTCGTCGGCGCAGTGTAGGACGACGACGGACGGATCGAACGGGACGTCTCCATCTGCGCAGGCGCGCTGTAGCTTGACGAGGGTTGACGTGTCGGGCTGATGGATTGGATGCCCTGCGTGTTCGGCTGGCTGTAGCGTGAAACCGTCGGAGTTCTCACCGTCTGCCGGGACGAATAGACGGCCGTTGAACCGGGATAAGTATAGGTCGTAACGGAACGGCGGGTTTCGGTGCTGATGCCGCCCGCCACCACCGGCGATGTGTGGCGCACCGGAACGTTGTATTGAATTGATCGGCCGTCCCGCAGAATCGGTGTCGACTGGGCGGCGGGTGTGGTGTAGCTCGGATTCGACTGGATGGTGGTGTTCTGACCGGCGAGACGCGGCGTGGTTGACGCTGTGGTTCGCGAGCCGTTCGAGTTCCGCACCGATTCCATGCTGACGGTTCCAACCGTCGTCCCAGGTTGGCGCGCGACTGTTGATTGAGTCGAAGAGGCGGACTGGGTGGGCAATCTCGACGTCCTCGACTGCCCCGTGGTAGCCGGGCTGGTCCGGCGAGATTCGACTCCGGCCAACGCGGCGGTGCCGTCGGTGGACGTTGCTGGAGATACTGCGCCGCGCCGCGCTTCCGGGGCGACCGTGCCGGTCGAATTCGCCGCCCGGGCCGGTTTCATGGTCGGACGGAACGTCGCCAGAGTCTGCCCGCCGTTCTCGATGTAATCCTTGGGGCCGGGATCGCGCAGATTGGTCACGTCCCGGACGTTGATCCGGCGGATCTCGGTGTTACTCGCATTTGCGATCGTGGTGGCGTTCGGCCCGTTGATGATGATCGTGTTGTTGTTGCCGATGATCGTGGGCTTGATGACTGTGGAGTTGTTGTAAATCTCCTGTTTCACCGCGTACGGAGCCGCGTACTGGCGGGGATAATATCCGTAGCAATATCGGTTCGGCACCCAGTTGTAACTGCCCCATGAAATACCGATGCTGACGCCCCAGCCGCCGCCATAGTAACCGTAGCCGACACCCACTCCGCCGCCGTAGTAGTATGCCGGAAGCGGCGCCCAACCGCTGTAGGTGGGAGTCGTCCGCCACGCCACCCAGGCCGGCCCCCAGACGTAGCCCGGAGCCCAGCACCAGCCGTACGATGCGGTCATCGTCCAGCGACCGTAATGAAACGGCGCCCATCCCCAGGAATAATCCGACAGCCAGTACCAGCCGGTGTCCGTGTAGACCCAGCGACCGCCGTCGTAGTACGGACGCCAGTTCGAGTTGGAAATCGCAACCGTCGGCCGCCAGCAATTTCCGACACCCTCCACGTAAACCCACGAGCCGTACGGCGAGAGAGCGCCCTGAAAATATTCCATGTTCACCTCCTCGACGGATTCGTCCGATGCGGGAGGCGGCGTGCTGACCGCAACGCTACCGCCTGAGGCCTGAGGCGCGGCGGCGTAATGATTGTGGGTCGTGACATTGACCGTTGTCTCGCCGTCTTTTTTATCAACCGAAACTTCAGACCCCGCGGAATCGGGCGCGGAGCTCGCGGGGGAGAAATTGCTGCCAGCGATCTCGCGGACAGGTTCCGTTTTTCCGGTTCCGGTGTCGATGATCGCCGCGATGGTTTTCGGTTCCACCCCGAGATCTTTGAGGTAGATGATTTCATCCGGTGTGGGGTGATAGGTCTGACCCGATTTCGTCACGTAGGCGGACAGCACTTCATCAGAAACACCTGAACGCGCCATCCTGAAAATATCCTCCATGCCGGGCGTCACCTCCAACGGCGGCGGCATCAATGCTGGAATGGCCGGCGGCGTTTCAGCGTGGTTGCCCTCGGGAGGCGCTGGCGGCCCCTGAGTCACCCCGCTGTCTACATTTACGACCGCCTTATCCGATGCGGCCCTGATGCTGGTCGCGGCAACGGCCAGTGAAACGCCCCCGGCGACCAGAATTGCGGCTCTCCAGTTCCATGCGATGTTTCTTTTCATGATTGCTCCGTTCATTCGAGTTTACTGCATTTTCGATGGTCTCAGCGTTCCTGATGGCCGTTATAAGCTCTCATCATGTATCGACTCAATGGCCGCATCCGGTATTCATGACATCCCGCCGATACTACCGCACCCCGGCGAATTTGCGACAGAGAATGACGCCGCGTCGCCAAAATAGTTTTGCGAATCGCATCATTGCCCGCCCCCGCCCGGCTGACAGAAGCTGGTTGAGAGCACCAAGGCCGGCACGGATGAACTGATGAAAAAGATCAGCACCGATCTGGAAACCCGGGTGACGCAACTCGGCGAAACCCTGGCGGGCAACAAAACCGTGATGAACCAGTTGAACGGCGCGCTTCAATCGTTGCTGAACAACGAGGACATCGACGCGGTTGAAGCCTTCAGCAGCGTCGCCGCTGCGAAGCTGACCCCGGAACAGACGTCCCTGGCGAAGGAGGTTTACAATGCCGGTGCCGCGTATGTGACCGAGCGTAATTTCTCCTCTTTGGAAGGCATGAACTCCGACGTGGCGAAACTCTCCACCGCAGTCCTAGACGGCAACTACACCGAGGCCATGCAGCCGCTCCAGAAAATCTGGACCAAGAGCAGCCTGACCACCGAACAGAAAGACCTGCTCGGGTCGGTGTTCGATCAATACCTTCCCGGCTGGCAGGACAAGGCCGGAGTCGTCGGACAGGGCTTGGATGCGCTGAAGAAGTTTGGACAGTAACCCCCGACGATCGTACGTGCGATAGCTGCGCTACACGAGCAGCTTGGTTTTCGACGAATCCAGCGAAACGGAACGGCAGTTTGCGAGATCGTTTTTTCGCAGGCCGCCGGGATCACTATGGTAGTTCAACCGGTGGCAACTCCACCCAGGTCCGCAGCGGGATTGACATCGAGATGCTGCCACCGGTGCTCAGGACGAACCAGCCGTCTGTCAAATGCCCCTCGATGTTCTCCTTGGATTCCCAATCCGCACCGGACGCCGTGAAGCGGCCACGACGCAGCGCGATCCAGTAGTCATCGTCCGTCCTCCCCCAGCCGTTGCCGAATCTCGCGGTGCGCGTGTCGTGAACGCTTTTGTAGTCGCGCCGGAAATCTTCGACGAAGGAATAGAAACCGTTGAACTTTTTCTCTCCGGTACGGGTGCGAAACGTGACCAGATGTTTCCATTTGTTCTCAGCCGGAATCCAGAGATGTCCTTCGTATGCGGTTTTGCCCTCGGCTTGAGTGGCGCGAACCATGAACTTGTTCGTCTGCCCGATCTTCCAGTCGAAATCCATCATGCACTGACCGCCGGTGCCTTCGCCGCCGAAGCGTTTGATTCGCACGCCGTCACCTTCGTGGAGCAGCTCTACGCGTTGCTCCGGTGTGATCGCGTTCGGATCATCTCCCTTCGTCGGGTCCCAGACGGAGAAGATCGCGACCTTCTCGCCGTTCGCCAATTCCTGAACACCGAAGTAGCCGGTGTTCCATCCGCACGCCATGAAGTAGCTGCCACGCGTCGACTCTACGACCACCATTTCGTTGTAGAACAACGTCGAATCCGGCGCCGCCCATCCCCAGTGAACCGAACGCGCAGCGCGGAATGGTTCGGCGTCCGCGGCGGCAAGCGCGATCGGCAGCACAGTGATCGCGGAGACGAGTTTTAGTGTTCGGGAGATCATTCGCGAAATCGAATAACGGACGTCAGGGCTGTCTGACCGAAATCTTCTCCGCAGTCGGAAAATCTGCGGGGATCGGAATCGTAACTTTGCCGGTCGCCGCCCACTCAGCGCTGCGTTGGAGAGCGATGATGAATCCGACACAATCCACAGCATCAATTGGTTCTTTGTCGCGCGGGCCGACATGGCCGAGCGTGTTGTGGATGACGCGACCGTCGCCGTAGGAAATGGCCATGATCATCGGTTCGTGTTCGTTCGTGCCGTTCTTGATTTTGGATTTGTCGGCCGTTGCGGTTGCCAGCACTTCCACATTCTTCGCCGGACCGCGGAGCTGGCTGTAAAGTTCGTCCTTTGCGTGCATCCATTTCGGCGGCATGCCCTTCATGATCGGATGCTGAGGTGCGCGAACTTCGATCAGAAAATCGTGTTGCGGCGGATGCGTCGCCGTGCCCGGTGATTCGTCGAGAACCATCGCTCCAGCGCGCCAGCGAATCTTCGGACCCCACGATTCATCGCGGCCGGCCCAGCCACCAACGGCGATCATCTCAAGCCACTCGTTCCATTTCGGAAACGCGTTGTCGGTGTCGTGAAACGTCACCAATCCGCCACCGGCGGAAATATATTTCGCGAACGCGTTCTTCGTCGGGCCGGACCACTCATCGCCGTCGTAATCCATGACCACAACCTGGTAATTGGTGAAGTCCGGGTTGAACTTCGACATGTCCGCACCCTTGGGTGGCGTGGTGACGACGTCGACGTTGAACCTGCCCGCGTCATCGAGAATGCGTTTCAGGATCTGGCTGCTCAATTCCCAGTTGTGATACTGGCTGCACTGCCCGGTGAGCAACATGACGTTGATCGGTTTGTCGGCGGCAGTGGCTGTGAGCATGAGCGACAACGCGACGAGGATCAGGGCGAAAATTCGGAGACGGGGAAACACGTTTTTCATAATTCGGTTTATGGCGGTGGACCAGCGGGTGTTCGACAGAATGAAACTGGTTTTCCCCACGCGTGACCAGCCCGCAGATCTTTAAAACATTGGACAACCGAATTGTAACGCGCCCGCTTCAGAGCCCCTCTCCATCATCCGCGCCATGTACAAGCGGTTGGCCACAGGAGTGATCGTTACCCTCTCCCTCGTGTTTGCGGGCCCCGGCGCGATCGTCATCAACGACGTGACCGGCAGCACGATCGGGCCTGCGGGCATCGCTCTCACGTTCGGCCTGGTAGTAATGGCGATGATTTGTACGATATCGATATTTCTACGCATCAGTCGAAACACATGAACGACTTCCTGGATCGCAGACGTGGAATCAGTGATCACTGTTTGCGGCGATGCCGATCAGGCGTGCCCAATGTTTCCCGGTCGGTTGAACCGGCACCACTGGGGATTCGATGATCCCGCCTACGCCGAGGGCACCGACGAGGATAAATTTATATGTCTTTCGTCGCGTGCGGGATGAAATCCGGCGTGTGTTGGAAGCCTACACTGCCAGACGCCGCGATCAATCCGGCACACGCTGAGGCGGAACGAAGCCGTCAAAAGGGAGAGCCCGAAATGTAACGCCGACTTTCCAGTCAGCCAGTCCCGCAACCCAGCTCCGAGCCGGTTGGAAAACCGGCGATACGCGGCACGCGAACTCACAGAACAAAGTCAGACTCACTAAACTTTATTTTTCTGTTCGGTTTCGGCAATGTGCGGGGACTTGAGGGTATAAATGGAAGTGACTGATCAGGAATTGCTCCGTGAATTCGCCGCCCGCCGTTGCGAGAAATCGTTCCGGCATCTGGTGGACCGCCATCTTCGCATGGTGTTCTGCGTCGCACATCGCGTCACCGGGGACCAGCAACTCACGGAGGAAATTGCGCAAACCACGTTCACCACGCTCGCGGGGAAAGCGGATCAGATCGAATCCACCGAGGCGCTCGCCGGGTGGTTGTATCACACCGCCCGGCATCTCGCGTTGCGGGCGATCCGGTCCGAGCAACGCCGTCGTCAACGCGAACAGATTGCCGTGACCATGAACACTGACGAACCTGGACCCCGCGTGATCGCTGAACATCTGGAATCCGCGATGGGCCAGCTCAAACCCGAAGACCGCGACGCGCTCGTGCTGCGCTACTTCGAAGAACGCAACCTGCGCGATGTCGGTCAAGAGCTTGGACTCAGCGAAGACGCCGCCCGCATGCGAATCAACCGGTCATTGGAAAAGCTGCGGAACATCTTCGGCAAACTCGGCATCACGGGAACTGCCGCCTGGCTGGCGTCCGCACTGCCGACGAGCGCGACCGCTGCGGTGGTTCCATCAGGGCTCGGCACTTCCATTGCGACAACCGTTCTCGGCGGGACGGCCATCGCCGCCACCGCCGCAGTCATCACTCAAACCACCTCAAGCTCCATGACTCTGTTTAATCTCAAAACCGCCGCTGCCGTCATTGCGGCTGCGGCCCTGACCGGGACTTCCACCTATCTGGTGAAGGAGGACGAAGCCAAGCAATTGCGCACCGAGCAAGCCGCGATGGCTACCGACCACGCACAACTCGCCGCCAAACGGCAGCAGGCGATGGCTCTGGTTCAGCTTCGCGATGATCAGATTCAACGACTCAAGAACGACGTCGCAAATATTCCGAGACTGCGTGGGGAGATTGACGACGTGAATAGAAAACTGGCATCGATGGAATCTGCGCTCAAAGAGAATGCCCGGTTGTCAGTGGAGAACTCCAGTCTCGCGGAGAAGATACATCTGCTTGAGGTAGGCACGGTGGAACAGCAGGAAACTGAAGAAACTGCTTCCAGGCTTTTCACTCGCACCTATAGCGTGGCTTCGGACGATTTTGTTTTGAACCTAAAGCGGATTACCGACGCGAAGAACGAGGGGCTTTCGGGACAGGAGCTCTTTAGCATCTGCCTCAGACAAGCGGGGATCGAGATCGAGCCTCCATCCATGTGTTTTCTCGACGAAGCGAAGGGCCGTCTGTTGGTGCGGGCTGACTTGAATACATTGGAGCGATTGAACTGGTTGGTGGCGGTCATCGATCAACAGCAATCACGGAAATATGAAACCGTCAGCCCCGCTCACTGACTCCCTAAACCTCGAGTCCCGGCGCCGCGTGGAGAGCGGAATCTGTTTACGCAACGGCGATTCCCAGCGTTTCCGAGTGGTCGCAAAGCGGGGATATCGTGCACTACGCAAATTAGCTGGATGGCTTCAACCCTGTGGAGTACTGCGGTGGCAGAGCGGAACAGATGGCAAGGGAATGGGGGCACAGGAATAGTTTTTGCAGAAATTCCCGTGACCCCATTCCTTTGCCCCCCGGTCGTTCCGCACAAAAAAACGGCGACCCGTTTTGGATCGCCGTTCGTGAATTGATTTGATTGATCGAAGTGCTTACAGACCTTTCTTGATCATGAACTTCAGGAGATCACCAACGCGGTTGGAGTAACCCCATTCGTTGTCGTACCAGCTGACCAGTTTGAAGAACCGGTTGTTAAGTTGGAGGCACGCCTTCTGGTCGAAGATCGAGCTCATCGGGCTGTGGATGAAGTCGGTGCTGACCACTTCGTCTTCGGTGTATTCCAGGATGCCCTTCAGGTAGGTCTCGCTTGCCTTCTTCATCGCGGCGGAGATTTCTTCGAGGCTGGTTTCCTTGGTCGTGCGGACGGTCAGATCCACCACGGACGCCGTCGGCGTCGGCACGCGGAACGCCATGCCGGTGATCTTGCCTTTGACTTCCGGAATCGCGAGAGCAACGGCCTTCGCAGCACCGGTGCTCGCTGGGATGATGTTCTGATGAGCACCACGTCCGTCGCGCCAGGCTTTCTTGCTCGGGCCGTCAACGGTCTTCTGCGTGGCGGTGTAAGCGTGAATCGTGGTCATCAGACCTTCTTCGATTCCGAAACCTTCCTTCAACAGAACGTGCACAACCGGAGCCAGACAGTTCGTGGTGCAGGACGCGTTGGAAATCAGGTGATGTTTGGCGGCGTCGTATTTGTCGTCGTTCACACCCATCACGATGGTGATGTCTTCGTTCTTCGCCGGAGCGGAGATGATGACTTTCTTGGCACCGGCCTTGATGTGACCGTAGGCGGAGCGTTCGCTGTCCTTGGCGCAATCCGTGAACAAGCCGGTGGATTCGATCACGACTTCAACGCCGAGTTCTTTCCATGGCAGTTCAGCCGGAGTGCGGGCGCTGACGACCTTGATCTTCGCGCCGTTGACCACGATGACGTCGTCGCCTTCGTGGCTGACTTCGCCCTGAAAACGGCCTTGGGTGGAATCATATTTCAGGAGGTAGGCGAGGTTGTCAGCCGGGACGATGTCACCAACGGCGACAACTTCGATGTCCTTGCCCACGAGGCCCTGTTCAATCATGGCACGGAAGGCCAAACGACCGATCCGTCCAAATCCGTTGATAGCAACTTTCACTGGCATAATGTTCTAATTCGGGGTTTCAGGTTCAGAAACGCAAGCGGCGCATCTTAATGGCGAAAGTCGGCGCGTCAACGTCCTTTTCCCGGTTGAAAAGGTACAAGGAAGCGTGTTTGAACGGCCCGTGGTAATCCTGCCAACCTTACCGTGCAATTGCGGAATTGATGAACTTCGCCAGATCTTCCTTCTGTTTCTTAAGATCCGGCAGATTCAAGTACATCATGTGCCCCGCGGTGTAGTCGTTCTGTGTAATATTTTTCATCAATCCGGGATCAATCCCCAAATGATTGAATGTATAGCGAGTGGCAAAGTACGGGGTCGCCAGGTCATAGTAGCCGTTCGACAGGTGTACTTTGAGAAACGGATTCTGCGTCATGCTCTCGGCCAGCGCCTGGGCGACGTTCACATAACTGTTGCCGGAGCCCCAATTCCACGGATGCACGTCGCCCGTGAGGATGTTGTAGGGCATGTCGCTCTCGAAGTTGAGTTCCGCGCGGACGTAATGGTTGAACGTGCTCGTGTAAGCGCTGAAAATTGCTTCACCGCTCGGATCGTATTCCATGCCCAAACCGCGACGGTCCCGCACGCGTCCGGTGTAGCGGCTGTCGAACCTCCCGATCGCCAGACCTTCATCGCGCAGCAACTCACGCGTGAATTCAAAAATGGTCACGCGCAGATTGGATTGATCCACGAAGTCCGGATCAAGCCCGGTCAGCCGGCTGTATTCATTCAGCACCGCCGCGCGCTGTTCACCGCCGATGCCGTCGCCGGCGAAGAGCGCCTCGTTGTAACTTCCTGAAGCAAACGACTCGGCCAGCGCGAGCACGTTGGTCAGCGGTTGATTCTGCAAATCGTCGGGAAGCTTCTTGTGATACCAGGCCGTCGCGGTGTAGGTCGGAAGGAACAACTGGTAGGGCAGGTCATTTCCTTCGGCAAACTGGATCGTCAGAAAATTGAGCACGCTGCTGACGAGCATGATGCCGTTCACGTTCATGCGATGTTGCGAACTCAGTTCCTGCGTCAACCCGGCGGCGCGTGTCGTGCCATAGCTTTCTCCAATGATGAACTTCGGCGAGAGCCAGCGCTCGTTTCGCGTCACGTAAAGCCGGATGAAATCTGCGACCGAACTGATGTCCTCATTCACGCCATGAAAGTTTTTCGCGTCCTCCAGCTTGGTGGCCCGGCTGTAACCGGTGCTGACCGGATCGATGAATACAAGATCCGTGTCATCGAGAATGGAAAACTCGTTGTCCTCCATCCGGTACGGCGGCGGAACCGGGCTGCCGTCCGCTTCGAGAATTACGCGGCGCGGCCCGAGCAATCCCATGTGCAGCCAGACCGAGGAGGACCCCGGCCCGCCGTTGAAGGAAAACGTCACCGGCCGTTTCGCTTTGTCCTCCACACCCTTTTTCGCGTAGGCAATGTAGAAAACGGAGGCGGTCGGTTCGTTCTTTTTGTCCCGGAGCGTGATCGTTCCGGCGGTGGCGGTGTATTCGATTTTCTCGCCGTTGATCTCGATCACGTGCTCGGTGATCTTCTTGAGCTCCTTCTCGTCGGCGTTGCTTTTTTCCTCGGTCTTCTGGTCCTTGTTGTCGGATGAAGGCTCTGTTTTTTCCTGCGCGCGAAGATTCGACGTAGGAACGGCCAGCCACGAAATCAAGATGAGAAATGAAATGAGACGCATGGACAAATGTTGCCGGGAGCGGTCCAGTTTTTCAACGGGATTCCGCCTTTGGCCTTTCAAACCGCCCGATTGGACCTAGAGTGCCGCTGGTTGAACCCGCCGGGGTCCGGCAAAATCGTGATGGCCAAAACTGACAAAGCACTCGCGCCCGAGGACAACTCCGACAAGGAGTTGAAGATCTATTTTCTGCCGAACCTCATGACGGCCGGCAACCTGTTCTGCGGATTTGTCGCGCTGACCCGTATTGTCCAGGCGGACCTCTCGAACGCGAACTGGATTCACGACATCCGGTTTGCGATCGTGTTCATCCTGCTCGCGTGTGTCTTCGATCTGCTGGACGGACGCCTCGCACGTTGGGGCGGAAACGAGAGCCCGTTTGGCCGCGAGTTTGATTCGTTGGCGGACATCATTTCATTCGGTGCGGCCCCGGCGTTTCTCGTCCATCGGATTGTTCTGAAAGACGTGTTTGCGGGCAGCCCGGAAGTGGGCTGGTTCATTGCATCCATTTACTTGATCTGTGGCGCGATGCGTCTGGCCCGTTTCAACTGTCTCGCCGCCATGCCGAACAGCACGGCGTCCAAGGAATTTCTCGGCTTTCCCATTCCAGCCGCGGCCGGGTTGGTTTCATCAGTCACGTTGTTTCTTCTCTGGTTCGACGAACAGTCGTTCAACGTGGGATGGTGGCGGTATCTCCTGCCGATACTCATGGTGTTTCTCTCGATCATGATGGTCAGCAAGGTGAAGTATCCTTCCTTCAAATCCATCAACCTGCGGACGCGCGGCAACTTCACCAAGATGGTCATCGCCGCGCTGTTCTTCGGCATGCTGGTGATGCTGCGCGAGCGGGTGCTCTACTGGGTGCTTCCGATCTTCTTCACCACTTACCTCGTCTACGGCTTCATCCGGCCACAGCTCTCCCGTGAGATGATTCACGACATCGAGGACGAAGAAGATGACGACGAACGCGCGGAGAGAAAAGGCCCGCCCGGCCCGGCGTCACTGCATCGGAATTAATGGGTGCGCGGCAGCGGTAGTCAGACAACCTCCGGGGCAAGCCCTCGTGTCTTCATCACGAAGAATTAACAGAGGCAGTTCACGCCGCCCCCCCCCAAAGCCACAACGGGGCGCGATATAAGCCGAGGCGGGGGTTACGCCATCTTCTCCGCAATGGAGTTCCACCACTGATTGTGGAGCCCGGCGAGCTGCCACTGCCATTCGCCCTGCTTGGTTTTGACGCTGAGTTTCTCGCCACCGACTGTGCCCAACCGCGTTGCCGGGATTCCAAGCGCCTTCGCCTGCGCGAGCACTTTGCCGGCATCCATCGGCGAGGTGGAAACCACAATACGGTTTTGCGTTTCACCGAACAGCAACGCGTCGAGACGCAAGGCGGAACCCTGATCTCGCCCGGCCTTTTCCCGTTCGGATGTGGCGTCGCCGGATGACAGGCTGGAAGCCTGTCCTACGCTGCTCAAATCCAGTTCCGCACCGATCAACCTCGGCGTGTTGCGCGCTTCCTGACGTGAAATACAACTCTCGGCAATCGCCACGAGCAGTCCGCCCTCGGCGCAGTCGTGGGCGCTCTTGATCGAACCGCCGATGATCAATGCGCGGATGCCTTCGTGCAACGTTTGTGCGACCGACAGATCACAGCGCGGCGGTATGCCGCTTTTCTTATCGTGAATCACCTGGAGATATGCTGAGCCGCCAAGGCCTCCGAGTTTGTCGTCGTTGTCCACCGGTGCACCGAGAAGAATGATCACGTCGTCTTCGTCTTTGAACCATTGCGTCGTGATGTGTTCTTCCTTCTCAATCAGGCCGACCATCGCAACCGTCGGTGTTGGATCGATCGCTCCGTTCGGGTTTTGATTGTAGAGGCTGACATTGCCGCCGGTGACGGGGGCGTTGAACGCGGTGCAGGCTTCGGCCAGTCCGCGAACGCTTTCCTTCAACTGCCAGAACAACTCGGGATTGTGCGGGTTGCCGAAGTTCAAATTGTCGGTCGTGCCCAGCGGGGTCGCACCGGAGCACGCGAGGTTGCGCGCGCATTCCGTGACCGCAATTTTGCCGCCCTCGTACGGATCGAGATAGACGTAGGTCGCGTTGCAATCGACGGACATGGCCAGGAATTTGTCCGGCACTTCCTTGCCTTTGTTTGGTGAATCATCGGGAAGCACGGGCAATGCGTCGCTCTTGATGCGGATGACCGCGGCGTCCGAACCGGGGAACACGACCGTGCCGTTGCGCACCGTGTAATCGTACTGACGATAAACCCAGTTCTTGGAAGCGATGCTTGGCCAGGCGAGCAGGTTCTGAAGTGTGTCGGTCGGATCGGTCAGATCGGCGACGGTATCCAATGAAAACGCGCGGACGGCTTCGAGATAGGCGGGCTCCTTCGCTTCGCGCTGATAGATCGGCGCTTCGTCCGCGAGTTTTTTCGCGGGCAGATCAACCACCGTCACGCCGTGATTCTTTACGACCATCTGACCGGTGTCCGTGACAAACCCAACTTCCGCCCAGGGCAGATCCCATTTGTCGAAGATGCGTTGCACCTCGGCCTCGCGACCTTTTGTGACGATGATCAACATGCGTTCCTGCGATTCGCTGAGCAGCATTTCGTAGGGAGTCATGTCAGCCGCGCGTTGCGGAACTTTCTGAAGTTCGATTTCGATGCCCGTGCCCCCACGAGCGGCGGTTTCACAGGTCGAACACGTCAGACCGGCGGCGCCCATGTCTTGAATGCCGGCCACCGCTCCGGTCGCGAGCAGTTCGAGCGTCGCTTCCATGACGAGTTTTTCCATGAACGGATCGCCGACCTGCACGGCACCGCGCTGATGTTCCGCCGATTCTTCCGTAAGATCCTGCGAGGCAAACGCGGCGCCCGCCAGTCCATCGCGTCCGGTTGCCGGGCCGACGTAGAAGACCGGGTTGCCGATTCCTTTCGCGGCACCGCGCGCGATTTGTTCGTGGTGCAGAACGCCCAACGCGAAGGCGTTTACGAGCGGGTTGCCTTCGTACGATTTGTCGAAGTAGACCTCGCCCGCGACGGTCGGGATGCCGAAGCAATTTCCGTAGTGCGAAATTCCTGAAACCACGCCGGCGAACAAACGCCGCACTTCCGGGTTCGAGAGTTCACCAAAGCGGAGCGAGTTGATCGCCGCGATCGGGCGGGCGCCCATCGTGAAAATATCCCGGATGATTCCGCCGACGCCGGTGGCCGCGCCCTGAAACGGTTCGACGGCGCTCGGATGGTTGTGCGATTCAATTTTAAAACTAACGGCGATCCCGTCGCCGATGTCGATCACCCCGGCGTTTTCTTCGCCCGCACCGACCAGAATTTTTGGCGATTTCGTGGGGAAACCTTTGAGGACTGATCGGGTATTTTTATAAGAACAATGTTCGCTCCACATCACCGAGAAAATGCCCAGCTCGGTGTAGTTGGGTTCGCGGCCGATGAGTGTCTTGATCTGCTCGTATTCCTCGGGAGTGAGGTTGTGGGCCTTGATCAGCTCAGGTGTAATCTCGGGATCTGTCATTTTGGTGCAAAAATGGGAGACGCGCGTTTGGGCGTCGAGCCGGGGAGATTTCCACGTCCGGCGTCCGTGGGCAAGCAAAGGGTGATCGGGGGGCTTCAAATCCAAAAACCAGGATCCTGAGAGCCGGTCTGAAAAAACCGGAGCGCGGCTGTGTGCGACCTCGACCAGCCGCAGTCGGTTCGCAATTTCCGGGGCCGGGGACTGGTAACTCCGCCCGGCGGCTGGTCTTCGACATAGCCGCGCTCCTTTTTCAGAAAGGCTCTGAGATTCTCCAGCCACTCGGGAACCAGGCTTTCAGAAGCTCGCAGCCGTCAACAGGCCGCTGAGATTTGCAATTAATCTTTCCCGGTTTTGAATCTTAGGGAATGCTGGCCTCATTCAGATTATGAAGGTTGCAAAGCTTATTCTAAACGGGTTGGCCGCTCTGGTTTTTCTGGGCGCGTGCGGCGCGGGTTCGGCGGCGGATTCCGACGAGGGGTTGACTAACTTTGGGTTCACCGGTCCCGAGATTTATCCGATTGACCGGGGAATCGCGATTCTTCGTTCAGCTGACATCGACGGCGACGGACTTCGGGATCTGCTGGTCGTGAACAACGGACGCGCCAAAATCAGCATGCTCTACAATCGCACCGGCAAGACCAACGAGGTGGAGAGCAAAAAAATGAAGCGCGAGCTGAACGAGCTTCCGCCGGACGCCCGTTTCAAGATCGATTCCATCGCCAGCGAGAAACGGATTTCCGCCTTCGACGTCACGGACCTGAACGGTGACGGACGGCCTGACATCGTGTATTACGGCGAACCCAATGAGCTGGTCATTCAGTCCAATGAAGGCACCGACGGCTGGTCCGATCCGAAACGAATCCCGATCAAGGACGGCCTGCTGACTCCGAACGCGTTGACCGTCGGTGACCTGAATGGCGACGGCCGGCCGGATGTCGCGCTGCTGGCGGAATCTCATTTCTACATCCTGTTCCAGAACGAGGATCATTCGCTCGATGAACCGGAAAAATTCCCGATCAGCGGCACGGTGAAATCGTTGCAGGCGCTCGACATCGACGGCGACGGGCGCGACGACCTGATGCTGGTGAACTGGGACAACGCGAATCCGTTTCGGTTCCGGCTGCAGGGCGACGGTGGCCAGCTCGGTCCGGAAATCCATTTTGAACATCCGGCGGTGCGCTCCTATTGGGCGAAAGACCTGAACGGCGACGGCAAGACGGAGATCGTGACCATCGCGCTAAAATCAGGTCGCGCGGAGGTGGGAAATTTTCAACTGGAAGAGGCCCCGACGCTGCTGGGCGATCTGAAATCGGGCCAACTGTCCGTGCTGCCCTTAAGTCACACAGAGAAAACGGCCCGTGGTTCCACGTGGGCCGACATCAACTCGGACGGCCGGGTGGACCTGATTGTCGCTGAACCGGAATCCGGAGAAATCTCCGTCCATCTTCAGGAAGAAAACGGTCAGATGGGACGCGCCATCACCTTCCCCGCCCTCGCCGGAATCAGCGACATCGAGGTGGGCGACTGGGACGGCGACGGCCGCCCGGAGATTTTCATGCTGAGTCTCGACGAAAGGCAGATCGGCGTTTCGTCAATGGACAAGAACGGGCGGATCGGGTTTCCAAAACGTGTTCCGATCAAGGGCCGTCCGCTGGCCCAAGCTGCGGGCCAGTTCAAAGAAGGTCCCGTTCTCGCCGTGATCACGGATGATGGCGGCAAACGCGAACTGATAATCGTTCGCGCGGACGGGACCAGCACTTCACAGAAATTGAACGAGAATTTCCGCTCCAATCCCGCGTCGCTCGACTGGCACGACGTTGATCAAGACGGCCGCCTGGATCTGGTGGTGGTGATACCGTATGAAAAAATCAAGATCCTGTTGCAACAGGAAGACGGCGAATTCACGGAGGTTGATCTGTCACCGCCGGGTGGCAACGCCGACAAACCCTGGCTGAGCCGCGCAGATGTCGATGCCGACGGCAAGCTGGAACTGTTGCTCGCCCAGAACAATTTTGTGCGTGCGGTGACGGTGGCCAAAGAGGCGGCCGGCGGAGACGAAGCGCCGCAATGGGCGTTCGAAGTGAAGGACCAGATCAACGGGATGGCGGCGGATTCGCGCATCGCCGGGGCGACAGCCTTCGAACGGGGCGACGGCGAGAGTGCACTGCTGTTCCTTCTTGATTCGGCCAACAAAGTAATCTCCGTCTGCGAACGCGACGAGACCGGAGTCTGGCAGGTGCGCCGGAACATTTCACTGCCGGTCACAGGATTCGACCAGCTTGTTCCGGTCGCACTCGGGAGCGATCAACCGAACGCCATCGCGCTCGGGGGGATGAACTCGGTCGCCTGGCTCATGCTCGAGGGCGACGCGTGGCAATTGTCCAAGCTCGGCGGCTACGAAACGCCCATCACGGACGGCTTTCTGCGCGACGTGGTTTCCGGCGATCTGAACCAGGACGGCCGGCAGGATCTGGTATTTCTGGAGACCGCCAAGAACTACGTTGATCTCGTGGTGTTCAGTCCGGATGGAACGCTGATTCCAGCGGATCGCTGGAAGGTTTTTGAACAACGGACATTCCGTGGCAATATGAGTTTCGGCGAACCGCGCGAGGCAATCATCAAGGACTTTACGGGTGACGGCAAAAACGATCTTGTGCTGCTAGTACATGACCGCGTGCTCCTCTACCCACAGGAATAGAAACGCGCGCTATGGACCTTCGACTGAACGAAAAAGTGGTGCTCATCAGTGGTGGGGCCAAGGGAATCGGCGCCGCGTGTGCCCATCTGTTCCTGGCCGAGGGCGCTCGCGTGGCCATCGCCGACCTCGATTCGGAGGCCGGTGAACGGCTGCTAAAATCAACCGGCTCCGAACGCCTGTTTTTTCTTCCTGGCGATCTATCTGAACCCGCCACCTGTGAAAAAATTATCAGGGAGACGGTCGCCAAGTTTGGAAAGCTTGATGTGCTGATCAACAACGCCGGGGTAAACGATTCGGTGGCGTTGGACGCGTCGCCGGACGAGTTTCTCAAATCGCTCCAACGCAATCTGCTCCCCGCGTTTTCGCTCACGCACTTTGCGATGGCCGAGCTGAAGAAGAACCACGGCGCGATCATCAATCTCGGTTCCAAGGTGGCGGTCACGGGACAGGGGGCGACCTCCGGATACGCGGCAGCGAAGGGCGGCATCAACGCGCTCACCCGCGAGTGGGCCGCCGCACTGGCGGCCGACCATGTGCGCGTGAACGCCGTGCTGCCTGCGGAGTGTGACACCGATCAATACCGGAATTGGCTGTCCTCGGTGAAGAACCCGGAAGCGACGAGGGCTGCGATTGAAAATTTGATCCCGCTGGGAAGACGCATGACCACGCCGGAAGAGATGGCCGCGATGATCGTGTTTCTGGCGTCGCCCGTTTCAGGCCACACCACCGGCCAGATTGTTTTTGTGGACGGGGGCTACACGCACCTTGATCGCGCGTTGACGGCGGACCACGCGAAGTGGGACTGATCAGGCGAAAACGCGGTGCAGCGATTCCAACATCGCTTCGACGGTAAACGGCTTGATCAGGTAACGGACGTTGCTTTGCGCGGCGACGTCCATCACGCGGCTCATCTCCCCATACCCGGTCATCATGATGATGCGGGCATTCGGATCGACCGACCGCAGTTTCTCCACCAGTTCCTGACCGTGCAGGCCGGGCATGAGGTAATCCATCAGGATCGCGCTGACCTTCGATGGATCGTTTGAGAACGCTTCGAAACCACGTTCGCCGTCGACGGTGGTGATCACATCGTAGCCGTAGTGACGCAGACTCGCCTCGACCATTTCGCGGATGGCCTCCTCGTCGTCCATCACCAACACCAGCTCGCGCTTGCCCTTCCGGATGAAGGTCGTTTCGTAGTCCTCGCTTTCCTGCGCCCCGGCCTGGGCCGCCGGCAGGTACACGTCAAACCGTGTTCCGGCGCCGACCTCGCTCGTCACGTTGACGCCGCCACGGTGGCCTTTCACAATCCCGATCACGCTGGACAGTCCCAGCCCGGTGCCGCTGCCGATGTCCTTGGTCGTGAAGAACGGTTCAAACACGTGACCGAGAATCTCCGGATCGATGCCCGTCCCGTTATCCTCGACGGACAACCGGACGTAATCCCCGGGCGTCGGAAGTTCCAATTTGTGGGCCTGCACCGAATCCAGCAGTTCGTTCTCCAGCAGAATCCTAAGTTTGCCGCCCTTGGGCAGGGCATCGCGCGAATTGATGCAAAGGTTCATCAACACCTGGTGCAGCTGCGTCGCGTCACCGATGATGGGCACGGGATTTTCACCGATCTCGGCAGAGATTTCGATCGATGGCGGCAGCGTTTCCATCAGGATCTTTTCGATCTCCTTGACCACGTACTTCAGCTGCACGAGCCGGCGTTCGCCTTCGACACCGCGGGCAAACGCGAGGATCTGTTTGATGATGTTTTTGCCGCGCAGGGCGCTCTTCTCAATCGTCTCGACGAGCCGCAGCGCCTTGTGATCGCACAACAGACCTTTCGCCAAATGCGAGGCGACGAGGATCGGCGTGAGGGCGTTGTTCAAATCGTGGGCGATGCCGCCGGCGAGGGTGCCGATGCTCTGCATCCGTTGCATGCGGAGGAACTGCGCCTCCATCTGTTTTTTGTCCTCCACATTGCGGATGAAGAGCTGAACACAGGGTTGCTTTTCCCAAGGAAAATATCCAGCGGTGATCTCGGCGGGAAAACGCCGTCCGTCCTCCCGCAAAAACTCCGTCTCGAACGAAATCGGAGCGGCACCCTCTGTGAGGAGCGATTCCAGATTACGCCCCACCTGTTCACGATCCTCTCGCGGGATGAAATGGAAAATCTTGTGCAACCGGATGCTCGTCTCGTCGGGCACCTTGAGCATGTCGCGCATCGCGGCGTTCGAGAGCCGGATGTTCGCGTCCACGTCGACAACGACGATGCCCTGCGGCGCGAGCTCGATGATCTTCTCAAACCGCGAACGTTCGCCGACCATTTTGCGAAACCGGCGCAGCTGTGTGATCGTTCGCGCACGTGCCTTGAGCTCGACCGGGTTGACTGGCTTGTTGAGGAATTCGTCCGCGCCGGCCTCGATGCCTTGAAGGCGGGATTTCTGATCGTCCAACGCCGTGATGAACACGACCGGAATATCACCGAACCGGTCGTCAGCACGCAGTTGCCGGCAGACGGCGAAACCGTCCATCTCCGGCAACATCACATCCAGGAGAATCAGGTCGGGTTCAAAGGTGGCGATCTTGTTGAGGGCCATCTTGCCGTCGGAAGCTGTCTCCAACTGGTAGCCCTCAGGCGCGAGCACATTGGTCAGCACGCGCAGTATGATCGGATCATCGTCGACAATGAGGATTCGGCTTTTGTCGGACATCTTATTTTTGCACTTCAAACTCAATCAGGGAATTCATCATCACGTCTTAGATCCAAGATCGACGCCGGGTCGTATCACGATGTTCAGCAGGCCGATTATAAATCAGATACCAGGACATGCCCTGATCCGCTTGTTCTAATTCGGCGGGCTGCGGGTGACAATGACAAACATCTGGCGGGCGGGTTTGAAAGCGCGGAGCAGAAAGAAGGAAAAGAAATGAATAAGGCGACGACCGGCGGCTCAGAATCACCTTGGAGGGACATCAGCGGACCGCGCGGAGCGACGGTCCCTACCCGCCCCGCGCTTTCAAATGCAACCCATCCGGCACCACAAACCGGCGACGTAAATTCCGACCATCATGTGATATGGATGCAGGGTGGAACCACCGTCCAATCAACGCCGGTCACCGGACTCATTCGCCCATGACGAACCAGCGCCAGTCCTCGATCTCGTGCGGGTTGCGGATCAACATCGTCACGGGCACCTCCTTCGGAGCACGCGGCACCTTCAGGAGTTTGAGCCCCAACTCGTGCGGCAGCTTGTTGCCCTTCTTCGAGTTGAGCTTTTTGCAGGCCCACACCAGATTCTCCCAGGTGTCGCCACCACCGCGCGAACGCGGGACCACGTGATCGATATTGCCTTCATCGTGGCGGAGCAGTTTGCCCGTGTATTGGCAGCGACTGCCGTCACGTTCCCGGATGGCGCGCGGACACAGCTTGGGCCGTTTCTTGGGGACCTGGGCGTAGTTCACCGCGACCACGACGGTGGGAATCCGGATCTGTCCGCGGACGGTGTTCACCGCGAAATCCTGGTCCCGGATCGGCAGAGTGATCCACTCCGACCACTTGACGGGGCGCATCGCTCCTTCACCTTCAATGTCGAGCGCGGTGGCCACTCCGGTGGCCAGCTGGCAGAACGCATCCGCCGGGGTACGCACGTGGATCGCCTGCCAGTTGCGGTTCAGCACCAGCACCGTCGCCTTGTTCAACAGGTCGCTCATACTCACTAATCTTCCCGAAAAATGATGAATTGAAGCTGTTAACTATCGGCCTCTGTATATCCATGCCGGCAAGTTTTCCAACACTTTTTATGTGACAACCAAGATTTGGGAGGGAGACGACACGAAGAAATACACGGCCCGGCCATCCGCCGACCCGTGGCCGCGCAGAGCTGTTCCCGGAACCAGGAGCGTGGATATGCCCCGGTTCTTCCGACGGTCAAGAGCGGCCCCGGACTACGCTCCGCACATCTTCAGGAACTCCGCTTCGTCGATAATCGCAACGCCGAGCTTCTCCGCTTTGGCCAGCTTCGAACCTGCGTCTTCGCCCGCCAGCAGGAAGTCCGTTTTCTTGCTCACACTGCCGCTGGCTTTCCCACCGCGTGACTCGATCATCTCGGTCGCCTCACTGCGATTGAGCGTCGGAAGCATGCCCGTCAGCACAAATGTTTTTCCGGAGAACGGACCGACTGCAGCCCCAGCCTGATAGAGTGATGAATTGAAATTCAAACCAAACTTGCGCAGGCGTCCGATCAAATCACGATTGTGCGAATCCGAGAACCAGGCAGCGACGCTTTTCGCGATCACTTCACCGATGTCCTCGATTGTCTTCAGCTGTTTGATCCCGGCTGCCGCGATGTCGTCGAGACTTGAAAATGCCCGGGCCAGCGCCTTCGCTCCTCCGGTGCCTACATGGAGAATTCCCAACCCAAAAATGAGCCGCCAGAGATCCTGCTTCTTGCTGGCCTCAAGTCCGGCAATGAAATTCTCGGCGGACTTCTGACCCATCCGTTCGAGCGCGGCCACTTCGTCCACTCTTAGTTTGTAAAGCTCAGCGACGTCCAGAACGAGCCCGGCACCAACGAGTTGCTTCACCAGCACTTCACCACCGCCTTCGATATCCATCGCCCCCCGCGCGCAAAAGTGTTCAATCCGGCCACGAACCTGCGCCGGGCAATCTAGATTGACGCAGCGCACCACGACATTCGATTCGCCGTCCTCTTTTCCACGCGATACCTCAGACCCGCATTCTGGACATTTTTTCGGAAATTCAAATTCCTGCTCCTGCCCAGTTCTCTTGCTCTCCACCACACGAACCACAGCAGGGATGATCTCGCCCGCCTTCTCCACGATCACGCGATCATTGATCCGCACGCCCTTGCGTCGCATGTCTTCCTCGTTGTGCAATGTCGCGCGACTGACCGTCGTGCCCGCCAGCAACACCGGCTCCAGCTCGGCAACCGGCGTCAGCGCGCCCGTGCGACCGACCTGTATCGTGATGGCTTTAAGCGTCGTCTCGGCCTGTTCGGCGGCGTATTTGTAGGCGATTGCCCAGCGCGGGGCCTTCGATGTGAACCCGACTCGCTCGCGTTGTTCGAACGAGTTCAACTTCACCACCGCACCATCCGTTTCGAATTTAAACTTGTGTCGCAATACATCGAGTTCATCGATGCTGGCCAATACCTCTTCGGAGGAACGGCAGTGCCAGAGTTTCTCCGGTGTCGGAAAACCAAGCTCCTTTAACCATGAAAGCAACTCATCCTGCGAGGCCGCCTTCATCGCTCCCTCAACTTTGCCGAACCCGTAAATCACGATCGCCAGCGGACGCTTGGCGACAAGCTTGGGATCGAGTTGTTTGAGCGAGCCGGCGGTCGAGTTGCGGGGATTCATGAAACGCGCTTCCCCCGCGGATTCACGTTCGTTGTTCAATCTCTCGAACCCCGCCTTGTCCATGAACACTTCGCCACGCACTTCCAGCAATGAGGGAAGACCTTCTCCTTCGAGCTTCAGCGGAATGCTTCGAATCGTTTTCAAGTTCGCCGTTATGTCGTCACCCGCTGAGCCATCGCCCCGCGTTGCGCCCACTGTGAAAACGCCTTTTTCATAGCGCAGACTCACCGCCACGCCGTCCACTTTCGGCTCCACGACCCACTCCAGTTTCTCATCGGGCAACAGCTTCTGCACACGTTTCACGAACGCGGACATCTCCTCCTTGGAGTAGGTGTTGTCCAAACTCATCATCGGCACGAGATGTTGCACCGAAGCAAACTCGCTCAAGGGCGCCCCGCCCACCCGGTGACTCGGCGAATCAGGGGTCGCCAGTTCGGGGAACGCCGTCTCTAGGTCAAGCAGCTCGTGATACAGCCGGTCGTACTCGCGGTCGGTCAACTCGGGCTGCGCGAGCACGTAGTAACGATGATCGTGATGCCGGATCGTGTTCGCGAGTTCAGTGTGTTTTTGGCGGGCTTCCGCTGCGGTCATGGCGGGATGTTGGATAAACGTCGTCACGGAGTCAAAGCACGGTTTGGGGGAAGGTGGGGCGAGTCTCTCCGAGCGAGCCTTCGGCGCAACCAAGTGCGTTCCGACCTGGTTTGGCGATCGAAGTCACGGGAGCGTTCAAAAGTTCGCCCGGAGGGCTCCCCTCCACCCAGCATCCTCGGGCTCGCTGCCGAATTACGACTTCCACTGGCGCAAACTGACCGGCTCCACTACTGTCCGCCCACCGATGAGTTCGTCGCATGCCCGCGCCATTGAATCGCTTTGTCCGAAGTGCAACCTGTGTTGCAACGGCGTCCTGTTCGCCGACGTGGAATTGCAAACTGGCGATGACCCGGATTCGTTGAAAGCGTACGGGATCAAACTGCGTAGGAAGGGCCGCAAGAAATGTTTTTCACAGCCGTGCACCGCGCTTCAAGACGACGGAATGTGTTCCGCCTATGCCGACCGGCCGGGAATGTGTCGGGAATTCGAGTGCGGCCTGCTGCTGCGCGTCGCGAGCGATGAACTTTCCGTAGAAGCCGCAACGAAGAAGATTCGCAAAGCGCAACGACTCGCCAAAAAAGTCCGGGAACTGCTCGAACTTCTTGGGAACACCGATACCGAACTTGCCCTCACTAAACGCTACCAGGCCGTGATGATGGAGCCGATCGACATGGCCGGCAGCGAGGAATTGGTCGACGCCCGCGGCGAGCTGATGCTCACGGTCCAGGAGCTAATGGATCTCGCCAGCCGCGAGTTTCTAGCCATGCCAGACTGAGGAACCGGTCGCAGGACCGGTTCCGTGAAATGGTATGCGACTCAGTTTGCGGGAATGTGATGCACGGTGTGCATGATTTCCTGTTCGATGATCTCGCCGTCTTCGGAGTCCAGCAGGAATTGGATCGTCTGCTGCATAACCGGTTTGAAATCCTCGATCTGCAAGGTCACGGTTTTGCCGTCTTCAGAAAGCTTCGCGCTGGTGATCTCGATCGATTCGCGACCCTTGATGGCCGGGTCAGTGACGTTGAGTTCATCAGACCCGTAGTTTTCGGAACGGTTGTAATTCCAGCGTTTGCCGCCGTAGTTCCCAACGTCTTCGGCAACTTCACGGTCCAGCGGTTCGGTGAACGTGATCGCGACTCCGCCGGGCACCACTTTCAACCCGTTTGCGCTGTAGAATTTTTTGCCCGTGTAACGGATGCGATCAAACCCGGCTTCGCGCGCGGCGTTGCTCTGCCACTCGCGCAGTCCGGCGATGTAGAGCTGGTGATCACGCGGATTGAAACGCGCACGCATCGCGGACGAAGTGAACTTCACGGGGATCTTGACGACGCCGCCCTGCATCGCGATGCCGTCGCGCCCGACCTTCTCTTTCATCACCAAGTAGAGCGACGATTGACCGTAAGACATGTGGAGCAACTCACCGGCGAGCGGCCCCCATTCACTGCTGGGGACCCAGATCTGGCCGCCGCCCGAGTTGTCGAAGTTCTTCGCGAGCCAGCACAGCGGCGGGTTGAACGCTTTCAACGGCTCCTTGCGGTATTTTCCCTCAAGCAACGTCACACCGTAGAACCCCCCGGGTTCGACCCAGTTGATCGGCGTCGTCGGAACCCACGTGCCCTCATTGTCGCTGGTGGTCACCTGGCCATCTCCGCGAACTCCGATTCCGTTGGGTGCGCGGAATCCTTCGGCCATGATCTCCAGCTTTTTGCCGTCCGGACTCAGCTTCATCAACTTGCCGTTGTAAGACGTGATCTCGCCGTTGCCGGGGATTTTTCCCTCCGGATCACCGAACCCGCCGCCACCGCTCCGGACCGGTCCCGCCTTGGCGAAGTAAAAATTACCGGCGTCATCCGTCTGCAGGTCGAACACGAACTCGTGAAAGCCGCGCGACGACGTGAAGTCGTTGTTGAAATTCTCGTAGAAGTCCGCCTCACCGTCGTCGTTCAAATCATGGTAACGGGTGATCTGATCGCGGCCCGAGGTGTAGATCACGTCGTCAACAATCTCCAAACCGAGCGTCTCATACTGTCCGGATGCGAAGCGGGTCCACACGAGATTCTCCAGCGTGTCGTCGATGCCGGAGACGATCCAGACATCACCTTCGTGCGTGCACAGCGCAGCGCGTTTGCCGTCCGAGAAAAAGTCCAGTCCACCAAACCGCACGCGGCGATTCCACGGATTCGGCACCGGGGCGGTGATCATGTCCGTCACGTACGCGCCGTCCAGTGTCTCGCTGGTGTCGAGCTTGCCCTGAACCACGACCGCTTCCGGCCAGTGACGCGGACCGCCCTTTTTGAAATCAACCATCGTGGGTTCGCCTTTGAGCAACGAGGCAAACTTGCCCTGCGAATCGCCCGTGCCGTTCCAGATGACCACCTTGAACATCCCGGGCTTGGTGCCCTTCGCGAGCCGCAAAACCGCCTGACCACCTTCCTGAACACCCAGTTTCGCCGCCTTGTCCGCACCGACGATGCCGATCTGGGTGACCGATTGATCACGCGTCAGCACGAGGTGGTGATCATTAATTTTTTCATCAACGGAGTGAGGAACCACGCAGACATTGAGCAGCAGATCTTCCTTCAGCATCGAATCGATGTTGAACGTGCGGGTGAACGCGATCTCGCCGTCCGCGCTCACGCTGCCGGGCTGTTCAACGACCGGAACACCGAAAACGGAGTAGGACAGCACGACATTGTCGCCATGCGGGTAAAGTCCGGTCCAGGCGCCGACTGTCGGTGCCAGCGGGCCGTAAGGTTTTTCAGCCCGTTCGTCCGAGAAGCCGTTTGCAGCCGTGCCCCACCCCGGGATCGGCGCGGTGCCAAATTTCTGATCCCCGTCAGCGGCCGGATGCTTTCCGTGACCGCCATCGTACACCACGCCTTCGCCGGTGATAAATCCGCCGTTCCAGCCCGCCGCCATCCGCAGCAGTTCGGGGTCGAAGAGCATCGTCGCGCCGTTGCCGACGCGGATGGCCAGACCCTTCATGGCAACGTTCCTGTCAGGCGATTTCACGCTGACAGCCGCACCCTGGAACGGGAAATCGTTCTGGAAATAGTTGGGTTCCTTCCTATCGGCGGCGGATATAGTGCCTGCGGCGAACAGCGTGACGACGACGAACTTAAACGTGTTTTTGATCATACCAGGCATGTGACTCTCAATTTCAGTTCAGCAAAACGCGGGTGATAACCTCGCCCTGCCTCGAAGTGAAGTTTTATCGACGGACCCCGGCGGGGAAAATTCAACGGCCCCGGTTGCTTCGACACCGGCGACCGTCTCGGCCGGTCAGCCAAGGGTGGCGTCGGCCAACCTTGGCTGACGCGAAGAACGGCATTCCTGCTGCCCGAACAAACGCCGGATGGCGAGACAGCTGCAAATTGCCAGTCGCCGGACACCGCATGATGTTGATTCCGCCGGGCTGAAAAGCCCGACTCTACCGCAGGCAGGATGCCTGCCGCCACTTTTCAGACAGGTTCTGAGGAAGAGGAGGCGTTGATCGGTGAAGGGCGAGCTGGTGCGCCCACTCAAAGCAGGGACGGCTCAATCACAGGAGCAGTTTGAACTCTTTACTTCCGGGTCCGGATTCATCAACTTCCGGATCAGATGAAAGCACTGAATCTGATCCGATACGGCGGCAACGACGCGCATAGAACAGACTCACGCGAGCGTATAGTTGTCAATATTAAGAACCGACCCCTTTACGACGTTTGAAACCAATGCGGCGTGGTTGCCTGCGGGGCTCGAGAATGCTGGATTGGCCAGGGCGTTCACGCGGTTCACCAGATAGTCAATCAACGAGGAACCGAGGCTCCAAAATGAGTAGCTGTTGTTCAGCGATGAATGGACGAGCAGATCGACCAGTGGCAGGAGCACGAAGAACAACACGAACACCAATCCCGAAGCGATCGCTTCACAGCGCCGACGATCCCGCAAGAACGTCGAAACAGTCATGCCGACCGCGAGTGATAAAAACAACGTGTTGCCGATGGCGATGACCGAGTAGAAAAGTTCGCCGCCCCCAACGCCTCCCACCAGGGCGACCAGCCAGACGAGAGGCACGATGACCAACATCGCATACAACGGCAGAACGCCTTTGGAGATCAGTTTGCCGAGGATCACATCGTATCCTCGAAGCGGCGTTAAAAACAGGAACCCCAGCGTGCCGTCGCGTTTCTCCTGGCTGATGCAATCGGAAGTCAGGCGCACTCCGGATACCAGGCAGTAGATCAACGCAAAGAATCGAACAGTCTTGAAAATCGACGGCATTCCAAACGCGCCCAAAGGGATTACCCGTGCCACCAGGGTTACTGTGCAGAAAAAGACGATTCCCAGAAAGCCGATCCAGACTCGCGACCAGTAAGTTCCCCGCCTTACTGACGCAGCGCGTAGTTCGCGTTCGACTATGGGAAGCAGGTTCATTGCGATTCCAAGGACGACGCATGTTGCCCGCGCCGACCGGATCGAAAAAGGCAAAACTTGAACGTCGGCTCAATCCTGGCCCGGATCCAGACCGACACGATGTGGATCGGCCAGTGCCTGGTTGTCAGGAAACGCAGGATTGGCGCGTTTCCTCTTTATGGATGCTTTTGCTCTTCCTAAGCTGAATGGCTGTCGAACGGTGGGCACGAACGTACATTTCGATTGTTGATTTGATGAGTAGCGATAACACAAAGCAAGATCTGGCGGGGTATGCTTCTTCCGGGAGTGGGTCCAAGGCGATTCGGGTGGCGATGCCCATCGTGCTGCTCGCGATCGGGTGGATTGGTTATTCTCTGTTATCCCATGAACCCGAGAAGGCGAAGAGCCTGCCGGCCAAACCACAGGCGATTCGCACCAAGGTGGCGGAGCTGCGTCTTCAGGATTACCCGGTGATCATCAAGGCGAACGGACTCGTGCAGCCGCACAATGAAATCACCGTCGCTGCGCAGGTGTCCGGACGGGTGGTGCGGATCAGCCCCGAGTTTGAGGACGGCGCGTTTTTTTCCGAGGGGGATGTGCTGATTAAGTTGGATGATGCCGATCACAAGGCATCGGCCGCCGTGTCCCGGGCGCGGTTGCTTGGCGCTCAGGCGCGGTTGAAACTGGCGCAGGTGAATCACCAGCGCAATCTGGAGGTTCTCAAGGAGAACCTCATCTCCCAGGCTGAGGCGGATCTCACGGCGGCCAATCTCGCTCAAGGCGAGGCGGATGTTGCCTCGGCTGTGGCTCAGCTCGAACAGGCCGAGCGCGACCTTGAACGAACCCAGATTCGCGCGCCATTCGACGGTCGGGTGCGTCAACGGAATGTCGGCCTCGGGCAACTGGTCGGAGCCAATACCACTTTGGGAACGGTGTTCTCCGTCGATTTCGCCGAAGTGCGTCTGCCGATTGCCGGCCGGGAATTGTTCTTTGTGGATCTTCCCAACGGGGACAGGGATACCCCGATTGAAGTGGAGCTTCGCGACGCCATCAATCCCGATTCGACCAACGTCTGGCCCGCACGAATCGTTCGTTCCGAGGGCGCGTTGGACGAAAACTCCCTGGAGCTGTTCGTCATCGCGCGGGTGGATGATCCATTCGGTCGTGTCTCCGGCAATCCGCCTTTGCGCATTGGTCAACCGGTGGTGGGACGGATCACCGGTCGGGTCTTGGAGGGCGTCGTCGCGTTGCCGCGCGCAGCGGTCCGGCAGCTGGATCAGATTTTCCTCATCGATCAACCGGATCTCACCCTGCGGGCGCACACCATCGTGCCGCTTTGGGAAGATGAAAAACACGTCATTATCGGCGATCCGTCGATCACAAATGGCACGATGCTGGCAATGACTCATCTGGTCTACGCGCCGAATGGAGCGACGGTCGAGATCATACCGGACATCGTCACCAACGTCATCGCAACCGCGGCCAGTTCGAATGCGACGACCGCAAAACCTGCTGTCGCCAAAGCGGAGAACAATAAGAAATCCTGACCCTGACTGCATTATGATTCGCTGGTTCGCCAACAACGGAATCGCCGCCAACTTCCTGATGGTGGGCATCTTGGTGGCCGGGATTTACACCGCGTTCAAACGCATCCCGCTCGAGGTGACCCCGCAGTTGAGCTGGGATACCGTCATGATCCAGATGCCGTTCCGCGGCGGAACTGCCAAGGATGTCGAACGGGCGATTCTCATTCCCATCGAAGAAGCACTCGAGGGGGTGAACGGGATCAAGCACCTCCACGCTGACGGCATGCGGGGGCAGGCCCGGCTATATGTCGTGGCGGAACAAGGCACAGACCTGCGGGTGTTGCTCGATGACGTGAAAGGCCGGGTTGACGCCATCACGACTTTTCCGAGTGAAACAGAACGACCCCGTGTCTGGATTCCCGAATCGTCCAGTGCGTTTGAAGTGCTGAATGTTGCGGTGACCGGCAACCTCAGCCCGCACGACCTGCGAAAAGTCGCCCGCCGGGTGCAGGAGGATCTGCTCGAACTGCCCGGCATCAGCCTGGTGCAGATTGAAGGCGACCGGCGCTACGAGATTTCCATTGAAGCCGAGCCGGATCGGTTGCTCGCGTATAAACTCAGCTTCCAGGATCTCGCGGACGCCATCCGGCGGTTTTCCATCGATCTTCCGGCTGGAGCGATCGACAGCGAGAGTGGGACCCTGGTGGTGCGCACCCGCGGACAGGCTTACACGGAGGCGGATTTTGAACGCATTCCAGTTCGCTCGCTCGAGGGAGCAGAAGTGCTGCTGGGCGACGTGGCGGAGGTGACGGATGGTTTCGAGGAGGGTGACAAGCTGGTCGAGTTCAACGGTAAACCCGCCCTCTACGTTCAGTTGATGCGCACCGGCATGGAGAGCGCCATTGATATCTCGAACAAAGTCAGGGAATACGTCGACTCGTCCGCGACACGGTTTCCGGATGGCATTGAACTGTTCGTGTGGGACGACGAATCGTATTCGATTCGCGGACGGTTGAGCACCCTCACCTCATCGCTGTTTCAGGGAAGCCTGTTGGTCCTGCTGGTCCTCGGCATTTTCCTGCGGCCCGCACTTGCCTTCTGGGTGATCATGGGGATCCCGGTCGCCTTTGCCGGTGGAGTGTTGCTGATGCCCTGGTTCGGTGTGTCGGCGAACGTGATGAGCTTGTTTGGTTACATCATCGTCGTCGGCGTGGTGGTCGATGATGCCATCATCACGGGCGAGAACGTTTTTTCAAAAATGAAGTCGGGGGTGGACCCGCTGGAGGCCGCCGTGGTGGGGACCGAGGAAGTGACGGTGCCGGTCACGTTTGGTGTGCTGACGACAATCGTTGCTTTCATTCCGCTGATGTATTTCGACGGAGCATGGGGTGATTTTGCCAAACAGATTCCGCCCGTCGTGGCTCCGGTGCTGTTGTTCTCTCTCCTGGAATCGAAACTGATTCTGCCGGCGCACTTAAAGCACTTGAGAATCAAACCGGCGACGAACGCGTTCAGCCGGTTTCAGGAAAAGATTGCCAACGGCCTCGAGCGATTTGTTGAGCGCGTCTATCAACCTTCGCTGGAATGGGCGGTCAAACATCGGGTTACTGTACTGTCAGGATTTGTCATGATGGGGCTGTTGATGGCAGGGTATTGCGCGGGGGGTCGCATGGGGTTCACATCGTTCCCGACAGTTGACCGGCAACGGATCACCGCGATCCTTGATCTGCCCGATGACACGCCCATGGAAACGACGCATCGATACGTGGATCGCATGCTCGCGGCAGTGGATCAACTGAAGGCGGAGTATGTTGATCCGGCGTCGGGCGAGCCTATTATTCAAAATGTATCGAGCGTCAGCGGTGCGGGGTATCCGGGGGGCAGTTTCGATAAATCACGCGCCTACATCTCCGTGGAAGTGATGGCGCCGGACCAACGCAGCGAGCCGGGTCCGAAGAACAGCGAACTGGCCACACGCTGGACAGAGATCGTCGGACCCATTCCTGAAGCGACCCGTTTTCGCGTTTACTCCGAACAAACACTGAGCAAAGGCCAGGAGTACGACGACGAGAATTTCAACATCGAATTGCGTGGTCCCATGTCGGAATCGAAGGCTGCGATCGCTGAGCGCATCAAGGACATGCTGGAGAGCTACGAAGGGTTCAGCACGGCCTGGGCGCGCGTCAATTACGGGCAGGACGAGCTGGAGTTCACGCTCAAGCCCAGGGCTGCGGAGCTGGGCCTGAACCAGGCGTTGCTCGCCCGGCAGATCCGGCAGGCGTTTTATGGCGAGGAAGCGCAACGTGTGCAGCGCGGCATTGATGATATTCGTGTGATGGTCCGGCTCCCGAAAGCGGCGCGGGAGTCGTTGCATACGTTGGACCAGATGAAGATTCGCACACCGCGTGGCGCGGAGGTGCCGCTCGAAACCGTGGCGGAAGTGAAATTCACCAAGGCACCGTCGTTCGTTGAAAGAAACGACGGCGCGGAAATCATCCGCATCGGCGCTCAACCAATCGACGAAACGGTGGACATCATGGGCATCGCCAAAGAGGTGACCCCAAGGCTCACCGAACTGGTCAACGAAGGAGACGGTCTGTCATTTCAATTTATCGGGTATGTCGCCGAGGCCGAGGAATCCAGGAAACGGACCATCATTGGCGGCCTCGCCTTGTGTTTCGCTTTGTACGCGCTGCTCGCCATCCCGTTCAAATCGCTCGTGCAACCGTTGTTCGTGATGCTGGCGCTGCCGTTCGGTATCATTGGCGCGCTTCTGGGTCACATCATCATGGGCATGACACCATCCTATCTCTCGATCTTCGGCATGCTCGCGCTGGCCGGTGTGGTCGTGAACGACTCCCTGGTGATGGTGGACTATGTCAACCAACGGCTGCGCGATGGACTGTCACTGAAGGACGCTGCACTCGAAGCGGGAGGGCGGCGTTTCCGGCCGATCATGCTGACGTCCGTGACGACGTTTGTCGGCCTGGCCCCATTGATGATGGAACGTTCGCTACAGGCGCAGTTTCTGATACCGATGGCGGTCTCGCTCGCGTTTGGGGTATTGTTTGCCACAGCGATCACATTGTACCTGATTCCTTGCTCGCTGCTTGTTGCCGAGGATCTCGGGAAAGGCCTGTCCCGGTTGAAGACCTGGTATTTTCAGCCGTTTAGAATCACGGCTGGTTCATCTGAGTCATTGGGAACTCCGATCTGAGAGCGTGTCTGAAAACGTAGCGGCAGGCATCCCTGCCCGCCGTAGAGGGCGGCTTCCAGCCGTCCGGAATTGGGACTGGATTGCGAGACGGGGCTGCATATTTTTGCGCGCCCGGCGTGGCCGCGCGTTTCTTCCGGGCGCTGGAGCCTTTTTCAGACAGGCTCTATGGCTTGATCAGGCGAAAGGAGCGCAAAGGTTTGGAGGTTGGGACTCCGATGGGGTTCGTGTAACCGCTCGCGGAGATCGTCCAGTTGGCCGGCGCGAGCGTGTCCGTTTCCTGAAGCACAAAACCAGGGAAGTCCGGCGTCCAGGAGAGGGTCGCTTGATCGCTGGAAACGGGAACAATCGCGAGCGTGGGAGTTGCTTGGGAAAATAGATGGGCGATTCCAGAATTCGTCGCCGCGGCGGCATCAAATTGGGCACCAATGACCGCGAGGCCATCCCCCGCAGGAGCCACTGAAACACCAAACCAATCGTCGTTCATCGGGGTGGAATTGGTGAACGTAGGTAAGCGGTGTGCACGGTGCCCCTTGACGGGATCTGCGGGGTCGTAGAGGTCAGAGATTGTCTGGCTACGACATCTATGACGCCTGTTTGAGAAGGCCTGGCCCGGTCCGGGTCTTGGCTTTCCCGGCGGCCCAGGCTTGCGGGGTCACGGTGTGGGTCTGGTGATTGGTCATCCG
>JBDNGP010000166.1:0-4994 GCA_041689265.1 Verrucomicrobiota bacterium
CTCATGTGTGCCCCACGGGCGCTGATCTGGCCGCCTTGATTTACACGTCTGGCAGCACGGGTGATCCCAAGGGGGTGATGATGTCGCATCAATCGATGGTCTTTGCTGTCGCGAGTTTGACAGAGTATCTGCGGCTGGAGGAAGACGATGTCATCCTCAATGTTCTTCCGCTTGCGTTCGACTACGGCTTGTATCAACTCTTGATGTCGGTTTCCTTGGGTGCAACCCTGGTGCTTGAGCGGTCGTTCACCTTTCCAGCGCAGGTTTACAATCTCATTTACGAACATGGCGTCACCACGGTGCCCGGCGTGCCGACAGTTTACGCCACCATGGTGTCGCATCATCGCAAGAAGCCGCTTCGCTTTGAATCGGTTCGACGGATCACCAACACCGCAGCTGCGCTTCCGGAAGAACACATGCCCTTGCTGAAGGAGATTTTTCCGAACGCGATGATCTTCAAAATGTATGGTCTCACCGAATGCAAACGGGTCTGCTATCTCGAGCCGGAATTGATCGATGCCAAACCGTTCTCCGTGGGGAAGGCGATTCCTGGAACCGAGGTGCTGGTGTTGGACGCCGACGGTAAACCGTCGCCGCCCAATGAACCCGGAATTCTGCACGTCCGAGGGCCGCACGTCATGCAGGGATATTGGAACCAACCCGAGCTCAGCCGGCATATGTTGAAGCAGGGCCGTTTCCCTGGCGACCGTATGCTGTGTACGCATGACTGGTTCAAAATGGACACGGAAGGGTTTCTCTATTTCCAGGGGCGGTCCGATGACATCATCAAGTCGCGTGGCGAAAAAGTGAGCCCGATCGAGATCGAAAACGTGCTCTACGGCATCAGTGGAATTCTGGATGCCGCTGTGGTTGGTGTTCCGGATCCAATTTTGGATACGGCCATCGTTGCATTCATCCACAAGGAACCGGGAAGTGAACTCACCGCGAGCGAAATCAAGCGGATCTGTTTCTCCAAGCTCGAAAACTTCATGGTGCCGACTCGCGTTGAGTTTGTTGACGAGATGCCCAAAACGAACACCGGCAAGATATCCAAGAAAGACCTCCGGGCGCTTCTCGTATGAACGAACTTTATCAGTCCGCTCTGGCGGAACTTCAGGAGAAGCTGGTGATCTTGCCGGACAAACCGGAGGAAACTCCCGAGAACACTTTGAAAGCTTTGTGGCGGCTTGCCCAGGGGGCCAGTTGTTCGGTTGAAACTGCGACCGCCACGCCGATGACCCCGCTCATTGGTGATCAGGAGCAGGTGTTTTCTGCCTTCGTAGGAAAACGTCTCAAGGGCACCCCGCTCGCCTATTTAACCGGGCGACAAGTTTTCATGGGAATCGAGATGCTCGTGTCTCCCGGAGCCTTGATTCCTCGGAAAGAGACGCAGATTCTGGCGAACGCAATTACCGAGATCGTTTCGTCCAACTCCTCGCCAAGCGTGATCATTGATCTGTGCACGGGCGTCGGTAATCTCGCGATCTACTGCGCGAAGACGTTTCCCGGAGCAAGTGTCTTCGCCTCAGATCTTTCAGTGGACGCCATCGAATCGGCCAAAGTGAACGCCGGGTTTTGCGGAGTGGAGCGAATTGATTTTCGAGACGGAAACATGTTTGCCTGTTTTGAGTCGGAAGAGTTTTACCACAAGGTCGACTTGATCAGTTGCAATCCTCCGTACATTTCGCAAGGCCGGTTGAAAACCATGCCGGATGAAATTGTGGGTCACGAGCCGACGGCAGCGTTCGATGGTGGCCCGCTGGGGATTTCGATAATATCCAAGCTGACGAGTGATGCCCATCGGTTCCTGAAACCGGGTGGATGGGTTGCGTTTGAGATTGGGCTCGGCCAGGGCCGTGGTCTGTTGCGCCGTATCGGTTCCATGCCGGAGTACTGTAATGTCCGGTCATTCTGCGATCACGCCGGGGAAGTACGCGCCGTCGCGATGCAAAAAAATTAATTTCAAAAGGTATGAGCGAGCTACATAAAAAAATCAGAGCATTCATTGTTGAAACATTTCTGTTCGGGCAGGACGACGGGTTCGGGGCGGACGCATCCTTCCTTGAAAAAGGAATCATTGATTCCACTGGAGTACTCGAACTGGTCGCCCATCTGGAATCGGATTTCGGAATCAAGGTGGAAGATGACGAATTGTTGCCCGACAACCTCGATTCCCTCGACGCCATCTGCGCCTTCATCGAACGAAAAAAAGCCGCCTGAACAACTGGAGTTTTCCGTTTGTAAATGGGGAAACCGAACTTCGGTCATCATCCGGAAGGGCGCCATTCCTGTCGCCCATTTTGGAGAAAACGATCAGCGTCGACCAGCGGTTCAAAGATCCGTGTTCCAAGGCGGTTCACCCTCGGTCTCTGTGGAATGTAATCTGTGTTCATTCGTGTCCATCTGTGGTTAAAAGTCTCACTTTTGTGATCTCTGTGCTTTTTTGCGGCTAAACAAACATCATGTGTGGCATAGCCGGTTATCTAAATCTCACTGAACAAACGCCGCCTTCCGAGGCACTGCTTCGTCAGATGCTCGCGATGATTCGCCATCGCGGCCCTGATCAGTTCGGAATCTTCCTCGATGACCGGATCGGCATGGGCAACGCCCGGCTGAGCATCATCGATCTCGCGTCGGGGCAACAACCGATCACTACTGAAGACGAGCGTTACTGGATCGTTTACAACGGCGAAATTTTCAACCACGCCGAGCTTCGTCGTGGGCTGGTCGAACGTGGCCATCAACTGACGACGCACTGTGACACGGAGGTGTTTCTTCACCTCTTCGAGGAAGAAGGGCCCAAGTGTTTGTCACGGTTGAATGGACAGTTTGCTGTTGCCATTTGGGATACGCAGAAGCAGGAACTGTTCATCGCCCGTGATCGTCTCGGCATTCGCCCGCTCTACTACACGAACGCCAAAGGCGCGGTTGTCTTCGGTTCCGAGATCAAAGCGATCGCCTGCCATCCTTCGGTAAATCTGGAGTTCGATCATGTCGCGTTGGACCAGATCTTCACCGGTTGGTCGGCTCTGCCACCAAGGTCACCGTTTCAAGATATTCAACAGCTGCTACCGGGTTGCTACGCAATCATCAGCGAGTCAGGCACTACGATCGAACGCTACTGGCAGACCAGCTTTGATCGATCAGAAAAAGACGGCCAAAAATCCGACGAAGACTATCTCCACGAATTTCGTGAGCTGCTGGACGACGCGACACGCCTTCGATTGATGGCGGATGTCCCGGTGGGATCCTATCTGAGCGGCGGATTGGATTCATCGATCATCGCTTCCCTCGCGCGTCGACATGTTGGCAAGCGTCTCGACACCTTCTCGATCGCCTTTACCGACACTGCATTTGATGAACGCGATTTTCAGCAGGCGATGGCCCGTCATATCGGGACGGAGCATCAGGTCATCGAGGCGTCGCACGCGGACATCGGCAACGTCTTTCCAGACGTCGTCTGGCACACCGAATCGCCCCTGTTGCGGACCGCCCCCGCACCGATGTTCCTGCTCTCCCGACTGGTCAATCAAAGCGGCTATAAAGTTGTCCTGACGGGTGAAGGCGCCGATGAGTTCCTGGCGGGCTACGATCTTTTTAAGGAATCAATGATTCGTCGGTTCTGGGCGCGTGCTCCCGGATCAATGTGGCGATCGAGTCTGTTCCAGCGCATTTATCCTGACCTGACAAACTTGGCAAAACTTGGACCCAAATACCTGGCCTCCTTCTTCGGCGAACGTTTGAGCGAGGTGGATGCTCCGGATTATTCACACGCGGTTCGTTGGCGAAATACCCGGCGCACACAAAGATTTTTTTCGGCAGAACTTTCTGAATCCATTCAGCGAGAGAACAAAGAGCAGACCGCGAAATTCGAGTTTCCCGCGGCGTTCAAGAACTGGGACGGACTCTCGCGCGCGCAGTTCGTTGAGATCACGACGTTTCTCAGTCCTTACTTGCTTTCCTCCCAGGGCGACCGCGTCGCCATGGCCAATTCTGTCGAAGGCCGTTTCCCGTTTCTCGATTATCGGATGGTAGAGTTTTGCAACCAACTGCCAGCGCATCTCAAGCTACGCGGTCTTCAGGACAAACGAATTCTCCGTCGACTTGGCAGTGAGTTCCTTCCCGAATCAATCTGGAAACGTCCGAAGAAACCGTACCGCGCGCCGATTCACCGAAGCTTCTTCAACGAGCACACGCCCGATTATGTGGGGGAGGTGCTTTCCGAAAAATCGTTGCGCGAAACCGGTTTGTTCAATCCAGCTGCCGTCAAGAGTCTCATCGGCAAGATAGAAAGCGGCAGGGCCGTGGGTGAAACGGACGACATGGCACTCGTTGGGATTATTTCCACCCAGCTCGCCCACCATCAATTCGTGCAAGATTTTCAAGCCGTGACACCATTGTCAGAAACAGACGATGTCAAAATCTGCGACCGCCGTACGTCCCTCTCCCCCACGCCGTAATACGGAAGGGCGACACTCCTGTCGCCCAGGTTCGAGAAAATCAGCGGTCAAATTGCCCGCTTTTAATCCGGACGAAAACTACCCTGTGCCGTCTGTTGGAATTCGTGCACATTCGTGAAATTCGCGTAAAACTCAGGAACCTCGGACTTTGATCCGTGTTTTATTCGTGGCGAAGAACCTTCTGAATTCAAAATTCCATCTCCTATATTCTACATTTTGACTCCCGTTTATTTTTTGTAGCCAACAATCAGTGTCTGAACTGATCCGCGGTTGAAAGTTGAGTGTTGGGAGTGAAACGTTCGAAGTTCCCGTGACCGTCTTTGTGAACCATGCCCCTACGGGGCTACGTCATTCAGCCCAGTGTTTCCCGATCCATCGGGATACGCTGGGTAATGCCGAAAGAAGAGGGGAAACCCTGACAGGGTTTGATCAACGCCTATTCACAGCGACAGCTAGCCTATTTCCAAGTCTGACAATTCGTGCTCATTCGTGAAATTCGCGTAAAACTCAGGGGTCTCCACCTCTGGCCTGTCC
>JBDNGP010000167.1:0-22095 GCA_041689265.1 Verrucomicrobiota bacterium
GCAGCAGCGCCGCCTGGTAAGGGATTATGAAAAGACCGAATCCAGCGCCACCGGCTGGATTCAGCTCGCCATGATCGGCGTTCTGCTCCGCCGACTGGCCTGAAATCCGGGCTCCACCGATTTTTCGGACAGGCTCTAAGTGAAAATTCGCGTAAAACTGTCTTAGCTGGTTCACTCCCAACTCAGAATATTGTCCGCGTTCACGCCTTCGTCGGCGGGAATGTTTGGATCGGCTTTTCCGTCGCAGCCCATTGACCAGATCATGGTTTCCGCTTTCAACCGGTATGAATCTCGATTGTTCTCTAACCGTTCCAACTTGGAGGTGCCGGGTTTGCTGACTCTGTTCGACGACACGGCCGGACGGGAGTAGAGGGCATTTTCGCAAAAGCCGTCGCCGTTCAGATCGAGTGTGATGATGTATGGATTGCCCCACGGATCGCAGAAGATGCCGTCGGGCCCGAGGCCGGAATCGGGTGTGGATCCGGCCTGCTTGAGGTCCATGAACCTGATCTTCCGGGGATTCTGGAGCTCGCGGTTGGGCGCGTTCTCCCTGGCCAATAAGATATTCATAACCTCCGCGTTGTTTGAAAGCAGGTTTGCGAGGCCCAGCGAATCTGGAATGCCAAATGTAAAATCTGAGTTGCCGTCGCGACAACGTTGAGCAGTCGACTTGGCCACTGGGAACACACCGTATTCGGATTTGAACTGTGTCGTCGCGGTCCGAATGGTGCGAATTTCGGCAGGTGCTCTTGGTATCCCCGGCTCATGAGTTCCGATTACGAGTGGAGCAAGGAAGACGATTGCCACCAGAAATACGAGCGCGCCGTAAACCACCCAACGGGCAGTCGACGGAAGGTTACCTTTTTGACTCTCTGTTCTGACGGATTCCACGTCGGGAACATACGCGCCACCGCTGCGAATTGAAGTGCCTTCTCCAGAGACGATCAATGCCCTGCCGGTTGGCTGGGTGCGTTCGGAACCATGGGGCAGGAATGGCAACGGACGAACCGAAAGCCAATCGGCGGACCGCAGGCCTTCTGCCCGCAACGGTTCCCCCATGGACCAGTCGGGAAATCTTGGTGCTCCGGCAGAGTGTAACGGCGACGGAGCTTTCGTGCGGACGGGAGGCTCCGGTTGTTTCAGTGCGCTTCGTGCGGGCGAAAGCGGTGTTCCCGACCTGTCGGGACTCTGTCACCACAATCCAAGGTGCTGACGCGCGTCGGCGTATCCGTCGAAAACCACGAATGGTTCCGGCTGAGAGCCTGTCTGAATCCCAACGGGATTCCGCCGCAAAGCTCCGGGTTGCGAGAAACAAGCTACCCGGGGAATCGCAGGGCCGGCAATTCCATATCCATCCGCTGTTCATGACCGCTCTCCATCTTGGTCGCAACCTCGTTGAGGTTGTCTCCCTTTCTATCGTTTACCCAAGGTAGGCAGTGATGTGCCAACCTTGGGCTGCAGGCCGCAATCCCGTTGGGATTGAACAAATACCTATCCTGCATTTCGTGCGATTAACGATCAACGGCCCGGTCAACTGCCGCCCCAGAGTAAACCATTGCCTTTTTCCCGCGCTCGCTTTTACGATGCGCCGACCCGGAACCCAGCGCTCCGGTTGTGCCATGGCGGATTACAAAGTTAAATTCGAGGTTTTCGAAGGACCTCTCGATTTGCTCCTTTATTTGATTAAAAAGGACGAGATCGATATTTATGAGGTCAACCTCACCAAGCTGGCCACCCAGTTCATCGAATACATCGAGCTGATGCGCGAGCTGGATCTGGATGTCGCCGGTGAGTTTCTGGTGATGGCCGCCACGCTCATGTATCTCAAGAGCAAGGAGCTCCTGCCCGTCGATCTGCAGGTCACGCCGGACGAGGAAGAGGACGAGACGGACCCGCGTTGGGAGCTCATTCGCAAGCTGGTCGAATATAAGAAATTCAAGGACGCCGCCGCGCAGTTGCAGTCGCTGGAAACCACCTCGGGAAACACGTTCGCACGGATGCCGGTCAAACCGGTGTTCGATCATCTCGAAACGGAGACCAAACAGACTGCATCGATTTTTCAACTGCTCAACGCCGTCAACGGCATCCTCAAACGGCACAACGAACGCGAGGATTTGCGCGATATTTTTGAGGACCGATGGACGGTCAGCGAGAAGATCGAATCCATCCTCACACGCATCCAGACATCGGCCAGTTTCCGGTTCACGGAACTCTTTCAAGACGCCACCAGTCGCACCGAGGTGGTGGTCACGTTTCTGGCCGTCTTGGAATTGATCCGCATGAAGCAGATCAAGGCGGTGCAGGGCGAAAATTTTGGCGAGATTGAAATCACCGTGGGCGTTGCCCCACAATTGAATCAACTTGCCGAGCTGACCGGACAACCCATCGAACCCACGAGTGCCTGAGCCCATGGAACTGAAGTTCATAGTTGAATCGATTCTTTTCACGTCGCAGAAACCGCTCAGCCAGGTGGAGATTCGTGATCTGCTGAAAAAGGCATCGGAGTTCGAGGACGAGCCCAACGCGAAGGAGTTTCAAAAGACGAAGCTCGACGAGATCGACGCGGCGCTCGAAGCACTCAGGAGCGAACACGATCAGGCCGGACGCAGCTATCGATTGATGTGCGTCGCCGGCGCGTGGCAGTTCGGGAGTCAGCCCGAGTATTCCGCGTGGATCAAGGCGCTGGTCGGGCAGAAACCGCGTCCGCCGAAACTCTCGCAGCCCGCGCTCGAAACGCTGGCAATCATCGCCTACCGACAGCCGATCACACGTTCGGAAATGGAACAAATTCGCGGCGTGGCGGTCGATGGCGTGATGGGAACGTTGCTCGAACGCGGTTTAGTCGAAGTGTCCGGAAAAGCGGAAGCCGCAGGGCGCCCTTCGCTTTACAGCACCACCGAATTCTTTCTCGAATACTTCGGTCTGGGCCACCTGAACGATCTGCCCGCTGCCGATGAGCTGCGGCGCATCCCGGTCACGAAACCCGAGGAGTTGCTGACGATCGATCCCGATCTCGCGACCGCATCGCCAGGCCACCTCAAACTGGATGATCCGTCGGACGACGATGCCAATGAAGAAGAAACCGACGATGCGGACGAAGAATTTGAAGACTTGGATGATGAAAGTGATGACGACGATTCCGTCGATAACGAGTCCGAATCCGCTGACGATGTGGCTGAGGAAACCAAGGGTTAATTTTTCATGAGCCTCAGCGACAACCGAAAAGCCATCGACAAACTTGACGCGGAGATTGTCCGTCTGCTGAACGAGCGGACGGGTCACGCGCTGGAGATCGGCGCCTGGAAGTTAAAGCACGGTCAGGAGATCTACGCACCGCACCGCGAGAAGGCGATCTGGCAGCGGTTGAAAAAGATCAACGACGGACCGATCACCGCAGATTCGCTGCGTTCCATCTACCGCGAGATCATGTCGAGCTCGCTCTTTCTCGAGAAGAAACTGCGCATCGCCTACCTCGGCCCCGAAGCGACTTACACCCACCTAGCGGCGATCAAAAAATTTGGCAGCAGCCTCGGCTATGTTTCGCAGCGCACCATTTCTGAAGTGTTCGCGGAGGTCACCCACAACCGGGCGGATTATGGCGTCGTGCCGGTTGAAAATTCAACCGAAGGCGTGGTCACGCACACGCTGGACATGCTGGCCGAAAGCGAACTGAAGATCGTCGCGCAGATCACGATTCCGATTCAACACTGCCTGCTCAGCAAGTTCACGAAGAACCGGATCAAACGCATTTATCTTCACCCGCAAACGCTCGCGCAATGCCGCGGCTGGATTCAGAAAAACCTGCCCGACGTGGAAGTCATCGAATCGTCGTCCAACGCGCGCGCAGCGGAACTCGCTGCCAAGGAAAAGGGCTCGGCCGCAATCGCATCGTCGCTTGCTGCGGAGAAATACAAACTCACGGTGATCGAGATGGATATTCAGGACAACCCGGCGAATGCCACGCGGTTTCTCGTCCTCGGTCGAAAGTGCAGCCCTTCCACCAAAAAGGATCGCACGAGTCTGATGATCAACATCGCGGACGAGGTCGGAGCGTTATATCGCGCGCTCGGCGTGTTCCGGAAGTTCCGCATCAACATGACGAAGATCGAATCGCGTCCGAGCAAGCGCAAGGCATGGGAGTATTTCTTCTTCATCGATTGCGACGGCCACTTCGAGGACAAAGGATTGTCGAAGGCAATCGTTGAGCTGGAAAAGCAATCCAATCTCGTCAAGATCCTCGGCTCATACCCGAACGAGGAATAGCCGTCCAAGCAGTCTGCCGTTGAACTAACAAATGATTGGCCCCGAAAAAGCACAGACTGCACAAAACGAAATTTCTTTTGTGTTCTCTGTGCTTTTTTGCGGCCATCGTGTTTTCGTTTCGTGCCCGTCGCCCCATTTTTCCCCGTGGCAAAAAAAGTGACTCATCAAGCCCGCGCGAAGAAGGTGTTCGACATCGAAGTCGCGGGCATTCGAGCCGTCAAAGCACAGCTGGATGCCTCGTTCGACAACGCGGTGGAGTCCGTTCTTCGCTCACTTTCAAACCGAGGGAAAATCGTGGTCGCCGGCATCGGAAAATCTGGAAACGTCGGACGCAAAATTGCCGCCACCTTGACCAGCACGGGATCAACCGCCGTGGTGCTCGACAGCGTGGACGCCCTGCACGGAGATCTCGGGATCATCAATGATGGAGACGTGGTGCTTTGTTTGAGTTACTCGGGTGAGTCCGAGGAGATGCTGAATCTGGTGGGCGGGCTCAAACGGTTTTCCGTGACTGTGATCAGCTTCACTGGCAACGCACGTTCAACGCTCGCCCGGTTCAGTGACCTCGTTCTCAATACAAAAATCCCCAAGGAAGCCTGTCCCTTCAATCTCGCCCCCACCACGAGCACGTCTGCCATGCTGGTGCTGGGCGATGCCCTGGCGATGGCGATCATGGAGGCCCGCGGCTTCAAGAAGAGCGACTTCGCCCGCCACCACCCCTCGGGCTCGATCGGTCGTAATTTATTGCTGCGCGTGAGCGACATCATGCGTTCGGAAAAGCGAAACCCGGTCGCCCCCCAAACCATCACCGTGCAGGACGCAATTCTTATCATGACACGGGCAAAGGCGGGATGTGTGAGCGTCGTGAACAAGAGCGGGAAACTCTCCGGCGTATTCACCGATGGCGATCTACGGCGACACCTGAGTCGTGACCCGAACGCGTTGCAAAGAACGTTATCAGAGCTCATGACCCGCAAGCCGATCTTTATCCGGGAGGACGCACTCGCAGTCGACCTGTTAAAGACGTTCAACGAACGCAACATTGACGATCTCATCGTGGTGAACGCGAAACGTGAACCGGTCGGAATCGTTGATCTTCAGGACCTGCCAAAGCTGAAGTTGATGTAGCGAAACGCTGCGCTGCTCACAGGAGATGGAATAAGGAAGGCAGGAAATGAGGAAACGGTTCACTGGATACTGTTTTTCTCCGCTCTCTCAGTCCTCCTTGGGAAGCATTCCGAATCTGTTTCGACCTCATAATACTCGTTTTGCAATCGAAGCCCCGCGCAAAAACGGGAAACACCATGCGGTGAAAACCGCATGGTGTTAACCCAATCAACAACTACCGTCGCCGGAGGAACAAACAACGAACGACGGAGATTCCAAAAATCAAGCCGGTTGCAGCTCGATGATGCCCTTCAGGCCATTCAACAGACTGTCTGCCGTGAACGGCTTGTGAATGAAATTTAATGCACCGAGTTCGGTGGCCTTGTCCTTGTTTTCTTGGCACGCGTCAGCGCTCAACATCACAACGGGAATGTGCTTGGTATCGGCACCCTCCTTGAGCTTGCCGAGTGCGGTCAGGCCGTCCATCACGGGCATCGTGGCGTCCAACAGGATCAGGTCCGGCTGTTCGGCTTGGGCCTTGGCGATGCCTTCTTCACCGTTGAATGCGGTGACGATTTCGACGCCGAGCGACTTCAATGCCTTGGTCACAACCATGTGGACCATCTTCGAGTCATCAATGCTGAGGATCTTTTTGCTCATAATTTAGACTTCAAGTTTTGCAAAGAAACGGACGGTCAAATGCTCATCCGTGTTGGGGAGACTGAACGAACGAAAGACTGCGATGGGCGCGTCATTGGGATCGACCCGGATACCGCGGCCCACCATCACGATCGGTGGAACAAGGAGTCCGTTGTAACCTTTTTCCGAAGTTCGGCGTTTCATGCCCCCGGCGACCATGTTGGCGAGTTCGCCAATCACGTCGGTCACTTCCGGCTGATCAACGCCGCCCGGCGCTTCGCCGATCATGTCTTCAACTAGTTTGCAGGCGAGCTTGTCCGAGTAACTCATGTAGACGGTGCCATTGATCTTGCCGGCCATCCCCACGCTTCCCACGACCCCGACCGACTCGGCCAACGGCACGTTGGCACCCTCGTGCGTCTCCAGGACTTTGACGTCCATGTTCAACATCGTGCTGAAGACTTCTTCGACCGCCTGTTGAATGGAATCCGCTATGAACTGCATAGTCTTACTAGTCGTTTGAAACCTTGCCGATCATGATGACTCGGAACGATCCGCTCGAACCTGCCGCCTCAAATTCGTTCTCCAATCGGAACTGAATATCTTTGCCCGCCACTCGAATGGATGGCCCGCGAATCACGCTGGGAATCGTCATCACCGTCGCAAATCCGGCATCGTTCAGCCGGGTCTTGATCCCTCCTGCGATCATGTTGGTCAGCTCCGAGACGACGTCCAGAACCTCGTCCGCATCGGCCGCGACTGGCTGACCTATTAGGGATTCTGCCATGGCGGACGCTTGTTCCGAGCTCAGCGAAAGAAAAACGGTCCCGGTCACTCTGCCACCAAAACCGATTGATCCATTGACCTCAGCAATCGTAAACGACTCTGGCGCAAGAGACACCTTTTTGGAAATCGCAGCGGGGCGTTCCCAATCCAACATTGTGGAAATGACCTCGAGGGTGACCTCATCAATAAACCCGTCGATCAGGTCGGTGCTAAATTCGGTCGCGGTTTGCATTCGTTTAAAACAGGTGAGACAAGGTCGCTCGAACCGTTGTTGGCCGGCTAGCGAAGCCCAATAGTCCGCGATCAATTCGGATTTGGCTCACTCCCAAGTCCTTCACGACTGCGCATTGACACCTAAGTATCGGCAGCTGCCCAAATCGGTTTAGCTTTTTTTCAACGCCTTGACAACGAGGCGACGACGCCGTCCGACGCGATCCGGACGGGAGCAATGGAACGACGCTCCACACGATGCGGACCGACTGCGATTCGTTCCGGTGATTTTCGGTGACGTTGCTCGAAGAACGCCCCGCTGGGGCCTTTGAAAATATCCCGGCCATTCATCGCTGAACTGTCCTCAGTTTCCGTCCTCTGATGCCTGCGGAAACTTCGCGGTGTTCCGTCGAGTCACTAACACGGTTGTCCCTACTTGCTCGCGATCAGCGAGTAAACCAGGGGAACCATGTGCTCGATTCCCTTGATGTAATACCGGTCATCTTTTTTTGTGGCGTCCGGAAAAATGCAATGAGGGGTTTAGTCGTATTCCTTGAAGTTCTTAATGGTCAGACCCTGGCTCTCGAGGGCGTGGAAGAATTCACCCAGACCGTGATTCCAGCAGTAGGAGGTTCCCAATCTCGCGGCGACGGGGCTCGCATAAGAATTCTCTTCCTCGACAATGATCGAGGCCGACTGGAAGTAGGAATAACCGATTCCGGCGTGATCATCCCTCAACATCCACAGCACCGAATGAAACTCGGCGAAGCAGAACCTGCCGTCCTTTTTCAGGAAGCGGGAAACAATCCGAGAGCATTTCACGAGATCGGAATGCCACCCGATCACGCCGAAGGATGCAAAGACAACGTCGAACTTGGCTTCAAGCACTTCATCCAGTCGATTGACATCGCAGTGGATGAACCTCGCGTCTAACCGAAGCCGATCGTTGAGCACGAGGGCATTTTCAATCGCCACTGCCGAGAAATCCACGCCAGAGACAAGGTGTCCAAGCCAAAGTGACACTGAAGATGCAACACAGACTTCCCGCGCATATCCCCAAGCACGTCCACTTCAATCTGGGTCAAGGAAGATCTGCCCGTAGAAATCCCGGCACGTCGTAGAATTGCGAGTTCACGTGAGCTTGGCGAGATTGTCCCAAAGCTCCCGGTTTGACCTGACTTCTTTCGCTTCGTTTTCAGACATCATTCCTCCTTAATCGCGACGCTTGGGTTGGGCTCGGATGGATGCATATTTTCTTCGTCCGAGCAGATGGACCGGAGTGACAGCGGACACGCTTCAACTCTGGCTCAACCGCTCGACTGGTTTCTCGAACAACATTTTGTGCGCTTCAGCAAGAATGCCTGGAATACGATCGGCGAATGGGCTCATCGCGGCAGCGGCGGCCAGTTTTGCTGGATCAGTCTTGTCCACCCGTTCACCGGGAAACCAGTGATCCGCCTGACCGAGCAGGTTGTAACGCATCTTTCCCCAGTCGACGAGATCCAGCCCCTTTGCGTACGTCCAAAGGCGGAGAATCTCCTTCATGTTCACTTCCCCGGGAACCTCGAAGTAGTCCGGTATCCCCTCGAACCACCGCTTCATCCAGTCCGCACCGACTGTCTGATCGAGCTCGGCGCGCAACCGCTTCTCGATGGGGTTGATGGTTTCTGGAATTCGGTCGTAATACTCAAGTGCAGCAACGTGCTCGTCAAAATCAGACGGTTTGGCCGCGCCACAGCTCAAGGTGTGAACCTCGGGCCGGGCGAGGCAATAGAGGTCGTTGAACTGCATCGGCGAAATCGGCTGACACAGATCCACCATCTTTTGTGGCGGCGAATACAGTTTTCCGCCCTTGTCGTTCGGGCTGATGATGAAGACACCCATGTCGTGTTTCGCGGCCGCCTCAATCGAAGACCAGTTCAGGTCATTCACCAAGTACCAGTGGACGTTGAAGTAATCGAACTCACCGGAATTCACCACTTCGAGAATGATGTCGTTCGTTGCGTGCGTCGAAAACCCGATGTGCCGCGCCCTCCCCTCACGTTGAAGCTGTCTGGCCATTTCCACACAGCCCCCCTTGCCCAGCGACATGTCCAGAAACTCGCGATTGTTGATCCCGTGCAACGACAGCAGATCAACGTATTCGAGGCCGAGATAATCCATCGATTGATTGAACGTCTTGAGAAACTCCTTGGGATCTGCGAACGGCGGGATCTTGGTCTGAACGATCAGCTTTTCGCGTGGCAACTTTGGCAGCACCCAGCCCAGCTGCATTTCGGAAGAACCGTAACCGCGCGCCGTCTCGATGTGATTGATGCCCAACTCGAGCGCGCGGTGAATCGTCGCTTCCAGATTCGCCTGACCGTCCTTCGGCACTTCGGCGGGATCGACGTCCTGCCACTTGTGTTGATACCGCATGCCGCCACAAGAAATGACCGGCATCTGAATCTCAGTTTTCCCAAAACGGCGATATCGCATGGCAAGAGTCTGGCAAAGGGCGCAGTTGTCGGCAATAGTCCCGAATGAAAATCTGCTGATCAGCCCCTTCGTTGACTGTAAATGCCGTTGAGAAACCGGTACGGAAAAGAAGGCGGAATAAAACCGATACGCACTTAAGAAAGGTGCGGGTATATGGACATGGAACAATGGGCGCGAGTGCGTCGTAAAATATTGGTAGACGGGCCAAGCAAGCGTTCGGTGATGTCCGAGGAAGGGCTGGACTGGGAGACGTTGCCGAAGATGCTCAGTCATTCCCGGCCGCCGGGTTACCGGGGGGGTGAAAAAGCGGGAACGCAAGATGGATCCGCACGTGGAGTGGGTCCATCGTGTTCTGGAGGCGGACCGTGAGGTGCCGCGCAAGCAACGACACCGCGCCACCCGGATCTTTGACCGACTGAAGGCCGAACAAGGTTACGAGGGGGTTACACGGCCGGTGCGCGAACTGGTGGTCGAGCTCAAGGCGATCACGCAGGAGGTGTTTGTGCCGTTGGTTCACCGTCCCGGTGAGGCGCAGGTGGACTTCGGGCATGCCCTGATCAATGTCAACGGAGTCCTGAAGAAGTGCCCCTTCTTCGTGCTGAGCCTGCCCTACAGCGATGCGTTCCACGTGCAGGTCTTCGAGCGGGAATGCACGGAGACCTTTTGGGCGGGTCATGTGCGGGCCTTTGAGTTCTTCGGCGCGGTGCCGGTACGCATCAGCTACGACAACTCAAAGGTGGCGGTGGCCAAGATCCTGGGCAGCCGGGACCGAAAACTGACCGACGGCTTTCCACAGTTGCAGAGTCATTACCTCTTTGCCGAACACTTCTGCCGGGTGGTCCGGGGTAATGAGAAGGGCGTGGTCGAAGGGATCGTCCGCTACAGCCGGGCGAACTTCCTGGTGCCGGTGCCGCAGGTGCGCACTTTGGATGAACTCAACGCCCGGTTGGAGGGATCCTGCCGGGAAGATCGCGCCCGTCGTCTGCGGGGCTAGGAGCAGACCAAGGAGGCGTTGCTGGCCGAGGAACTGGCGGTGATGCTGGAGTTGCCCTCAACTCCATTCGAGGCCTCCCGGGTGCAGGCACCCCGGGCGAGCAACCTCTCGCTGGTTCGTTTTGACGGCAACGATTACTCGGTGCCAGTGCGTTGCGCCCACCGAGAGGTGGTGGTCAAGGGTGACTGCGAAGAAGTCCGTGTCTACCGACAGGATGAACGAATCGCCGAGCACCGGCGGATCTGGGACAAGGAGCAGGTCTCTTTTGAACCCGTCCATTATCTCGCCCTGTTGGAGCGCAAACCCGGAGCACTCGATTTTGCCCGTCCGCTGGAAGGCTGGGAACTGCCGGAGAGCTTTGGGCTCCTGCGCCGCCGGTTGGAAGCCGCTCACGGCAGCGAGGGCACCAAGGAATACATCACCGTGCTGCGCCTGCTGGAGAAGCACGACCTGGGGCGGCTCCAAGCGGCGGTGGGTCGGGCGTTGGATCTGGGCTGTCCGCGCAAGGAACTCATCGAACAATATCTCTACGGCGAGAACCGGGAGGCGACCGTGTTCCGGCTGGATGGCCGGGAACATCTCAAGGGGGTTGACGTGCGCTGCACCGATCCAGCCGACTACCGGGCACTCTTGGGAAGTGAGGTGGCCGCGTGAGCACCGAAAGCAACCGACTCCTCCTCAAACACCATCTGGAAAAACTCCGGCTGCCCACCGTCTGGCGCGAATGGGAGGGCGTGGCCTCAAGTTGCGCCAAAGACGGACGGGACTATGGAGACTTCCTGCTGCAACTCACCGAACGGGAGTTGATCGAACGCGAACAACGGGCCGCCGGGCGGCGCATCAAAAGCGCGAAGTTCCCCGTGATCAAAAATCTGGAGAACTTTGACTTTGCCGCCCAGTCATCGATCAACGAAACCCTGATCCGGCAACTCGCCAGCGGTGAATACCTGGAAGCCCGTGAGAACGTGCTTCTGATCGGCAACTCCGGCACCGGCAAAACGCACCTGCCAGTGCGCTGGGTTTTGTGGCCTGCGCCCAGGGAAAAAGGGTCCGGTTCTGGAGCGCGACCTCTCTGGTCACCCACCTGTTGGAGATGCGCGAAGCCCGAGACCTCAAGCGGTTCTTCGCCCAAGTGGGAAAACACGATCTGCTGATCCTCGATGAACTGGGCTATGTGCCCTTCTCCCAGGCCGGAGCCGAACTGCTCTTTGAAGTGATCAGTCAGGCCTATGAGCGACTGAGTCTGATCGTGACCACCAATCTGCCCTTCGAGCAGTGGACCGAGGTGATGGGCAGCGAACGGCTCACTGGAGCGTTGCTGGACCGCCTGACCCACCGGGTCCACATCATCGAAGCCAACGGAGAAAGCTACCGGCTTAAAGACGCCCGCAAACGGTATGGCAAGCCCGGGCGGGAAGAAAGCGACGCTCCCGGGACGCCTCGTCGCCCTCCGGGCTCCTCGGGCGTCCCGGGAGCGAAACCCGACAAACAACCCAACACTTGACTCAACTCTCACACTGAAATCAAACTATCAACCAGCGTACCGGTTTCACCCCGCTACCCGTACCGCTTTTCATCCGGCATTTACACCGCGTCACCTTGAATGGCTCTGTCACGCAACGCGTTCTTTTCTGAATCGGGCAGCGAGAGCCCCAGAAGGACAACCAATCCAACCTCAACAAGTCCGTACCAAACACCCATTTAGGCGACGCTAACCGAGGGCATCCGGATGTATCAATTCCTATGTTTGCCGATTCCAATGGTCTCCGACTTTGCCCCCTCTCGAACTAGTTCCGGGAAAACCTGATCTGCTCCGGAAATCGAGAAGGCGGTTTCGAGCACGACGCTTTCGCTGCTTCGTAGCTCTTGTTCACCGTTGATCTCGAGTCATGAACTATTGCTGTACGATTGCAGCCGGGGCCGGAGTCCTTTTTACGCTCACGATCAGTTCCGTCCTCGGTGCCGCCGTCGGACTCACGCTCCGCCAGCAGCGACTCGCCTACGTCCCTTACATTTCCGCCGCCGCCGTCATCTGGATTTTTTTCGGAAAAGATCTGGTGACATTGTGGTTGGGTGGGAGTTGAGTTGCCCGAATATCTTTACTTCACAATTTCGAGCTCATCCTTGAGTTTACCGTCAATGTCATAGGATCGATAGAGCAGCCGATCCCCGCTTATCTGAATATCAAGCACTTGGTAGGTCGCGACATTGGTCATCCCAAATTCGATATAATCTTGATCGGTTTGCTCGTACATTTTCGTTCCCGACACGGACACGATGTAAACAGTGCCGTCTTCTGCAGTCTCCACCTGCTGACCGTCTTTCATCGGGTACGTGCGCAGGTAGGCGTGGTCATGTCCCTGCAACGCCATGTCCACATGGTATTTGTCAAACAGTGGCAACCAGTGTTTACGAACTTCAGGATTGTCGCGATCTGGGGTGGAGGAATAGGCAGGGTGATGATAGACAACAAACTTCCATGTGGCTTTTGAATTCTTCAACTGTTGCTCCAGCCAGCCAGCCTGATCGGCCGGATCGAGCGTGGTATCAAGAATAACGAAGAGAGCGTTGCTGTATTCAAAACTATATGCCCGTTCGGGCTCGATGTTCTCAGGTCCGTTCCCAAACAATTCAAATAGTTCAAGGTATAGCGTTGGATGGCCATTCTGGTTTTCATGGTTTCCAATTGCGGGGACCAGTTGCCGCCGATCGTAGATGTCGCTCGAATTGTGAAACAGACTGTCCCAATCATCCCGCTCGTTGCCCCGGTCCACCAGGTCACCAGCCATGATATAGAAAGCCGCGTCCGGCCGCTGACGAAATGCGCCATGGATCAACGATCCCCATCGGTCCAGCCCATTTTGAGCATCGCCCATGTAAATAAATGAAAAAGGTTCCACTCCCGCAGGTGCGGTGGTGAACTCCCGCAGTTCTGTCCAACCTTTTCTGGATCCATCGCCGACGGCATAGGCATAGGTGGTGCCGGCATCGAGTTTCCGCAGTGTCACTGAGTGCCGAAAGTTGATCAGATCATTCGCAATGTTCGGAGTCTCCAAAATTCTGGATACCGCTTTGACCTTCATCGGACTACGCGGATCAAAACGGTTGAGATCGCTCTTCCTGATGTATTTCACGTATCCCTTTTTAACCTTCGCGTCAGTACGCCATTGAATCGTTTGGGTGGTTTTTGGGTCGTCGCTCCAGGTCAAAACTATCTGATCAGGGTCAGACTTTGAAACATGCGACGTGAACTGGTAATAGTTAAGGATATCCGCATCATCCCTCTGATCGCGCCGAGTACGAATCAGCATTTTTCCAGAAAGTGCATCGGGCAGTTCACCGATGAGATCATCATGATCCACGTATGGCTCAACGTCCTTCCCCGCCTGGGAAACCTTTAACTGCCCGGGGTACATATCTTTTATTTCGAGCGACGGCGTATCGCTCCGAGGTTCGACGATCACGAAATAGTGTTCGCCGCCACCCTCGTACGAATTCACGCCCAGACCAATCCATCCTGCGTCAAAATCCTTTTCCCAGATGTCAAATTTCTCATCGTCAACGGTGGCGGACCACTCAGTTCGTTCAAATCCACGTTCACTCAACCAGGGGGTTCTTTCCCGAAGTGTCTCTTGATGAAAGATGTAGAGTCGGACCGGCACATTGACAGAAAACGAAACATGTTCGGTTCCGAAAATCCGACGCTCTTCATCCGTCAGAAAACGATTCAAGTCGTCGACCTCAAGTGCTTGAAGGTCATCAACGCTGAGTTCCTCACACAAGCGTGCCGTGATTCCGGCAGCCGTGTCGTGGATGGACGGGTGATCGCCGACATGCGCAAAGAGCGCGGGCGAAAAGACGAGCAACGTGAGTATGGTATTAATGAACTTCATGGCTTGACGGGTGTGACTAAAAATTTGTTCCAATCTACAATCTCGCGTTTAGATTACCGACACTGCGCTTTGTGCCTCAGCGCATGATCGATCAGGACCAGTGCGGTCATCGCTTCAACCATCGGGACGGCGCGGGGGAGCACGCAGGGATCATGGCGTCCCCTGCCCTTGAGGGTGGTGTTTTTCAGCTCAGAATCCACGGTGTCCTGCTCGTGCATCACGGTCGCGACGGGTTTGAACGCGACGCGGAAGTAGATCGTTTCGCCGTTGCTGATTCCGCCTTGAATGCCGCCGGAACGGTTGCTGGTTGTGTGAACTTTTCCGCGCACATTGCGAATCGGATCGTTGTGTTGGCGACCGGTCGAATAGATCGAGTCAAATCCGGAACCCACATCAAATCCTTTCGACGCCGGCAAACTTAACATGCCTTTTCCCAGATCCGCTTCGAGCCGGTCAAACACGGGTTCGCCCCAACCAACGGGCACACCGCGTGCGATTCCTTGAACAATCCCGCCCACGCTGTCGCCCGCCTTTCGGGTGCGTTCGATCAACCGGATCATCTTCGCAGCGATCGCTTCATCGGGGCAACGGACGATGTTTGATTCGACCTGTTTGAGCGTGACTTTCTCGACGTCGATTTCAGCGGTGATCTTTTGCACCTGTTTCACAAACGCCAGCACTTCGACACCGAACTGTTCCTTCAAAATCTTCTTCGCAATCGCGCCGGCGGCGACGCGGCCAATGGTTTCGCGCGCGCTGGAACGTCCCCCGCCCTGCCAGTTGCGAATGCCGTATTTGGTCTGGTAGGTGTAGTCGGCGTGGGAGGGCCGGAACTTGGTGGCCATCTCCGAATACGCCTCCGATCGCGCGTCCTTGTTCTTCACCCACATCATGATCGGCGTGCCGAGGGTTTTGCCTTCGAACGTGCCGGAGAGGATTTCCACCGTGTCAGATTCGTTGCGCGGGGTGACGATCTTCGATTGGCCGGGACGACGTCGATCAAGGTCGGGCTGAATGTCGGCTTCGGTCAGTTCGAGTCTCGGCGGGCAGCCATCAACAACCACGCCCACACCGCCGCCATGAGATTCACCCCAGGTGGTGATGCGGAACAGATGACCAAAGGTATTTGCCATCAGCGGAGCTTGAGGAAATTCCCACCGCGCGTCAATCAGCTGAGTTTCGGGTGGGAACGGCACGCGCATCTCGTCACGGTGACCCGGCGGAGCCCGCGGGCAAAGTGGTGGAGACATCCAGCGCCCACTCCACTTTTGCGATGTCGTGGCCGCATTCGTTCCGCCATTCGCGCGGGCCGGATTTCATAGATTTCGGATCTACTGTCAATTGAGAAAAATAGTCTCGAAAACCCCCTCTTTTTCGGGAGAGTTAACCACAATGCTTCAAACTGATTTCATTCCCGCGCAGGAGAAGGATTCCAAGCACCTCATGGTCGTGCTTCACGGCCTCGGCGACAGCATGGAGGGCTATCGATTCCTGCCGCAGGTCCTGCAGCTTCCGTGGTTAAACTATCTGCTCGTCAATGCGCCCGACGAATACTACGACGGCTACGCTTGGTTTCCCTATCCCAGCGACAACATGACCCCGGCGGTGAAACGCAGTCGCGAGCTGCTGTTCGAGCTGCTCGATGAACAGGGCAGACTCGGCTTCAAATCCGAGGAAACTTACATGTTCGGATTCTCGCAGGGCTGCATGATGTCGGTTGAAATCGGGATGAGGTATCCTCACAGGCTCGCGGGCGTCGTCGGCATCAGTGGCTGGGCGCACGAACCGGACAACCTGCTCGCCGACCAGGCCCCCACCGCGAAGGATCAAAAGTTTTTGATCACGCACGGCACGATGGATCCGATGGTCCCCTTCTCGATGGCGAAAAATCGGTTCGATCAATTGATCAAGGGCGGGATGAACATCGACTGGCACAGTTTTCCGAAGGAACACACCATCCACGGCGAACCCGAAATCAATCTCATCCGCGAGTTCGTTGTGGCGCAGCGCCCCTGACAAACACTCTTTCTGGTTTGGGTGGAACGGGCCACTGGCCCGTTCTGCCGGGCTATCAGACCAGCAGTTTTGGGTGGAGCAACCATCCAGCACTTCCGCTACAATTCTTCCCACCTGCAAACCAGAACGTATCTTGGCCGACGCCATGAAAAAAAAGCCGACCCAATTTCGGGTCGGCTTTTGATGGATCAAACTTCGTTCGTCAGAAAATCTCTTCGGCGCTGAAGAAACGTTTCAGTTCCGCAGCGGCCGTGGCTTCCGAGTCGGATGCGTGGGCGATGTTGCTCATCTTGTCGGTGCCGAGATCCCCACGGATGGTTCCCTTCGCAGCAGCTTGAGAATCGGTTGGTCCAAGAAGATCACGGACTTTCGCGATGGCCCCTTCACCTTCAAGCGCGATGGCGATCACGGGCTGCGACTGCATGAACGCGACGATCTCGGGAAAAAACGGCATGTCCGCCAAGTGCGAATAGTGCGCTTCCAAAATCTTGTCGCTCAGCCGCATCATTTTGCAGGCGCGCACTTTGAGTCCGGATTTTTCAAAGCGACCGATCACCTCGCCGGTGAGGTTTTTTTCAACGCAATCCGGTTTCAATAAAATCACAGTTTTCTGCATGGCGGGCGAAAATAGGGAGTTAAGCGCCGGATGCCAGCCTTATTTTGCGCGAAAAATTGGACCAGCTCTCCTCCGCCACAGACGCCCCCCCCCCCGCTCAGGACCCCGTCATTCTCTGAGCGGGCTACGGGCCTCCTCCTGATTTAGGTTCAATTCGTCCTGCATCAGTTTCATTTCGAGCGCGTCCGCGAGGTTTTGAAGAATTTCGCGTCGCCGTTTGGATTCAAAATACGGCCAATACCGGCTGAGACTCGGTATATCCAACGCCCGCGCGGCATCCATCACGGCGATATCATCCGGCACCTGTAGTTCAAACAGCAGGTTGGCCGTCGCCTGTTTCAACTGATCCAACTGAACGAATTCTCGTTCCGACGTCACCTGAAGTGTTTGGAACGCGGCGCGGCGCTGGTTCAATGCGACCCCGGGTTTCGGCGGTTCCGGAGTCCGCTCCAGCAATCGGGCAAGCAACGCCACGGTGTTCGACTGAACCACGGAAGATGCGGAAACCCATTCCGCTAGGTCTTTCAAGCCTGGATTTTCAAGACCGGTCGACCGGGAACCGTCTGTCTCCGATGCGGTCGGGACTGCGGCGAGTCGCTGTTGATCCAATCGCTTTTCAATATCAGCCAACCGCCCATTCTGGACGCCGATCAGATTCTTGAGTTCGTTGAGTTCAGCCCGCATGGCCGCCGACTCGGCTTCTGCAGTCGATCGACCGCCCCGGACCGACACGATCACCATCACGCAGGCACCGATCAGAAGGGCCGCCAGCAACCAGACGTTGGATCTTCCACGGTTCATGTCGGAACGGTTACCGGTCGGCCACGGTGCTGTCAACGCCGGCCCGCCACCCTTCCCGGCGAGGATCCAGTTCTGGTTCCGACGAGGGTTTTCACGTCCAAATTATTTTAGCTCATCTCTCTGGCGTCGCGCAGGGCAATCGGCTAGCGTCCGTCGTCAATGACCCCGACAACCGTTCCGCCGGCAGCAAAAGCCGCGACCGTCGGCCAACGTCTGGCCTCACTCGACGCCCTCCGGGGATTTGACATGCTCTGGATCATGGGCGGCGACTCGATCGGCCACGCGCTCGACCATCTTCAAGGCGCTGACTCAGGAGTTCTACACACGCTCTCCACGCAGTTGAACCACGTCGAGTGGGAGGGCTTCCGGTTTTACGATCTGATCTTCCCGATGTTCGTGTTCATCGTCGGGGTGTCGCTGGTGTTTTCCCTGTCGAAGGCGATTGCGCGCGATGGAAAAACGGCCGCTACAAAACGGATCATCACCCGTTCGGTGTTGCTCTGGTTCATCGGCGTGCTCTACTATGGCGGCTGGTCGGAGGGCGTGGACCGCATCCGGATGCTCGGTGTGCTTCAAAGAATCGCGATCGCCTATCTGGTTGCCGGACTGTTCTTCGTCCATCTGAAACCGCGTGGATTGATCATCGCGTGCACGTCGATCCTGCTTGGCTACTGGGCTATGCTCACCTTCATCCCGATGCCCGGAATGGACCACGTCAGTTTCGCCGAGGGACAAAACCTGACGAACTGGGTGGACTCCCAATATCTGCCGTTCCGCAAGTGGGACGGAAACCACGACCCCGAAGGGCTGCTCTCGACGCTTCCCGCCATCGGCACCTGCCTGCTAGGTGTGTTCGCCGGAATTCTTCTGCGTGACGGACGTTTCACCAACCAGCGAAAGGCGGTCCTATTGTTCGGCTGCGGTGTCGGCGCGGTCATCATCGGCAACCTGTGGGGACTACAGTTTCCGATCATCAAGAAACTCTGGACGAGCTCATACATCCTCGTGGCCGGCGGCTGGAGCGCGATGTTTCTGGCGACGTTTTATTGGATCATTGATGTGAAGGGGCTCTCCAAGTGGGCGATGCCCTTTGTCTGGATCGGCATGAATCCGATCACCATCTACCTGCTCGGCAATGTCATCAGTTTCGATGACGTGGCGGCGCGAGTATTGGGCGGCCCCGTTGCAGCCGGACTCGACGGGATCTCTGCCGGTCTCGGCGCGGTGGCGATTTCCTTTGGCGGCATGTTGCTGGCGGTCTGGGTCTGCTGGTTTCTGTATCAGAGGAAACTGTTTCTCCGGCTCTGATGAACCTTTGTCTTGAACGAATCCGCGTATTCTTTAATGCTCCGTGAAAATCCACGACACATTATGAAGCAACTACTTGCCAGTCTCGCCACAACGACGGCTTTATCCATGGCGCTCACCAGCGCCGTCGCTGCCGATCTGGAAATCGTATTTGACTACGAAGCACTCGATGCGGAGGTCAATCTGGATTTCAACGAGGACTTCCGCCCCATCGGCTCGGTCGAACGGTATGCGCCGGAGCTGGATGCGCTGATCGCCCCCGATGCGAAGATCGAACTCCTCGCCACCGGTTACGAGTGGTCGGAGGGCCCGGTCTGGGACAGGCAAAGTCACGCCCTCCTCTACTCCGACGTGCCCGAAAACAAAATTTACAAATGGAAATCTGGCGTCGGCACGAGCGTTTACGCCGATCCGAGTGGATACACCAGCCCTTACCCGCGCGGTGGAGAACCCGGCTCCAACGGTTTGACGTTTGACTCGAAGGGCCGACTCGTCGCCTGCCAGCACGGTGATCGTCAGGTCGCGCGGATCAACTCCGACGGCTCGTTTGAACCCATCGCCCGGTTCTACAAATGGCGACGGTTCAACAGCCCGAACGATCTGGTCTACCACTCGAACGGTGATCTGTATTTCACCGATCCTCCATACGGCCTCGAGGGAAAGAACGAAGACTCCAAGAAGGAGATTCCTTACAACGGCGTGTACCGGGTCGATAAGAACGGCGAAGTCATGCTGCTCGTGGAAGACCTGACCTACCCGAATGGCATCGCCTTTTCCCCCAATGAAAGGACGCTCTACGTCGCCGTGTCCGATCCCGAAAACCCCGTCATCATGGCCTATGATGTGAAGGCGGACGGCACCTTGGACCGCAAGACCAAACGAGTCCTGTTCGACGCCATGCACCTCAAAAACGCGGGAGGCAAGGGGCTGCCGGACGGATTGAAAGTCGACAAAGCAGGCAACCTCTGGGCAACGGGACCGGGCGGAGTGCTGGTCATTTCCCCGCAAGGCAAACACCTCGGCACGATCAACACCGGTGAAGCCACGGCAAACTGCGCGTGGGGCGATGACGGCTCGGTGCTCTACATGACTGCGGACATGAATGTCTGCCGCATCAACACCCGGGCCAGGGGTGTGGGTCCCGGCTTCTGATTGATTGTGAAATTCTCTCTCTCATCCCGGTTGCTGGCCCTCGCGCTTGCGGCCGGGATTTTTTGTGTACACGCCGACGACTGGCCGCAGTTCCTCGGACCGAACGCCGACGGAAATTCCGCAGAAACCGGACTGCTCGACACGTTTCCGTCCGGTGGCCCGCCCGTTAACTGGAGCAGGCAAATCGGGTCCGGCTACAGCGCACCGTCGGTAGTCGGCGAACAGCTGATTTTGTTTCATCGAATGGGAAAAGAGGAAATCATCGAGGCGCTCAACGTCAAAGAGGGTGAAAGCATTTGGAAATACGCCTACCCGACCAGCTATGTTGATCCGTACGGCTACAGCGACGGACCGCGTTGCACGCCGTTGCTCGCAAACGGACGTTGCTACACGTTCGGTGCGGAAGGAAAATTGACCTGCCTGAATCTTGCCGACGGAACGATGATCTGGCAGCGGGACACAGCGAAAAGTTTTGAAGTCCCCGAGGCCTTCTTCGGCGTCGGCAGCACGCCGATCCTCGAAGGCGATCTGCTGATCACGATGGTCGGCGGCCAACCGGATGCCGGAATAATCGCGTTCAATGCCGCCACGGGAGAGACGGCTTGGGAGAGCGTCGGCAGATCGAACTGGACGGACCAACCGATGCACGGGTGGCGCGGCGAACGAACGGTGATTTGGAAACCGTGGTGGAAACAGGCGAGCTACGCCACGCCCGTCGCGGCGACCATACACGGCAAGCGCGTGATCTTCTGCCTGATGCGACAGGGCCTCGTCGCCCTCGATCCGCCAACCGGGAAGGTCTTCGACAGCTTCTGGTTTCAATCAACCGTCGAGGATTCCGTCAACGCTGCGGACCCGGTGGTCATTGGCAACCGGGTGCTCATTTCGGCCGCCTACTACAAGGTCGGCTCCGTCCTGCTGGAGTTGTCCGAAGAACTCAAGTTCAAGGAGATCTGGCGCAACACCAATCTGGAGATTCACTGGTCCACACCGATCGTTGATGACGGAAACGTTTACGCGTTTAGCGGTCGCAACCCGCCGGACGCCAGTTTTCGATGCGTGGAGTTCGACACTGGAAAACTGCTTTGGGAACGCGAAGAATCATGGCGAAGCAAAGTTCCGCCACCGTCCGATTATGGACGCGGGTCAGGAATCAAAGCCGATGGAAAACTGATCGTCCTCGGCGAAGTCGGACTGCTTGGCATGTACAGGTTCAACACCGCGAAGCCCGACGAGATTTCCCACTGGCAGGTTCCCGGGATGGTCTACCCAAGCTGGACCGGCCCCGTCCTCGCCAACAAGAATCTTTACCTCCGCTGTGAGGGCCACCTCATCAGTCTGGATTTCAAAATGAAGCCTTGAGGACGCCGCCCTTCGGGCTGGCGCACTTTCAGAAATTCTGTGGGCGCCGTTCCGGCTGGCGGTGTTGTTGAGACGGAGCCGATGCCTAGAACATCCGGTACGAAGCGCGGGTGTGTCGAAGACCAACCCGCAGCAAGCTTCGATGCCAGGACAAGGTGGCATCTCCCCGTGAGACCATCGGCGCGTTTTTGAATCAATGACCTCAGGAGGCGAATAATTACGCTACGGAGGAGGCGGTCATTGTTAGGTATGGTTTGTTTTTGGTTTTCTTCCCGGCGCCGGTTTCGCTGGGCAAGTTTCTTGACGCGTCGGTGTTCAAGGATCGTTGGCCGCAGGCCGTCATGGGCTTGTTGCGGGGTGACGTAGTCGATGCCGGAATGATAGTGCTCGTTGTCGTACCACGTAAAGTAGCGACTAAAGTATTCGCGGGCCTGGGCGTCATCTAGGAAGCGACCGGGATACTCCGGGGC
>JBDNGP010000168.1:0-7194 GCA_041689265.1 Verrucomicrobiota bacterium
CGCCCAACTCAGTGTTTCGCCAACAACCGGGTAGGCAGTCGAATTGACACCAGTAACCTCAGCGATATTAAAATTGCCGGTTGTGGTGGGGGCTGTGGCGGTTAACTCTGTGCCTAACCCACCCCGGGTATCAACATCGACAAACAGAGTGGCCTTCGCAGACTGCGCCACGATCCCCAAACTACAGCCCAGTAGGGCTCCAAATAGCATTGTTTTGTATTTCATAAATTTTTTTCATCGCAACCGATTTTCTCTTCGTTATCCAGATTCTAAGCGGAAGCGCTTTTGGACTCCGTCCTGATTCTGCTGCGACTGTTTCATTCATTAGCAGTGACCGGTCCACGAGCTCCAGAAACACCGACATACCACCAATTCGAGAGCGTGTTAATTGTTCATAAACAGACTATTATGACTAATTTGAATCAAATGAATTTCGATCACAGCGGTCGCTCTACAGAGGATTTTTTTCTATGAAAGTGTAAGCTATCCCGACAAAAATCGGTTCGCAGAACATGCCAAATGGTCCGTTTCACGATTTAATGGCCCAAATTAACGTATCTGGTTGTCACTTCAGATGTGTAAGAATTTCCGACGTTTAGCTAAGTGATTAGCAATCAATCGATTGAAACGTATTGTGTCGCCTCTTCCTGCCGTGAAAAAAGGTGGAGTGATCGAATGCCGTTGAGTCCAAAAGCCGCAGACAGATCGCGAAATATCGAAGGTAGCAAGCCAGTGAAGTGTGGATTGGCCTAGCTGCCTCTGGTGTCCAACCTGCGGGTCTCTCAATATCCGTTCACAGGCCGGGGGCGGACGGTTTACGGTGGTGGAGCATCGCCTTCGTGCAAAATTCGTCCGCCGCGCCATTAATGGCCCACCGTTCCGCGCGTCTCGAATGCGGGAACTTACCGGGCAGACGCTTGCACCCAGCGCCGAGATCGACGGTCACGTGATTCCGGACTTTGACACTGGCCAGCTCGAGCATTTTTTGAAACAACACGGCTACGACGTGTAGAAATACTCACGCGAATTTTACGAATTGGCGCTACTTAGTGTCTGGCCGGAAACGCACGATTTCAAAATCGTCGTCGGTCTCCTCCTCGCCCTCGTCCTCGAAATCCCCCGCCAAATCGACGACGAGAACGACGACGAGAAGGATTGGGCGCGGGCAGTTCCCGGCCAGACACTAAGTAGCGATAATTCGCGTAAACTATTCTGTTTGCATGACCTTTTTAGAAGCACCGATTGAAAAACCAAAAGGCCCACGCCTTCCGGAGTGGTTGCGTCTCGACCTGCCGACGTCGAGCGCGTTCGGCAAAACGCAGTCGCTGCTCACTGACCTGAAGCTGCACACGGTGTGCGAAAGTGCGAAGTGCCCAAATCACTGGGAGTGCTGGAGCAAGGGCACGGCGACGTTCATGATTGCTGGTGACCGCTGCACGCGGGCGTGCGGGTTTTGCGCGGTTGACACTTCAAAACCGTTTCCGCTGGAACAGGACGAGCCTGAACGCGTCGCCGAGGCCACGAAGCGGATGGGATTGAAACATGTCGTCATCACGGCGGTCGCGCGGGACGACATTTCCGACGGTGGCGCGGAACATTTCCGCAAAACAATCGAAGCCGTTCGCTCAGCCGTTCCGGGAATCGTGATTGAAGTGCTGGTCCCGGATTTTCTCGACAAGGATTTCGCGATCGACTGCGTGCTCGCCGCGAAGCCGCACATCTACAATCACAATCTGGAAACCGTTCGTCGCCTCACGCCGGCGGTCCGTTCGCGGGCCATGTATGACCGGTCGCTGAGTGTGTTGCGGAAGGTGAAGGAGAAATGCGGCGACACGATCTACACGAAGTCCGGCATTATGCTCGGCCTTGGCGAGACACCCGACGAAATCCGGGAGGCGATGCGAGACCTTCGCGAATCGCGCTGCGACATCCTCACAATGGGGCATTATCTGCAACCTACGTTGAAGCATCTTCCGGTGGTTGAATACCTTCATCCGGATATATTTGAGGAACACAAGACCGCAGCCGAGGCGCTGGGTTTCCTGCACGTCGCGAGCGGTCCGATGGTGCGCAGTTCGTATCACGCGGACGAGTTTCAACTGCCGGTCCGCCATTGATGATTGACCGGGCACCGTGTTTGAAAAATCCTGCTCCCGCGCCAATAACATATCGAAGTTGACACCCGCAGGCGGATTTCTAATCTCACGGCCACCATATGAAGCTCACCAAATCAATTCTCGCAGGACTGGCCTTCGCGGTCGCGGTCACCGGTCTCTCGCTCACAGTTTTCGCAGACGAGGACAAGCCGGTGGACAAGAAGAAGCCCGCCGACATCCATGACGTGATGGAGTGGTCGCACAAGGGCAAGGAATCAATCGCTTCCCACGTGAAGGACGGCAAGGGCACGGACGAGGAAATCGAGATGCTGGTCATCTACTACAATTTCATGGCTAAGCAAAAGCCGCCGGAAGGGGACATGGACAGCTGGAAATCCAAGACCGACGCGCTGGTGAAAGCCATCAACAAGGTTCAGAAAAAGGATGCCAGCGGAGTCGCCGAATTCAAGGAAGCCGTGAACTGCAAGGCCTGCCACAACGTTCACAAGCCGAAGGACGAATAAGGAACTGCGCTTACTGTTTTCATTTCAAACCGGCGGAAACCATCCGCCAGTTTTTTTATTCTGCGAACAGTTCGAGAATGGGGAAGGCGAAACCCGGCAGAAAGGTTTCGGTCAGAATTTCTTTGCCCGCCAAGATTCGATTCAACCGCAGTCCGTGCTGAGATCCGTAGTACACTTCCACGTTGTTGTAACGCGGATCGACAATCCACAGGCGCGGCACATTGCGCGTTTCATAGAGCTCCTTTTTATCAACAGTATCGAGCCGGTGATCGTTTGCATCGATCACCTCGACGGCAAGAACCAGGCGTTCGGTCGCGGGCGGTGAGGAGGGTTAGATCCGGGCGCAACAGGCTGCCGACAGTCAGCTGGTGGATCGACCGGATCTCCAGCATTTTCGCGGTTGCGATGCGGAACAGGGAATCGGCGAGACGGGCGTGGAGACGTTCAAGGACAATTTCGTGACGGGCTCCGGGCGGCTGTCGGAGGAAGACTTCACCCTCGATGATTTCTTCGTAGTGCGCACTCATGAACCCCGAAAAACTAGTGCGTTAGCCTCCGATGACGAGCAGAAAGAAACCTACAGCTCCGATTCCGCGCCTTCTTTTTCAGGATAGACTTCAGCCGGCAATTCGCCCCGGCGGATCAGCTCGTTGAGATCGCGGATGATCGTCCGGCGGGCGACATCAAACTGCCGGGCCAGCCCGGAGATATTCGGGCGGTCCGACGATCCCTCCAGCTGCTTGCGAATCGTCCGCTGGCGGCTCAACCGGTCCGTCGAACGGCTCATCAAATCGTCGGCGTTCACTCGCTTAGAACGTTCCAACGCCTCGAACTGCCGGATGACCTCCGTTTCGCCGCATTCCAGCAGCGCCTTCTTCACCGTGTTCACCAGCCTGACCACATCGACCGGTTTGGGGATGTACCAGTCGGCGCGTCGGGGTCCCTGCAGCGCATCGAGTTGTTGGTGAACCTCGAGCGCGCCGGAGACGATGATGACCGGCACGAACGGAAGCAGCTCTTTGAACTCGGGCAAATTGTTCAATCCCAGCTCGCCCCCCTCGAGAACGTGATCCAGCAGGATGACATTGGGCGGGTTCTCGGCCGCCAGTTTGAACCCTTCGCTCGCCCGCGTCACCCGGGTCAGCTCGAAACCCTCCAACGCCTCCGCATAAATCTCGTACTGGAGATCGTCATCCTCGATTATCAATATTCTGGGTCGTGAGGCAGTCATCAGGTACGGGTGAACGCTACCGCATTTCCGCGGAGAACATCAACTGTGCGTTGCGAGGCACAGTCATGGTTGCGCAAAATGGAAATCAACGCGAACCCGGGTTTCCGATCCGACGGTTCCCTCGATGAGCACCCGCCGGATGGCGGGGGCGACTTCGCTCAAACCACTCGGAACGGCGGAAATACTCTCGTTGGTCGTGACAATGATGCAGATTTCTCATCCGGAAAACGGGTTTCGCCTTTGAACCGGCGGGACGATTTTTCTACACTCCCCGGATGAAAGAATTATTTGAACAACAATGGATCGCCAACCTGCTGCAATCTTTCATTGTTTTCATTTTTGCCCTGCTGGTGTTGTTCATCCTCGGCCGCGCCCTGGGTGTTGTTGAACGCAAATCCCCATTTCCCCCCATCCTGTTCAAACTGTTCAAACGCGTCGCGCGGTTTGCGGTGTTGATTCTCGCGATCTACCTGATTCTCGAAAGCTGGGGCTTCGAGCTAAAAACCGTGCTTGCGATCCTGGGCACCGTTCTCGGCATGGTCGCGATCGGGTTTGTGGCCGTCTGGAGTTTGTTGAGCAATCTGATGTGCGCGTTCATCCTCGCGACGTTCCGGCCGTTCCGGGTCGGCGACATCATTGAAATCCCGAGCGAGGGCGTGCAGGGCAAGGTCACCGATCTCACGCTGCTCTTCACCACGTTGCAGACGGACGACGGCGACGATTTTCAGGTGCCCAACAACACCTTCTTCCAGAAGATCTACAAGCGCCGAAGGGGCATCAAGACCAGCGAACTGGGCGACCAATTGTTGCAACAGAAACCGTCGGAATCGTAAATACACTTTCGCGCCACCTCCCGACCAAGCGGGCCCCCATTTTCAAATGGATGTTTTCGTGAATTTCCTGAATGAGCGCGAATTGGGAAAACGTTGATTGGCACCATCAATCACACGTCGATGCCAGCGACAAATAACCTCCCGGCTACTTCGCTCAAGACGCCAAGGACGCCAAGAAGACAGGATTGAAAAAAACTTTGCGCTCTCTGCGCCTTTGCGTGAGGCGTCGCTTGGCATTCGTTCCATACATTTGCACAAATTCGGGGAACGGATTCCGTGGTCACTGACTACTGAATACTGTCGGCCGCCGCATGGCGACCTGTTGATAAAAGTAGCAGCCGACGTGAGGAGGCTCTGATCCGAAACCATGCAGTCAAAAAGCGGGACGCGCGCGCTCCCCAATCTGATCGAAGGGGTCGGGTTGTTCGTTCTTTTGTTGCGCGGGAATAGTGAGCCTCGTCACCTCGTCTGCTACACGACCGTGGTTTGCATCGGGCGGTTGGTCCGCCCAAAAATTCAACGCCTCGACGCCCCTCTACTTCTCCGCCGGTTGTGGCGGAACGGCATCCTTGGCGAACGGCATGTTGTCTGGGTCGTTCACCAGGTTGCCGGCGGGATCGATTATTTCAGGGGTAACGAAGGCGAGGATGTGCTTGGTTTCGAGTTTCCCGCCTTCTTCTACCTTCTTCTGGATTGTCATCCCACCCAGGACCACTGTCTGACCGTCCCACACGAGGATGTTCACGTCGGCGCTTCCCACACTGAACTTTGGCAACGGCGTTCCGGTCGGTTTGCCCACCGCTGCTGGATCTTCGTATCCAAGAAACTCGCTGTAGTGAAACTTAACCTGAAGATTGATCGTGTACCCATCAGCAGTGACAATCGGAATCAAATCGTAGACCGCACCCATCCGGATGTCCTCGGTCAGATAAACCGGTCCGTTCGGAGTGTTCGTCACGCTTGTGAATACGTTGGTCAGCAATGGCCCCGAGGTAATCTGGGTCTGGCGACCGCTCAAGGTGGTGACGCGCGGGCCTCCGTCCATGTTGATGTTCACCGTGCCGAGCTTGTACAGCTCATCCATAATCGATTCCGCCTGCTTCCCCGTCAGGATTGCGTTCACCGTGGACATGGCCCGCACGGCATTTGGTTCTGACGAATCGGCCGAACTGAGCAGGAACGATGGAATCTTCGATTTCAAAGCGTCCACGTTTTCCGGAGACAATTCGACGGTTCGCACTGTCAGCGTGATCTGTGGTGGTTCAAAGTTCAAAACCTCGACCGCCTGTTGAATGATCTCCAAATCCTCCAACGTCGCCCGCACCATCAACAAGCCGGTGCGGTCATTGAAATAGAGCATTTTCGGCGGCTTCATCTCAACGCCGACCGCTTCGAAGTAGTCGCGAATCGCAATGTTGATTGCCGACATGTCATTGATCACGGTGACAGACCGCAGTCCGTTGGTGGGTTGAACAGCGGGAGGAGCAGGCTGTGCTTCTTTGGGTTCCGCCGGAGCTGGAACAGGTTTGTTCAGATGATTCGTCATGACAGCTTCCAACCCCTGATAAAACGTATTCGGGTTCACCTTGATCGTGCGCGTGAAGAGCCGTTCCTGCTGCGGTGACTTGGGACTGAAGACCACCGCGTAGTCTTCCACCGTGTATTTGATTGGCTGATCAGACACCAACACGATCGCGTCCAGCACATCAATCAACCGGAGATCATTGATGGGTCTTGAAATTTCAATGATCGCTTGGCCGATATCGACAGTCGGCTCAGCACTGGAATTGTTGGCAATGGGGGCTCCGGTTGCCGGATCAGTGGTGAACGCTGTCGCTGATGCTGGCGCAGGCACGCTCGAAGTAATCAGAAAGTTTATGCCCGTCCGTTCCGGATCAAGTCGCCGAGCCTCGTCGGCGAGTTGCCTGACCACTTCGGACAACGGCAACCCTTCGGAGCGGAACTCGTCCAGCGTGATCTGGTGGAGCTTGTCCATGATTGCCTGACGCTGGAGGCTCGGCTCGACCAACGGGCGGCGCGTTGCGTAAGGATTCGGCGTTGGAAGAGACTCCCGGGAAATCGGCTCCACCCAGGCCCCATTCACTTTCACCATTCGACGACGATTATCGTAGTTTTGGGTGTCCCTTCCCGCGCGTTCACGATCTTGCTGAACCTTGTCCAGATAGTAGAACGCCTCTTTGTTTTTTGGATCCTGTTTTACGGCTTCGACCAGTATGTCCTTCGCTTCGTCAAGCTTGCCCATCTGCATAAGCAGTTTGGCATTCTGCACCTGCACCGAGACGTCGGTCCGATTGATCGATGTGCTTGCCGTTCCATTCGTCTGGAAATTGAAGACGAGGCCAGGGCCTGCCCGCCGTTTCTGAGTCCGTGACCTCAAAGGGAAGATCAATACACTACAAGGCATGAGGGGGAGGGACTGGTGGAGGGAGCCCGAAGGGCGACCGGAACCAGTCCCTCCCCCTGGCGTTCGCAAAATGAAACGGACAACA
>JBDNGP010000169.1:0-14498 GCA_041689265.1 Verrucomicrobiota bacterium
GAAAGGCGTCAATCCTAACTAATGACACGAATTGGCAACATCGATTACGATTACGGTTCCGGGGGAACCCAGGACATGACGGGCGTGGTGAAGCAGATCAAGAACGGTGCGACGGTGCTGGTGGACTACAGCCAGCTCGGCGTGGACCGGACGGTGATCGCCAACTACTCCGGGCAGCCCGGGGTGGAGCTCACCTATTACGCCTCCAGCGGCACGACGGACGCCGGGGACCAGTACGTCGGCCTGGACCGGTTCGGCCGCGTCATCGACCAGCGGTGGCACAAGGCCGGCACGGACAAGGAACGGGTGAAATACGGGTTCGACCGGGCCGGCAACCGGCAGTGGCGGGAGAACACGGTGGCCGCGTCCAATCAGGACGAGTATTACACCTACGACGGCCTCTATCAGCTGGACTCGCTCAAACGGGGAAATCTGACCGGCGGCCCCCCACCAACAGGCATCGCCAGCACCCCTGTCTGGCAGGAGGACTTCGACTATGATGCCACGGGGAACTGGCATGGTTCATCGACGGGCTACCAGACCCAGGTGAGCGGGACGACGACGCTCAACCAGAACCGGACGCACAACGTGGCCAACGAAATCACGAACATCACCGAGAGCACCGGCACGGCGTGGCCGACACCGACCCATGACGGGAACGGGAACTCGACCACGGTGCCCCGTCCGCTGGATCTGGCGAACGGTTTTGATCTCAAGTACGACGCGTGGAACCGGCTGGTCGAAGTGAAGAACACCGGTGGAAGCGTGGTGTCGACTTATGCCTATGATGGAGCCAATCGCCGGACCACCAAGGTCTACAGCAGCGTCACGCGGCACTACTACTACTCGGACCAATGGCAGGTGCTGGAGGAACGGGTGGGGGCGTCGAGCAGCGCGGACCGGCAGTTCGTCTGGGGCACGCGTTACATCGATGATCTCATCTACCGGGAATACAGCGGCACGAGGTATTATGCGTTGCACGATTACTTCAGTGTCACGGCCATCGTGGACACTTCGGGCAATGTGCAGGAGCGCTACGGGTACGACGCCTTCGGCAACGTCCGGTTCATGACCGCCGCCTTCGGCGCGTCCACCTCCTCCTACGGATGGGAAACCCTCTACGGTGCCTACCACTTCGATGTCGACTCAGGGCTTTATCAGGTTCGCTTCCGTTACCTCCACACCAGCCTTGGGCGGTGGATCAATCGTGATCCGATTGGGTACGAAGATGGGGTCAATCTCTATGCTTACGTTGGGAATAATACCGTGAATCTCGTGGACCCCACTGGTACGTCTGTTAGTCACATTATTAAGGAGCTCATTGCAGCTATATTGGCCAAATTGTTAGTCAAAGGTGGCGTGATCTCCTCGTTTGATGATTGTAAGCAAGAGGCACTTATCGACTGTAAATCATGTTGCACCTATCTCCAAACCGTTGGCATTACAGCGATGTTGGCGCTCACGGTAGGGACATGGTTGACGGCTTGCACGGCGTTTGGGGCGGCTACAGGAGGTCTCGGCTTTTTGGCTTGTTTTGCCGCGTTTCAAGCGTGGAAAATCTATTCGATTGTCAGCATAAATGACAAATACAAGAAATGTCTCGACTCATGCGAGGATTGCCCTCCATCTGTTGATATAGCTTAAATCAATATGATCGAATCATTTACAGTTTTTTTGATCGGATTTGTGTGCTTAAAGTTATTATTTGCGCTGATCTCGAGAAAAAAACTGCAGGAGCTGCGAGAGCAACTAAATACGGAAGAGCGGGAAACCCTTCGACAAGGTGAACGGATCGTGTTTGCAGCAGATTCCTCCCTCGTCATCGTCGCTGTAACTTCAATGAAATTTGCCAGCACACTCTCCGTCTGGGGGCTATTGGTGGTTTTGGCTTTCATTTTTACCTTGATGGCAGTCAGCGTTGTTTACTCAAGTCGAAATAATGGAATCCTGCATGGAGGTAAGTAGTAACGGTGTCAACCCTAACTTAATGACACGGATTGACAACGAATCTCCCGATATGTTCCGGCACCGATTCAAGTTCTGGTCGGTGACCTTTCGCGATGCCGGGGACCAGTACGTCGGTCTGGACCGGTTCGGCCGCGTCATCGACCAGCGGTGGCACAAGGCCGGCACGGACAAGGAACGGGTGAAATACGGGTTCGACCGGGCCGGCAACCGGCAGTGGCGGGAGAACACGGTGGCGACGTCCAATCAGGACGAATACTACACCTACGACGGCCTCTACCAGCTGGACTCGCTCAAACGGGGAAATCTGACCGGCGGCCCGCCACCAACGGGCATCGCCAGCACCCCCGTGTGGCAGGAGGACTTTGATTATGATGCCACGGGCAACTGGCACGGTTCTTCAACGGGCTACCAGACCCAGGTGAGCGGGACGACGACGCTCAACCAGAACCGGACGCACAACGTGGCCAACGAGATCACCAACATCACCAAGACGGTCGGCACGGCCTGGCCGAACCCGACGCTCGATGCCAATGGCAACATGACCAAGGTGCCCCGGCCATTGGACCTCGGGAACAGTTATGATCTCAAGTACGACGCGTGGAACCGACTGGTGGAGGTGAAGCCCACCGGGGGCAGCGTGCTTGCCACCTACCGTTATGACGGAGCGTTCCGCCGGGTGACCGCGCTGATCAGCAGCAACACAAGGCACTATTATTACAGCGACCAGTGGCAGGTTTTGGAGGAACGGCTCAACGCCCTGACCACGGCGGACAAACGGTTCGTGTGGGGCAAGCGCTACACGGACGATCTGATCCTGCGGGACAACGGAGCGACGCGGCACTACGTGCTGCACGATTACTACAACGTGACGGCCATCGTGAACACGTCCGGCACCGTGCTGGAACGTTATGGTTACGATGCGTTCGGCGCACCCAAGTTCATGAACGCGAGCTTCGGCAACGCCAGTTCCAGCTACACCTGGGAAACCCTCTACGGCGCCTACCGCTACGACAGCGACACAGGCCTCTACCAGGTCCGCTTCCGCTACCTCAATCCGAAGCTCGGGAGATGGATCAATCGCGATCCTATTGGGGAAGTTGCGGGGACTAACCTATATGCCTACGTTGGGAATAACCCGGCCAACGAGGTGGACAAGTTTGGTTTGTCGGGTTGGATGGATATGCGCGCGCTGCCCAATTACGCCGGGCCTTCCACGCTTACTCCATATGGGAATCCACTCGAACACTTACCGAACCTCACAATCGAAGACGTAGCAAACATCGGAGGTGGTCTTGGTGATGCGTTGTCCCTAAATCTCACTAAATACGGTCGAGATGCTCTTGGGATAGATAGCGTCGACACCAGCTCGCTCGGATACGAAGCTGGAGGTTGGTTGTCTTGCGCAATCGGTGGTGCGCGGCTGGCATACGCGGGGCTTGCCAAAGCCGGATCGATTCTCGCCAAAACGCCTCAAGCCGCTTCCGCGTTCAGGGACGTGCTCAAGAACATTTTCAGAGGTGGTGCCGGCAAGAACTGGCGTCCCCCCAATTTGTCCGGGAAGACCGGAGAAGCGCTACGCGCTTCTGCTGGACGAACAAATCCCGGCTTGAACGTTTACGGTGCTGGGGTTGCCGGGACAGGCGCGGCGAACTCCATTGTGGATGACGAGGATGACGAATGAGAACCTGGCCAGCCACCGATGAAGGAGGGACGGTTACTTCGTTTGAAGTAAGCATGATTCGCATCGGACTTGGTGAAGTAGAAAGGATACTTCGCTCTAATCCTGACGTGTCCCAATTGACTCGGCGGCGCATGTTTAGCCCCTCGGAGGTGCATATCACGTTCTCCTTTCGGGGAGCCGAGTATTTAGTGTGGGAGCCATTTGGGGACAACAGCAGATACTGGATCGGCCCGAAAGATGGGCCTACTCGGTCGCATGATGTGGCGGAATTGGAAAGAGACTTTCGAGCCTACAAACCATCTCTCTTGAAACGATTGTTCGGATGGAATCGCGCTAAAGCGCCTCCTGGACTTTGACCGTTGCTGAAAGACTCAGCCAGCTGACGTATCCCGACGCGACGGCCATCGATCATTCCTACGGAACGGGCAGCGGCAACGAGGACATGATGGGCGTGGTCAAACAGGTCAAGAACGGCGCGACCGTGCTCACGGACTACAGCCATCTGGGCGTGGACCGCACGGTGATCGCCGACTACACCACACAGCCGGGCGTGCAGCTGACCTACTACGCTTCCAGCGGCACGACCGACGCCGGGGACCAGTATGTGGGACTGGACCGGTTCGGACGGGTGATCGACCAGCGCTGGCACAAGGCCGGGACGGACAAGGAACGGGTGAAGTACGGGTTTGACCGGGCGAGCAACCGGCAGTGGCGGCAGAACACGGTGGCCGGGACCGGGCAGGACGAGTTCTACACGTATGACGGACTTTATCAGGTCAAGACCCTGGACCGGGGTACGCTCACCGGCACACCGCCCACGGGCATCAGCGGCACGCCCTCGTGGGAGGAGGACTGGAACTACGATCCGACGGGCAACTGGCGGGGAGGTTCCTCGGCCTACCTGACCAAGGTCAGCGGGACGACGACACTCAACCAGAACCGCACCCACAACGTGGCCAACGAACTGACGGCCATCTCGACGACCACGGGGACGGCCTGGCCGAACCCGACGCTTGATGCCAACGGCAACATGACCAAAGTTCCCAAGCCGCTGGATCTCGGGAACAGCTACGATCTGAAATACGACGCGTGGAACCGGCTGGTGGAGGTGAAGCCCACCGGGGGCAGCGTGCTGGCCACCTACCGCTACGACGGGGCGTTCCGACGGGTGACCGCGCTGATCAGCAGCAACACAAGGCACTATTATTACAGCGACCAGTGGCAGGTCGTGGAGGAACGGCTCAACGCCCTGACCACGGCCGACAAACGGTTCGTCTGGGGCAAGCGCTATACGGACGACCTGATCCTCCGGGACAACGGGGCGACGCGGCACTACGTGCTCCACGACTACTACAACGTGACGGCCATCGTTGACACCAGCGGCACCGTGCTCGAACGCTACGGGTACGACGCCTTCGGCACGGTGCGCTATATGAACGCGAGTTTTGGCAGCGCCAGCTCAAGCTACTCCTGGGAAACCCTCTACGGCGCCTACCGATACGACAGCGACACCGGCCTCTACCAGGTCCGGTTCCGCTATCATCACCCGAAGCTGGGCAGGTGGATCAATCGCGATCCTATTGGGGAAGTTGCGGGGACTAACCTATATGCCTACGTTGGGAACAACGGACCCAATTCTGTTGATTGGTTGGGATTGACTGACTGCACTGCTCTCAAAGCGGCAATTGCGCGCGTGAAAGAATCAATCCACAGCGCGCTTCGTTCCATGAGCGACATCAACCAGATGTTCGACAGCGCACAAACAAGTGCAGGAATTTCGCTTTGCATTTCTGCACTCTTTGCTGCCCAGACCGCGACAGGGCTAGGTAAAGCGCTGTCGGCAAATGCATCCGAGACAGCTCCCGTTCTCACCGGCGCAACGAAAGGAACGCTTCCTGTAGGCGTGTTCACTTCGTCGGGCACGGTCGGGGTAGCGGGGTCGTTTGAGTTCAAAGCCACGATGTATGCAGCCAATGCAGCCGATGCAGCACGCAACACGGGCGCTGCGTTGATCGGTGCAAAGGAGGCTGGGTCAACAGTTGCGCAAGAGGGTGCGCAGGACGTTTCAGAAACAGTGCAACGAGTCCTTGATCCCTACGGCAGGTTGGCCGACGTGCAAAACGACTTGGGTGCTTCGATGTCGGCACAAACGTACCAGACGATACAGGATTTGCAGGGATTGTTGCGAGGGATGATGGACGAATATCGGAGGAATTGCAGCAATTGATGAGCGGAAACTTACAACCACGCGTCGGTGCTTTTGGACGCTACATCATATTCGCGGGCACAGGCATGGTGTTCATGGCTGTTTGCACCTTCATGCTTGAACCGCTTGCGCGGATCTCCGGTGAGAAGCTTTTGCCTTACTTAATTGTGGGCTTAGGGATAGCAAGCATTTTTGGCACAATGTTTCTTTACGATCGCTGTCCAAAGCGCCTGATCATTCCAATCGGTCTTGTTGGCTGGTTGCTCACGTTCCTGCTGCTGCTATTGCATATCTAGTTTCTAGGGAGCGCAACATCTAACTCAACCGTATGTGCCGCACAAGTAGTCTGCCAAAACCTGATCAGAATCAAAGCACAGCGCCAGGGGTCACCCTTTTACATTTTTTGAGTCTGTTTGCTGGAGTAACGGGGTGTTCGGGCGCTGTATACGCGGGATCGAATGCGGGATGGCATATGACCGGTTGGATTCTTGGGTTGCCAATTGGTCTCGGTTGTTGCTGGGCGCTTTGGAAGCTCGCCAGCCGCGCGATTCGCCGTTTGAAACTCCATGAAACAAATCTGCCTCCAATGAGATTGCTTCTTTCATGGGGCATTTTAGGAGTAACTTTTGCGTGGATCATCGCGTCGGCGTTTATTGGTTACGGAATTACAAGTTTGTTCATTCGGGCGGCGAGATAAAACGCAGGATGTCTCTCATCCCGGATTCAACTTATTTTAACAAACCAAGTGTCGTTGTCATCCAGTTCCAGAGTCCAACCCGTCCGGGCGATGAAGTCATCGACCGCCCGACGGATACCCCACTGTATTCCGACGACCCCGTGATAGTCGTGGCCGCACAGCCAGCCGCCGTTTCTGATCTTCGGCAGCCACGCCGCGATGTCGGCTGAAATGGCTTCATAGGAGTGGTCGGCGTCAATGAAGGCAAAGTCTAGCGATTGGTTGTCAATCTGAGTGGCGGCGTTAACAGATTCCGCTTGGATGACTTTCCGTCGATCACGAGCAAATTCTGTAGCTCGCCCGGCATTCTGCCGTGCCGCTCCGTGCCGTTCAATCGACCAGTACGCCTTCTCATCTACAGAATGCGTGTAGGAATTGTCCGGCGGTGGCGGTGCCCATCGATCCACCATGATCAGGAAAAGACCGGGATGATGACCAAGCAGGTAGGCGGACATCCTGCCGTCGGCCACGCCAATTTCGACACCCGTTACCGGCGAGGACGGCAGCCTGCGCAGAAGGGCATCCGCGCGTCCGAGCGGCGGGGTCCAGCTTGAGAGTTCAACGTCTCCATGGAGTTGATCTCCCGGAATCCCGTAGGTATGGATTCCATAGGGCCAGACGTGGTCGGACGATTCCTTCTCCAGCGACGCCAGAGCGCGGTGGATTTCTGGAAACGGTTTCTGAACCAGCGCGTACGCCTGTTCGTGATTCTCAATGGGGCAAAAGTAGTGGGAGGGAAGCGGATTCACCAGCTCACCGAATGCACGGACCAGGCCGGTATAGAGAATGGGGCCGAACGCGGTCCGGGCCGAAGGAGGTTCCGGGCGGTTGCAGGCGGCCTGTACATGGTCCATCAATTTCTGCGTGAACTCGCTGTGCGGTGGAGCACCCAGTACGCAGTTTGTGGCCGATCTGCCCCCGTTCTCGCTCGCAAAGAAGTGCGTGAAATGAAGCAGTTCGTCAAACTCACGAACCGGATAGACGTCCCCGTCCAGATAGATTCCTCCGTATTCGTGCAACAGCCAGGTCCGCACGACATCCGACCGCATGCACAGCTGATGGAGACGCAAACAGAGCTGTCTTATCTCCCCGGGAAGTTCTGCGGGCAGTCCGTGCCAGACGCGGACATCCCAGGACGGATGCAACTCGCGAAAACGTTTGATGTTCGTCCCCATGAATTCGGGCACCGGTCCGTCCAGCCAGATGAAGTGGGCGATGGCCGGAATCTGGAGGGCCGTCCGATGGAACCGGTTCGGGTGCGGAACCGCTGGAGTTCCGAGATACCCGGTGACAAGGCAGAGCCGTCGGCAGAGCCGTTCCTGTTCCTCCCGAATCTTCGCATACTTCCAAAGCGGAACAGTTTGCGAAATATTTTCCAGACGTTTGTCGTAGCCATCTTCGGAATTGCCCATCCGCAGAAGTGCCGGCGCGTCATTGATGCCGTCACAACCGACGAACCGCACGCCGGAGCATCCGCAGAACCAGATGAAATGCAGCGCGCTCAGGATCGTGGCACTTCCGTTGTAGATCTCTCCCAATGAAGCGAGTTCGTCCCGGCCAAGCAGTAGCAGTTTCTCTCTGGGCGTCCGGCCGCATTCGTAAAACAGGATGGATTGAACCCGAATCCCGTCGGTAACCCTGATCGCGGGCTCCATGTCGCGCGGCACCACGGGCAACGCAACCCGATCCCGCTGCAAAAGTCTCACCATGGGCTTGTCGACGGCGAACAGATAGCAGGCACCGGTGACGTGCCGGTCAAATTGCACTGCATCGTTCAGAAAGATGACCGGGCCGGAGAACGCCCCGAGTTCGCCGTAGTCGAACGCGGTCGGACCGCGTCCCACCACGACGGCGGTCTCCCCGGCATGCCGGTTCTTGAACGAACGCAATTCAAGGGATCGATATTCCATGACGCCCCGTTTCAACGGCCCACCATGTCGCGCAGATCCCTCCGCATCAGGGGATGGATGGCTTTGAACGGACCGAGATGCTCAAGCGGCGGACGTTTGAGTCTTGTCCACGATCCCAGCGTGGTTGACGGAATCATCTCCACGCCGAGCATCTGCGCACAATAGGACATGTAGCCGTCCTCCGTAAAATCGTGATGCGGCCCCGGTAGAAAGCCCATGTCTCCCAACGATCGAAGCGCGCCCCGGCTCACGGCGTAGATCCCGCCCTGAAGATGCATCGGGTAGGCGGGCACCGACGGATTGTATCCGTTCTGCCAGGCAACGTGCCAGAAGTAGGCCACTTCATACATCGGACGCAGATCAAACGTGCCCATCATCGCGGTCCGGCCGTGAAGGCGCGCGGCCGCCTCATGCCACCAGTATCGATCCAAGATGCAGGCGTCGGTGTCCAGCTTGATCACAAAGTCGTAGCCGTCGGAAAGACCGGTCATGTTCTGCCAGATGAACCGGTTGTAATCGGCGAATTCCGCCCGGCAACTGGTGAAGTCCGGATGGTCCCTCGTTCCCCGATGATGATACGTCCAGTCGCAGTTCCGCGCGACGGCGGACAGTCGGTCCATCTCCGCCGGTGCGAAGTTGTGATCAAAGATGTGGACGTCCAGCCCGTTCACAAGTTCGGGCCGCCACGCCAGGTTTTCCTCGATGCGCCACGTGTCCTGGAAGCACGGAATGAAAACGGCGCCCTTCGTGTTCTTCGGAAGCGGGGGCAACCCCGGCCGAACCCACCAGACCGAACTCGCGACATGCGTGATACGGTCCGAAAACTTTTTGTTGAGCAGCACGCGATGGGCGGGGCGGGTGTGGTAACCGGTCCCGCAGACCATCGTGTCCGTTTCAAGCGAATCCAGTCTCCGCAACGCTGCGGCGAACTCTCCTTCGGAAAGGGCGTCGCCGTCCACAAACACATTGGTGGAACCGATCCCCGTGACAAGTTCCGCGTCTTCGGCCACCCACTTTACACCCTGTCGCTTGGCGGATCGTTCCGCGAATCTCGCCAGCCCGGATTCCTCCGGTCCCACATGAATCCATGGGCTCCCGTTCGATCTGCTCAACAGATAATCATAGGCAATCTGCGCCATCTCCAGTTGATGGTTGGCAAAATCGTAGTGTGGTTTTTGCGGGATCACTTGCGAAATTCGATTCGACCGTCGTTGAGGAGTTCCAGTATCCGGTCGGGTTCTTCGTGCCAGTGGTAGCGTTCGATGTCCGCCTTGAACTGTTCACGTCGCATCCTGAGCTTGGGTTCCAACGTCGAGTCCCATTTGAAGTGATGCACCCTCAGCCGATGATGCGAAAACTTCGTCGGCTCCCGCCGTGTTCCGACCACGGCGTGGTGCCCCAAGTTTACTTCAATGTAGTTGCGGAAGAGACAAATTTTGCCGTCGAACCCCCGGACCACATCCTTGGTGAACCGGGCCTGGATGGGGAACTGATCCCAGATCGGCGGTCCCTCCTTGATCTCCGCCAAATGATAGTGCTCGGCAAACCGGTCGACGAGCACCCCTCCGGCGGCGTTGCATTCACGTTGTTCAAGCTGGTGTGCAAACGCCGGCAGGGAGGCGGGAAATTCAACCAGTTCATCGTAGTCGACCAGCACGATCCAGTCATCGTCCGGACACCGGGACATCAGTTCGAAATCGCTGCGATAGAAATCGTAGCAATCGTATTCCTTGATGAGGTGGTGGGAGACCCCGATTCCGTACTGGGCCAGCGCGTTCTCCGCCCATTCGATCTCCTCTCCGCGACGGGGCGCACAGAGCGTGATCAAAAAGTTTTCCGGTTTGATTCCCAGCCCCAGATAGTGACCGACGAAGTGGGGGAGAAACGCCCTGGAAAAGTGCTCCTTCCGGCTGACGCCGAGACAGCTCACCAGTTTGATTCTCTCCCTTGAAATATGTCCTGTCATGGAGTCAGTCGATGAGCCCGCCGACGGATTTTTTCGATATCAGCGCGTGATAGATCCGGCGGTATCGGGCGGCAGTGTGCCGGATCGTAAACCGTTCTTCCACCAATTTCCTGGCAGCCCGCCCCATGCGCTCCCGCAGGTCCGCGTTGTCCAGCAGTTCAACGACCCGGCGGGTCGCCGCGCTGACGTCGTTGTGAGGGACCAGGATTCCCACCTCGGAGTTGGGAAACGATTCGCGGGTACACTCCACATCGAACGCGACCACCGGAAGTCCCGTCGCCATGGCTTCGAGCACCGCCAGATCATGCGCGCCCTGCCGGGCGTTCGGCGTGTGAATCACAACGTCCACGCACCTCAGGATTTCGTCGACATCGTTCCTCAGTCCCAGATATTTCACCCGATCCGAGGAGGGGCCTTCTTCTCCGATCAGCCAGAGTTCGATGTCCGACCGTTCCGCGAGCAGCATCTCCGCGATCTGGGGGAACACTTTGCTTGATTTGGCGGGCCGACAGAGCCGGGCAACCACGAATCGCCCTGTCGATCCACATTTGCCCGGTCGGAACCGTTCGATATCGACACCGTTGTGGATGGTGACCGTTTGGTTGGCCCGGTCCTGGATCGCGGCGACCGCGTGCGAGGCGCACACGACCGGAATGTTTCGAACGGAGAGGCGCGTGTACCAATGGAGCGTGATGACGCCGGGCAGCCCCGTGAGGGCTCTGGCCGAATCAATCTCAGGAACATCGCCATAAACCGAGATGTTTAATACATTCGAAGCGGCGGCCAGCTCACTGGATGCTACATCCGCATCCGGCCCGTTCATCGCGACGGTTCAGATGCCCGCCTTCTCAAACTGTTCAAGGATGGGGCCGTCCTGCCTGAATATGACGCCCGCCGTTTCATCCCGCATTGCCCGGCAGAGATTGAGAATGCTGATCTCGGTGCCGCCGATCTGGCTGGTGGTCAGATAGTGGAGCACTTGGAGGGAGGAACCCGGGCCATCTTTTTCGGAGCCGGTCGATCTGCCATTTTGAATTTGATCAGGTCCCATGGGTGATCCTCTTCTGAGAAGAATAATCGACGGCCAGATTCTGATGTCAAGTTTGTCCCAACGGAATCTCCGTTTGCTTCGGCGAGGCAGAAAATTGCGAACCGCCCACCTGGACTTGGCGGAAGGCCCGGTTTCGGGCTCAAACCCGCCCCCGCCCCTCCGATTATTTCCTCGCTTCAGCGCCCGTATCCCGGTATCAAAAGGGCTAATCCTCTGAGGGCGAAGTAAGGCGTATCAGACCTGTGGTGCAGAGGGAACCCAATCCGACCATTTCCAAAAACGATGCCAAACGGCGAACTATTGTTGCGTGCGGCGGGAGCAGATGGCGGAGGAGTTCAAAACCAAACTACGATCGGAGACATAACATATGGGAGCACACGAATGGGTTGAGGGTCAGATCGCCGAAATCAAAGCGGAGAACGCGAAACGCAACATCGTTCTCAGGCATTGGGATCGGCACTTCAAAGGTGTCAAATGCAACCCCACGGAGTTCTATCAACGCCTGGCCACCCGACTTGAGGAACGCGGCGTCCCTGAAATGATGACCGGCCCCATCTTTCTGAAACAGGCCGGACCGATGTCACCCCGGAGGATGTATCTGCGGATGCAACGCGAACGGCTGGTGTTTGAAATCTGCGGTCTGCCGTTTGCCGACGGGATGTTCTTTTCCGAACGCGTCTTCGACCGACGCCGACCGGCGGGCATTCTGGAATTTCTGATTGTGATGGTCTTCGGGTTCGGACTCTTCATGGGCGTGTGGTTCTTCCTGCCGTTTCTTTGGGCGTTCGTCATCACGACGGGTGCCTTCGCATTGTTATGGTCCCTGATGCGCCTGGGCGCGCTCGATGCGGTTGGATCACTTGATCGCATTTTGAGCGACCTGCCGGTCATCGGTCCCATTCACGAACTGCTCTTCCACCCCGACACCTACCACCGGCAGGACACGATGAATGCGTATCAGGAAGTCGTGCGGGACGTGTTGATGAGTGTGATCGACGAGATCACGAAAGAACAAGGCATCCGACCCATGACTGAGGAGGAACGCCGACCGTATTTGCGCAGCCCCACCATGCAACGGCGTTGGTAATCTTTGAGCGTTCCTTGCTGTGCCGGACGACCTGACAACCGTGGCGGATCTGCTGACCCAGCAGTTTTATGACTGGGAGTGCCGGGGACGCGGCTGGACGGTCTATGATGATCCCGTTGAGCTGGAACCCCCGTTCCGACCGTTCGAAGGACACACCGTCGCGCACACGATGATCGATGACGGCTTCCGGCCAACCGGTGTCAGCCGGATCGCCCAGCGATTGAAAAACCTGTTCGGACCACCCGAACGACATCGGCCACCCCCGCTGCCAGCGCCCGCCGTTGAAGAGCCCGGGCCGACCTTTGTGGAAGGACCCGAGGAACGCATCGAACTGGTCATCGCCCTTCCGCCCAAGTTCGAACCGAACCCCAACATCTTCGCGCAGTGCCTGCTCGGACTTTCGGAAACACGCTCGGCGCTGACCTTTGAGGTGATCGCCAACCACGAGGGCATGGCCACCGTGATCAGTGCGGCGGCGGACGACGCGGAGTTCGTGTTCGGCCAGCTCAAGGCGCACTTTCCCGAAGCCGTCATCATCGGAACCCAGAACACACTGTCAGATGCGTGGGAGAAGTGTTCTGGAGAACACTATTGCATCAACGAGTTCGGACTGGCCGACGAGTTCATGATCCCGATCCGGACGCGCAAACAACTGGCGACCGATCCGCTGGTTAGCCTGTGCGGGGCATTCGAACATCTGCAGGAGGACGAGCTCGGCGTGTTTCAGGTGATGTTCCAACCGGCCATGTCGCCGTGGGTGCAAAGCATGCGCGGCGCGGTCACGACCGCGAACGGGCATCCCTTCTTCGAGAACGCACCGGAGCTGGTTTCCCTTACCAATCAGAAAACGACAGCCCCACTTTATTCGGTGGTGGTGCGCGTGGCGGTGTGCAGCAACGAACGCACGGACGCGTTGCTCCGGCAGCTGTCAGGCGTCATGCGACTCTTCGGTCATCACGACACCAACGCACTGCTCCTGCTCGACAACGAGGATTATCCGGTTGAAAAACATCTGGACGATCTGCTCAACCGCACGACGCATCGCTCCGGCATGTTGCTCAACAGCGAAGAACTCGTGTCACTCGTGCATCTGCCCTCGTCCGCCGTTCGCTCCAAAAAACTTCATCGCGAAACCAAACACACCAAGGCCGCGCCCGGTTCACTGCTCAGCCATGAACTGGTGCTCGGGGAGAACACGCACGAGGGCAAAACCGTCCGCCCAAGTCTCGGCACCGAACACCGGCTGCGACACCTGCATCTCATCGGTGCCTCGGGCACCGGCAAGTCGACGCTGCTGCTGAACCTGATCTGCCAGGACATCTATCAGGGCAACGGACTGGCCGTGATCGATCCGCACGGCGACCTCATCGAACAGATTGCCGCCTACATTCCGCCGGAACGAATGATGGAGACCATCCTCATAGACCCAGCCGACAGCGAGTATCCCGTCGGACTCAATCTTCTTTCCGCCAGTTCCGACGAGGAAAAGAACCTGCTCGCCTCCGACCTGGTCGCGGTCTTCCGAAGACTCTCAACTTCGTGGGGTGACCAGATGAACTCCGTGCTCGGCAACGCGATCCTCGCATTCCTCGAAAACAGCCGGGGCGGAACGCTCGCGGATCTCAGACGTTTTCTCATCGAACCCGAATACCGGAAGGAGTTCCTCAGCACGGTCGCGGACCCGGAAGTCGTCTACTACTGGCAGAAGGAATTTCCACTGCTCAAGGGCGGTTCACTGGGACCCTTGATGACGCGGCTCGACGCGTTCCTTCGCCCGAAAGCGATCCGCTACATGGTCGCGCAGAAGGTGAACAAGATCGACTTCGCGGGCGCGATGAACGACGGGCGCATCGTGCTGGTGAAGTTGTCACAAGGTTTGATCGGCGAGGAGAA
>JBDNGP010000170.1:0-5822 GCA_041689265.1 Verrucomicrobiota bacterium
CAAACGCACGGCGTAGGTGGCACTTTCGATTGCGAACCCGAACAACCACGGAGTCACGGGGGGCAACGAGTGAGGGAAGAGAAAACGTCTGGGAACGGTTGGTGCGAAGAACTGTTTCCAGCGGCTTCGAAACGTTCCCTACCAAGCGCCCTATTCGGAAAACGGAAATACGGTCGAACAATTCAACCTTCATGAAACCAAATACCGTCGACCCCGACGCATCGCGAGAGAACCCTTCTATTCAGCCGCGAAGGTCGCGACGATTCCGCCTTGTTGTCCTTGTGGTGATCGTGGTGGTCGTCTGCTTTGGGGGATGGTGGGCGATGATCCCGCCGTCCGGCGAACCAAGCTACAACGGACAGCCGTTGAGCTATTGGGCGCAACAGACGGAGCCCGACCCCGCGGGCAACCCATACCGTCCAGTCCGTCTCACAGCGGAAAGCACCGCCGCAGTTCGTGCGATCGGAACGAACGCGATCCCAACGCTGCTTCAATGGATGTCCACGCCTGACGGGAGATTGCGGGTCGAAGTCCTGCAACAGGTGGAAGACAATAGCATTCCGTACCGGGCAAGGCTCTTGTTAGCCTCCATTTTCCTCAAATCGTATCAGCCCGGTTCAGCGATACTTGCATTTCGAGTTCTCATCGATGGGGCCACCAACGCCATTCCGGCGCTTGCGCAGATGCTTCACTCGCCTCTTGATTCTCGCTCGGCGGCCAGGGTGTTGTGCGCGATCGGCCCCGACGGAGCGGCCGCACTGACGAACGAGTTCATGAAGATCAACGACGGCACCACTCGAGCAAACATCATCCTCCAATTGGAGCACGAGATCACCCCGGAACTGGAACATCATTTTGCCGTATTCTTAGCGGAGCGCCTCGCCAATGAAAACTACAACGGAGTTCTGGCGGCTGCCTGCCGAACCCTCGGCACGCTCACCAATTCAACCGATGTGGCGGTACCCGCGCTGGTTCATGCGTTGGAAAGAAAGCACCAAAACCTGTTCCCCATCATGGCGCTAAAGCAGTTCGGCCCGGCGGCGATCTCGGCTGTCGGCCCCATTCAGGATGCGTTGACCGATTCAAACCCCTACGTTCGCACCAACGCCGCGCTGGCATTGATCGCGATTCAAGGACCGGGGCCGGTTGAAAACAAGGACCCCCGATAGCAGGAACCTGATTCGTCAGTGAGGAAGCACGTCCATCCCGCGCCCTCCGTGTTGAACAGGTGAACTCCATGGTTCACGCACTTCAAACGCCGCCCCGGTGATCAACAGAACGAGGATGGCCAACCCGCTCATGAACACGGCGGTTTTCCAGGTCCCGTTCAACCGGCGATGAGCCAGCAGCCAGCTGGTAATGGTTATCCAGATCAACGGGACCGGCATGAGCAGCCAGGCATGGTTGATGAAAAACCGGTGTTCCCCGCGGCTCGGAGACCCCAGCTTGCTCGCCAGCTTGTGGCTCGCCGCCACACCAAGTATCCCGAAGACGAGCAGACCGGTCTGGGCAAGGGCGATGATCACCGAGTTTCTAACGCTGACATTCATTGCTGTTACCCGCCATGAATCGGCACCATCGACCCCGTTCCTAAATTTGTTTCAGCCACGGCGGGATCCCGACTTGTTGATACCCGGACATTACCTGGTGCCCGGGGCGAAGTCGTGGCCGGAACCACCGCCGTGCTGAAAAACTTTTGCTCAACGATCTCGGCAAAAATCAAATTGCGGACGCTGTGCTTCGCCATCTTCTTTCCGTTTCGCGACATCATGGAATCAGACCGATCCGCCGCTATTCCCTCACGCAGAATTTACCGGCCATCGAATCGACCTCACGCAAAGACGCCAAGGGCGCGAAGTTTTTCTGCCCTGTGTTCTCTGCCGTTTTTTGCGTCTTTGCGTGAGGCATTCGTTAATCACAGCCATGCGCAAAACTTGCGGAGAATCAGAAACAAGCATGGAAACCGGAAACGGGGACAACTGATTACCAATTCACTGACCACTTCCCCAACTCCGTGATCTCAGCGCCATCGTGGTTAAACCGAAAGAAGTCGTTTCCCCGGCAACACCGACTTGACACAATAACTTTGTAATGCAAAGTAAACGAAATGAACGCCGATTGGGCCTCCCAGAATCTGCAGACCATCCGCACGCTCATGGAACGCTCCGCGCTCTATCGGCGGGCCCTCGCTCCCATCATGCTCACGGTCGGCTGTATCGGGCTGGCTTCCGCCTTACTCGCGTACCAGCTGGAGGTAAACGAGCCCGTGCCGTTCATTCTCTGGTGGCTGGTGACCGCATTGATTTCCTGCGCCACCGCACTGTTCCTCGTTCGCAAACAATCGATCGCCGCCCGCGAACCTGTCTGGTCACCGCCCGCACGACGAGTCGTACAGGCAGCCGCCCCACCCCTCGCTGCGGGATTGTTTGTCAGCCTGGTTCTCCTGATAATGATTTCCGACATGTCCGAAGAACCCCCGAACATGGGCCGTATCATCGGCATGATCTGGCTTCCGCTCGGCTGGGTGATCCTCTACGGATGCGCGATTCACGCCGCCGGATTCTTTCTTCCGCGCGGGATGAAAATCTTCGGATGGGCGTTTATTCTCGGTGGTTGTCTGCTGTTTGCCGGTGGTTTCCCGAAACTTCCACCGGGCATGTACGCACATGGGATCATGGGATTTTTCTTCGGCCTGCTGCATCAGGCCTACGGGATCTACCTCTACCTGACCGAGAAGAAAGAAACCTCCGCGTGAACCCCCAACCGTTTCTGCAACTGGATCGCGTGATCCATGAGAAAGGGCGCATGGCCATCATGTCGTTGCTCGCGGCAACTCCTGAACTCTCGTTCACCGATCTGAAACAATCGCTGAACATGACCGACGGCAATCTTACCACACACATCAAGACGCTGAAACAAGCGGGCTACGTGGGCGTGACCAAGTCGGTACAAAACCGTCGTCCACTCACGACCTGTTCGTTGACCGCCGCCGGTCGCACAGCATTTGGTAACTACATCACGCTACTGGAACAGATCGTCCAACAAACGAAACCGGAGAAATAATTCATGAGATTTGAACAACATCAAACCACTGCGGTCTGTTACTTTGTAACACAAAGCTTAATTAGTTCACACGAAATCCGCCTATGAAAATCGTCCGTGCAAATCATCTGGGGATGTGTTTCGGAGTTCGTGACGCCATTGATCTCGCAAAGCGAACGGCCGCACAAACACCGGTCACGGTTCTTGGCCAACTCGTCCACAACGAACACGTTCTTGCCGACCTCAAGCAACACGGAGTCAGCTTCGCAAACGAGCCTGCGGAAGCTAAAACCGCCACGGTCATGATCACGGCGCACGGCGCATCGGACAAACGATTGGCCTCGACTCGCTCCGCCGGGCATCAAGTCATCGAAGCCACCTGCCCGCTCGTGCATCAAGCTCATCGCGAACTGAGGATGTTGCTCATGGCCGGCTACCATCCCGTTATCATCGGCATGCCCGACCATGTGGAAGTTCTCGGAATGACCGAGGATTTGGCCAGCTTTGACGTGGTCGAGACCAGAGCCAATGTCGATCAGCTCACCGGACATCGGAAACTGGGTATCGTCGCGCAAACCACGCAGCCGATTGATCGCGTGAACGAGTTGGTCGCCGCGATCCGCGACAGGTTTCCGCAATCCGACGTCTTGTTCATGGATACCGTGTGTCGTCCCACCAAGGATCGACAAACAGCCGCAATTGATCTCGCGAAACAGTGCGCCGTCGTCGTCGTCATCGGCGGGAGCAACAGCAACAACACCCACGAACTCGTCGCGACGTGCACGAAATTCTGCAAGCGAGTTCACCGCATCACCAGCGCGGGCGAGCTGGTGAATTCGTGGTTCAAAAAGGAGGATATCGTTGGGCTGACCGCCGGCACCTCGACCCCCGATTGGATCGTCGAGTCGGTTGAAACGGCTCTGAAAGAAATGGACCCGTCACCGGAGAACGACAATCCGTCGACGAACGCCACCGCTCCGAATCCCGTTCCGTTGGTCATTCGCAACACGAATCAACCTGCACCCAAACAAAGCGCGATGGTCGCTATGAGTTAAACATCATGAACTACTCAAACTGGATCCGGCATTTCGAACGCAACCAGCTCAACCGGATGGAACCGGACTGGTCGGCGCCCATCACGATTCCGCCGCGCAAAATCAAGCCATTGCTGAAAACGCTCGCCGAGTTTCAGCTGGGTGACGGCGGCGGCCCGTGTTGCCTGATCGCCGTGAATGCCGCCCGTTTTCTCAATCAATCCGAGGAGCTCGAACGCGTGGTGGCTCTTTGGTTCAAGGAAGAGGCGGGACACGCACGTCTGCTCGGAAAAGCATTGGATCGGTTTGGCGGGAAACCGATCAAGTCGCACTGGAGTTTCACGGCGTTCTGCACCGTTCGCAAATGGCTGGGAGTGGGTTTCGAACTTCAGGTCCTGCTGCTGACTGAGCTCGTGAGCACCGCCTACTATCGGGTTCTACAACGGCACGTGAACGATCCAGCCATCCACCAGATGTGCCATCTCATCCTCCGTGATGAAGGTGGCCACGTGGACTTTCACCGAGATCGTCTTGCTCATGCGAACCCCTCTCCCGCGAGCCCGTTTGGCGCGGTCTGGCAGCTTCAGTTCTGGTTGAACGGCCTCGCCGCCGCGACCGTGCTGTGGTCCAGCCACGGTCCCAGCCTGTTTCAATTCGGCGCCAGCACGCGTGAATACTATACCGAAGTCCAGCGGGAGATTGGCGGATTTATCGCCAGACTCACCGCCCGCAGTCGGGCTGTGGAATTACGACGGACTCAGGCAGGAAAGCGGATGCCCGTTCAGGCAAGAGCCTGCGCCTGAAGTTCATATTTCGACAGACGCCATTTCTCACCTCGCTTCCTCTGACAAATGAAATTCACCCCTCTCCCGGCAGCACAACTAAAGACTGTCCGAGTGCTCGTCGCATTCTTCATCTTTGGACTGGTGATCAGCGGCATCACCGCGATCCCGCTTATGAGTGAAGTTGATGCGTTGGTTAAGATAACAAACGCGGACCAGCTCGTGGCGCTTCCAGCGTCAGCCGATGCGCCAATCTGGGCGGTCTGGCTGCTGAAGATACAGACCGCGCTACATGAATCGGCCGCCTCGCATCCGATGCTCTTTTATGGAACCGACTGGCTGGCGTTCGGGCACATCGTCATCGCGGTCGCGTTCATCGGGGCGTGGAAAGATCCGACTAGAAACGAATGGCTGTTCGACTTCGGATTGATCGCCTGCGCCATGGTGATCCCGTGGGCGCTCGTGTTCGGAGCCGTTCGGGACATTCCGATTTGGTGGCGCTTGATCGACTGCTCCTTCGGCCTCTTCGGTGCCATCCCGCTGTGGTGGTGCCGATCGATTGTCCAGCGCCACAACATCGTCAGTCAGTGATGGCACCGCAAAACAGAAATTTATCGGGCAGCCACAACACGACACAAGATACACAAAGACTTTCTTTTCGCGGCCAATTCATTTTCCAAAAAAAATATCAACTGCCATGAAGTTCCTCCTGATTACGATCAGCAAATTCCTCTCCCCCATCGTCACCCGGCTTCCGCGACGCGATGCCAACACGGTCCTGATGCTCGGGGCCGCGTCAGCAGTCGCGTTCCTTCTTCTCGCACTGGTCAACGACAATTATCCTTCCCCGGTGGCGACAATTAAAACTCGCCGTTTGAGACGGGGCTAAATCCGTATTTCTTGTGTCTTTGCATGGGTTTGAGAGTTTGCCCTTCGTGGAATGGAGTCTTTGACGCGCAAGCGG
>JBDNGP010000171.1:0-3950 GCA_041689265.1 Verrucomicrobiota bacterium
CCGTCTTTCCTGCATCTCGGTACCAGCGTGAACTACACTTTTTCGGGGCAGGGAAGCATCCAGTATCGTTCCCGTCCGGAGAGTCATCTTGCTCCGTTTTTGGTGGATACCGGAGTGATCGACAGTCGCAATGCTTTCTTGTTCGGAGCAGAATTTGCGTGGGTTCAAGGCCCGCTGTCCGTTCAAAGCGAGGCGATTGTTTCGCACGTGCGGACCAGCTAGGGTGATTCCCCAAACTTTTATGGATTCTACGCAGACAGCAGCTGGTTCCTCACCGGGGAGTCGCGTCCGTACAACCGGAATACGGGATTGTTCCGGCCCGTCACACCGCTGCGCAATCTCACATTTGACGGGAACGGACTGGGTGCCTTTGAATTCATTGGGCACGTATCATACGTGAATCTTTCCTCCAAGAGCATCGACGGCGGAGAAATGGTCATGGTGGGCGGAGGGATGAACTGGTAATTCAACCCGGTCGTGCGAATGCAGTTCAACTACCTCCTCTCCGACGTGGTTGGCGGCGCGACTCCAGGAATTGCCCGATTGTTCGAGTCCCGCCTGCAGATCTCGTTTTAGCGGAGCGGTGTTGGAAGTTGGAAATGCGCGCTTCAGCGACCGAGATTTGTTGAAGCGCAAAACTTCGAAAGATCGAACCGACGCCCGGGGCGCAATTCGGCGGCTCAAAGATCCGTCCGGGGCGCGGGCGCTTTGACGAATTCGACCGGGCGAATGTAGACGGGTGTCAACTGATCCGCTGAAACAAACTCGTTTCGCGTAAAAGCAAGCTGGGCGAGCACGGCGGCGTCCGGGTGGAACTCCGTGACTCCTGCGAATCGATTGGTGACATCGGGGCCGATCAGCGTGGAGTTGTTAGCCGCCAACGTTTCCAATTCCGCTCGCGTGATGATTTTCAGCGTGTGGACGAGAGTTGTCACATTGTCGTCTGATTCGAATCCCGCGTGGTAAAATTCATTTCGTTGCGCGTCCACGATCACGTCGATCCGTCCGCGATGACCTTGTCGTCGCGCAGTTTCGGCGAGAACGCGCACCGTCTCGATTCCGGTGGTCTGAATCCCCGAGGCAAGCTGCCAGCCTTGCGCGATGGATAGAGAAACCCGGATACCACCGTAAGATCCCGGCCCGAGACCGAGCGCCAGAGCATCGATCTCAGACCGTTTTTCGCCTGCTTGATCCAAGACAGTTTGAATCAACTGAAACGCGTTGGTCTCCTTCGTTCCGCACTCTTTGCATTGACCAAGAATGACGGATGTGCCGGCTGCGCATTCGACCAGGGCGACGCTGCGGATCGAGGTTGAGAAATCAATGGCCAGAATCTTCATGGCGAATGCGGCGCTCGGTCTCGGTGGTTGATTCAATCCAGACGTGGCGGAACAGTTTTGGAAAACCTGCCCGATCGTGGGCTGCTTCGAGCCAGCGATCAATCCATTCGACGACGGTCAATCCGGCCGGATTGAACAGGTAGGATTCCAGCCCGGCGGCGCGGATCTGCTCCGGCGTATCAAGTCGGTACAAATCGAGATGAAACAACGGGATGCGACCGGTCTCGTATTCGTTGACGAGTCCGAACGTCGGTGAGTTGACACGTTCTGTGATGCCGAGACCTGCGGCCAGGCCTTTCACAAGCTGCGTCTTGCCCGCGCCGAGATCGCCGCTAAGCCCGATGACCGTGCCTGGAGCCAGTTCGGCGGCCCAACGTCGTCCGAGCGACTGCGTTTCCTCAGGACTGTTGGAAATGAACGTATCCATGGTTGGGCAGTTCGCGAACGCCGTTTTCCGTGCGGAGAATGACCTTTGGTCCGGCGGTGATCTTGCCGATGCAACTCAACTTCACATCGTTGAACGCCTTGCTCCACGCATCCTTGATCGCCACCGCGTCGCCGGGCGCGGCGGTGAACAGGAGTTCGTAATCTTCACCGTCCACCAGCGCGGCAAGCAGCGCTGGCTTGGCGGACGACTCTTCGCGCGCTGCGAGTTTCGCCGTCCGGCTGATCGGAATCGCAGTGCTGAACAGTTCCGCGCCGCATCCGCTGGCCCGGGTGATCTGGCGAAGATCTCCGGCGAGCCCGTCGCTCAAATCGATCATCGAATGCAAATCAAACTGCGACGCGAGCAGCGCGGCCTCGCAGACGCGCGGATGAAACTCAAGATGCTTACGAAAAATGGCTCCGCCGAGTTCGCCGGAGACGAAGATTGCGTCGCCCACCTTCGCGCCGTTTCTCAGGACAGCCTTTCCTTTCGCGACCGTGCCGCACATCGCCACGCTGATCATCAAGCCACCGGTGCTCGTCGTCGTTTCACCCCCGACAATCGCGACGTCGAACTGCCGGGCCAGCGAGTTGATCCCGTCATAAATTTTGGAGATGCGTTCCGCTGAAAAATCTTTGGGCAGCGCGATTGTGATCACTGCGGACCCGGGTTCACCCGCCATCGCCGCAATGTCGCTCAAACAACGGCCGAGCGCCTTGTGCCCAATTTTTTCCGGATCGGCATCGGGCTCAAAATGAATGCCCTCGACAATGGCGTCGGTCTTGAAGAGCTGCCACTTTCCCAGAATGCCGATGTCCAGCACCGCGCAGTCATCGCCCGGGCCGACGACCACGGACGGATTGGTCGGAAGTCCGTCGGTCAGTTTTTCGATGAGTTGTAGTTCGTTCATTTGCTCAGGAACCGGCGGTCGAAAAGGCGCCGAAGTGAATGGTCAGCGCGAAGTTGATCGCGTTGAAGGTCGAGTGTGCGAGGATCGGAGCGAGCAGGCAGTCGGTGCGATTGTAGAGCCAGGTCAGTCCGAGCGCGAGAGCGGTCAGGGGAACGAACGCCTGCAGATTGGCGTGGCTGGCGGCAAACAGGATGGACGTGCCCCACAACGCCATTCTTGGATGACCGAGTTGCCTGACCATCGGGTAGAGAATTCCGCGAAACACGATTTCCTCCACGATCGGCGCGAGGACGATGGAGAGGACGCCGAAGAACGCGATCCAAGGAAGTGAAATGGAGGATTGCAGCGCGATGACGGTGGACTGTGCCTCGGGTTCGACCGTGAAGTGGATGAGCACGCGCGCGATCACGCCGCCGAGATACATGCAGACATAAAAGCCGGTGATTCCGGCGGTCACGCCGAACAGGATCATCGCGGGGAGTCGGGAGAACCGGTCGCAGATCACCTGCTTCCAGGTCAGCTGATGGTCTTTGATGAACCAGTTGAGCCAGAGCAGGCCCACGCCGTGAACACTGATCGCACCGACCATCATCATCACATGATCGATCTGTCCTGGTTCGGCCTTGTAACCGAGCGCGCCGGCGAACATGCCCGTGAACGTGATGCTCCCGAACACTCCCAGAAGGAGTTGCAAAATAGACTCAATTTTCCACGGTTTGACCGTCAGCACGGGCGAGAACGTAGGGCAGGGGAATATCGTGTGGCGAATGAAAAGTGAGCTTCAATGGGCGGCCAGTGTCTGGCTGGCGATCAGCGGTTGGTTGAGCGGGCTGCCGACTTGTTCGGCTTGTTCAGATTCCTAGAGTGACGCAGATGGCCTGATCGCGGACCTCAAATCCCTTGAGTAGTAGCTTCGCGGTGGCCGTCTTCGAGTCCTTGGCCTCAAGTCGGTAAACCGGCTTGGTCTCGATGAATTCTTGGGCAGCCTTGGATGCAAATTTCGTCACCTGTTCCAACCACTTGTCGGGAATCCCCTGAATCTCCAGCCGGGCGAACTCAACATCATCAAGAAAGAACCCCTGAGTCTCGCTGTCATAACGAATCGCCGAAGTAATGGTTGCACCGCCTCCCAGGGAAGTGTCCCCTGAGTCGTTAAAAATTTGAGGTGGTGGTTGGTTCAACCACGCGAGAGCGTGGTGGTGACAAAACCAAAAAAACCAACCAACACCATGAACCACGAAATACTCAAAGCCGCCTTTTTGCAAGGCGGAGA
>JBDNGP010000172.1:0-18001 GCA_041689265.1 Verrucomicrobiota bacterium
GGCTCGCATGATACGCCGAAGGGGCCACCTCCAGGGCCTCGCAGAGTTCCTTCAACGGATACTCGCCCATGTTCTGGTGAATGAACTCAAGCTTCATTGTTCGTCCTTGGCGAAGTAGACCACCGTTTTTTTTAATATCTCATTGATCCGCTCGCTGCGCCCCAGCTGCTTGCGCAAACTCTGGATCTCAGCGGCCATTTCCTTGGGGCTCATCTGGGTATCGTCCTTGGTGCCCCCTTCGAGTTCCTCGAGGAACTCGCCCTTCCAGCGGTAGAGCAGATTGCTGTTGATTCCCAGTCGTTCGGCCACCGAGGGCGCGCTCTCCCCTTCCATCACCATGTAACGAACCGCCTCTTTCTTGAATTCCTGGCTATGTCGTCGTCGCTTCATTTTTCAATTCTCTTTCTAAGAGAATCCCCTGTCCATTTTTTCCAGTACAGATCACTTCAAACGGTGAAGGAACACTCTACGGGAGATATGGATCATGGAAGCATCAGCGGGATCCGCGCGAGGAGACGACGGCGGGGTTTCGTGCAACGTTGGAACGAGCTCTGATGATTCACGGCAAAGAACCCGCGTTCCGAAACCAACTCGTTATCGGCAAACAAGGTAAACCCGTCCAACACGACACGCCCGTCGACATGCCCGCGCTCGCGAAGAAATACACCCGTGATCTGGATTGGGAAGGAAAGGTTGTTCAGAGCTGCGTACACTGCCACCAAATCGGTGATGCGATGCGCACCGAGTTTCGCGATCAGAAAGAAACGATTCCCGACAACTTGATCTACCCCTTCCCTGCACCGGAAGCGATCGGGCTGACATTCGAATCGGATGGCAGTTTCGTGATCAAATCAGTTTTGGAAGATTCACCGGCTTACCACGCGGGGCTGCAATCCGGCGACGAAATTCTTACGGTGAACAACGGGAGCGGGAGTAGTTGGGCAAACCGGCAAATACTCATCTCACATGCGGATCTGAGTTGGATTCTGCACAACGCGGGGGACGAGATCACCTTTTTGGTTCAAGAAGGCGGCCCCCGGAGACTGATACATGAAACCCCAACCATCAAACTCCCAGAAAACTGGCGCCGAAATTCGGACATCTCCCGTCGGGTTGGCACGTGGCCGATGCGGGCGATGGCACTGGGCGGCTTGTTGCTTGAGGATCTGTCAGACGAAGCGAGAGCCGAACAAAATCCGAACAACTCCCAGATGGCTTTGTTCGCCAAACACGTCGGTCAGTACAACGAACACGCAGCCGCAAAAAAGGCCGGTTACCTGAAGGATGATGTGATCATCGAGTTTGACGGGATCACCGGGCGCACGTCCGAAAGTGAATTGATCGGCCATCTGCTCGCCAAGTATCAGCCGGGCGATCAGGTGAAGACCGTTGTCCTCCGCGATGGAAAGCGGATCGAAATGACCCTCCCGATGCAGTGACACAAGAGACCGCTTGGCAATTTCAGACGTACTTTCTAAGCTCCCCGCTTGGCTGAACCGTCACCTACTCATTATCAAATCTTCGGACTCGATTTCGGTTGCACCGCCGAGGATGTGAAGGCGGCGTACCGCATCCTCGCGAAACAGCATCACCCAGATGTTAATTCCAATTCAGCAGAGGCCCGCCTCCGCACACAGGAACTCAACGCAGCATACGAAATTCTAAGCAACCCCAAACGTCGCAAGGCATACGATGAGAGTCTGCGGCAGGCGAAGCGAAGCGCTGGCTTTTCACCAACAGGGAGGATCGAACGCAATATTTCCCAGGATGTTCAGGTGAGGATCGAAGATTTCTTCACCGGAATGAAAATGGAAGTGCAGGTCAGGGACCCCGCCAACGAGGGGGTGATTGAAACCTATGATTTGACCATCGGCCCAATGACCTCGCCGGGCACGCGCATCCGAATTGCGCGCACACAGAACATCAATGGCGGGGTCGTGATCGTTCGTTTGAAGGCAATCCCGGGATATCAGTTCCGTCCGCGCGGTTCCGATCTGAAGTGCGACCTCAACATCTCCGCACAACTGGCCGCGCGTGGCGGCGTTCATTCCATCAAAGGTGCGACTGGAGATTTGCTGGAGGTGGAAATCCCAAGGGGTGTCGCGAGGGGCGAAATCATCCGCATCCCCGAGCAGGGCCTGCCGAATATGCGGAGCGGACGCGGCGATCTCCTGATTCGTATCACGTATCGCCCCGAAGTCCGGGTGACCCGGTCGCAACACGATTGAGTTCCCACCATCTGGGGAAACAAAAAAAGCGGGGTTCGGATAAACCGAACCCCGCCGTGCAAAATCAATAAAGATTAATAACGGTTGCGACCACCACCGCCGCCGCCGCCGCCGCCGCCGCCGCTGCCGCCACGACCACCGCCGCCACCGCCGCCTTCACGACGTCCACCGCCACCGCCACCGCCGTATCCACCGCCACCGCCACCGCCACCGCCACCGCCACTGCGTGGGCGTTCTTCACGTGGGCGAGCCACGTTGACCGTGAGTGCGCGTCCGTCGATTTCAGTGCCGTTCAAAGCGTCGATCGCCTTCTGTGCTTCCTCGGGGCTGCCCATGGTGACAAAGCCGAAGCCACGTGGACGACCGCTCATACGATCCATCATCAGGTGGGCTTCAACGACCGTACCGTGTGCCGCAAAGGCGTCCTGGAGATCATTCTCCGTCGCATTGAAGGAAAGGTTTCCAACAAATAATTTTGTGCTCATGTGATATCAATTACTGTCCGACTAACGCTGCACTCTCCAGACTGTTCCCGACCATCGGGTTTCAAATCGTCACTGAATTTCGTTCACTTGAGGATTTTCCATGCCGTGGGACTGACAAGTTATCTAACAGACGCGGGCAGGATGTGATTTTTTTTTAGAATTGCAATTTAATTTTTGCACAAATTTCAACCGATCTAAACGTGGCCAAAACCAATTCTAATCATGTTCGAGTTTTCGCAAATGCCTCCAGAGCAACATCCCTGGCAATCGCGTGACTCACGATCGGCTCGGGGTAAGTGCGACCGATCACGACTCCGGCGACCCGGAGAATTTCCTCCGGCGCACGGGCTGGCCGGTGAATCCATTTCCCCGGAAGCGCCGCCAGTTCCGGGCACCAGCGGGAAACGTAGTGCCCCAGCGGATCAAATTTTTCGCCCTGCGTGACCGGATTGAAGACCCGGAAGTACGGCGCGGCATCGGCCCCACAACCAGTGGTCCATTGCCAGCCAAGCGTATTCTGCGCGAGATCCGCATCCACCAGCGTGTCCCAAAACCATTGAGATCCCTCGCGCCAGGAAATCAGAAGATCCTTGACCAGAAAACTCGCCACGATCATCCGGACCCGGTTGTGCATCCAGCCGGTGGCCCATAGTTCACGCATACCCGCGTCCACGATCGGATATCCCGTCCGACCGGTCCGCCACGCCCGAAGCCATGCTTGGTCGTCTCTCCAGGGAAATTTCTTGAATCTAGGCCTCAGCGGTTCAGTCGGGGTGGTTGGAAAATGAAACAGCTGATGGTGGGCGAATTCACGCCATCCGATTTCCGTAAGGAATTGCGAATGGCGCCACATCTCATCGGGCAAACCACGTCTGACTCCCAATCTCTTCAAGCCGTGCCAAATTTGCCGCGGCCCCAGTTCACCAAAGTGCAGGTGGGGTGACAGCCGCGACGTCCCAACCAGATCCGGGCGATTTCGCGTATCGCCGTAGTTGTTAAATGCGTCCGTCAAGAATCTCGTCAATGCGTTCTCAGCGCCCTGCTCTCCCGGCTGCCACTCCGAGCGGAATCCCTCGGCCCAGTTTTTGTCCGGCTCAAGTTCGAGATCGTTCACGAAAAAGGTGCTGGGCCAATTTGAAGGAGCAGCCACACGACTAGGTCGCGGCAACGGACCGGCCGGATCGGGTTTGCCGACACAATGTTTCCAGAACGGTGTAAACACCTGGAACGGCTTGTCGCTTTTGTTCCGAATTGTCCACGGCTCGTGCAACAACGCGGCGTTGAAGCTCTCCACTGTGAGCCCCTCGTTGCCGAGGACCCGCATCACTTCCGCGTCCCGCTTGACAACAGCCGGTTCGTAGCGACGGTTCCAGAACACCGCGCCCGCGCCTGTTTCCTTGACCAATTCACTCAGGACATCAACGGCAGGGCCTCGACGAATGATCAGCCGGGACCCGAGTTTGCACAGCCCTGCATCGAGCGCTTTCAGGGATTGATGCAACCACCAACACGAGGCGGCTCCCGGTTGCCAGGGAGCTTCCTCCTCGGGGCAATGAATAAACAACGGAATCACCACCGCCTCGCGCCGAACCGCCGCATGAAGCGCGGGATTGTCAGCCAATCGCAAATCGAGCCGAAACCAGACGATGGTCGGAGAATCAGTTGGCGAATCGGCATTCATGGTGCCGCAATGAGTGACGTCGTTTTTGAACTTCCGCAAGTCGGCGACAACAGCAGTGGTTGATATGTCACCGGGCGACGGCTGGACCGGTAAAGGGAATTTCGATCCAAAAAAACGTCGCCTGCCGAAAGTCCATTCCTCAAACTGCCGGCAACAACGCCGCGTCGGGTCCCGGCGGTTCCAAATCAATTCTGCTTCTCATGCGATTTCTCATCCTAGGCTATGGCACTGATTGTCAGGGAATGGCCGCCTTGTGCGCGGACTCACTCATCCGCCAGGGGCAGCCGGCCGACGACATCACGGTCTGGACGGATCATCCGGACTGGTTCAAACGGCGCGGATGCAGGGTGCGGGAACTTTCCGCTCAAACTATTGCCGAGTGGAAGGGCCGCTACCGGTTTTCGCTGAGGCTCAAAATCTTGATGATGCAGGAGGTATTTTCAAGCCCGCCCGACGGCGTCCAGGTGTTCAGCGACGCGGACATCTTCTGGCGCGGCCTGCCAGATGTCAGCGGGGTGGAGGCCGGCACCACCACGTTGATGCACGCGTACGAACCGAATTTTGGGGCGGACATCTTGAGGCTGTACAACGAGGCGCTGGCGGCGTTGTATCCCGGACAATCCTTCAAGATGTACAACTCCGGCGTGCTCGGTTTTCCGCGTGGCCTGACGGTGGGCCAGATCAACAAGGTGCTTCGGATTTGTGATCATGTCTGCGACTCCCTCCCCCGCAAGATGGAATGGGCGGAGCAGATCGGTTACTCGGTCGTGTTTCAACGGGATTACCGGATCCAAACCGTCGAACAGATAGCCTATCATTACTGGGGTTACAATCAGGAGATCGCCCGTTTGATGCGCGGCAAATCGCTGGATGAATGGGCAACGCTTTCCTTCGAACAGCTGGAACATCTGAATCAACAGGCTGAAGCCCTCTTCAATAGCCCTCTTTACCGCTGGCAGAATCGCATTCGGAAACTTCAGCGATCATGGAGAAAAACACGCAATCAACAGGTGGCCAGAAAGCATCTCCGGAACATCGCTGGAAACTGACATTAACCGAAGACGAACGGACGAAGAAATAAAGCGGAGTTGATGCGCCCGAAGTGGGGTCGCGGGAATTTTCAAGAATGGACCGGCGCCCAAGTCAGTCGGGAGGAAGTCGATGATGAAGGAACCTCCTCCCGCTGAACCGGCACCGCCACTTTCGTCATGAGGAACCGGCGACAGTCTCCGTGAACCTGAAAAAGCAGCGCCCGAAAATAAAGCCAGAATCCTACGTAAGTGCCGAGGGATAGCAACGAGCCGAGGGCAAGGATTTGGAACACCTTCCTCATGCTATGATTCGCGTTGAAAATGACTTCCGGCATCATGACCAGCGTGTACAGACATCCAATGAACGAGATCGCCATCAACAGGACGATCTTGATGATCGCCCGGCGCACGCACCGCTCGTCGCGCTCCGCCTTGAGGATGCGCTCCGTGAGCTCACGATGTTCGTGCGAATCTTCCTGTTCGACCATTGCCTTGAAGAAGGCTGTCTGCTTTTGATGCTCGCTCATATGCCTGTTGACAGCCTTTTTAGCCTCAAGTGTACCAACTGGGCCGACAAATTATTAAGATTTTCGACCTCCTCCTAACCCTTCTGACATCAACGGATTATCTACGGTCCGGCGAAAATAAAATAAAGGCACCCCCAACCAGGTGAACTCTGCGCAGAAAACCATTCCAGCCTCAGGACAGCAGGACGGCAAAAACAACCCGCTCCGCAGACTGGGGAGGCTTAACAAACCAGGCCTATTCGCATTAGACGATCTGATTTCTTGGCGATGCACATCACAAAATTCTTGTTTGATTCGCGCGGCTTAACACAATACCGACTTCGTGCCTAACTCCGCACGATGTGATTACGTCCGATCGCCGCACAATAAATGAGCACAGCCAGCCCGTACCCGCAGCCACTCGCCGACCAGCCGCATTTCGGTCCCCTGTCGAAACATCAGCGGAATTTCCGCAGTTTCCCGCCCACCACGTTGCTGGGAAAAGCCGGGGTGATCGTCGAGAACGCGTTTGAATCCCTGCTCGTGAATTCGTCCATCATCCCGGACGAACCAGTCTACGACAGCAACACGTTCCACTGGGTCAAAAGCGTGGAAGACGACTGGAATTTGGTCCGCAAGGAACTCGATCAGATCATGATCTACCGCGATGAGATCCCCAGTTTTCATGAGATCATCAAGGAAGTTTCCACCATCACGACCGACAACAACTGGAAGACCTTCTTCCTGATGGGCGTCGGTTTGGACACGCTGGAAAACGCCAAGCGCTGTCCGAACACGACGAAGATGCTGAAAAAAATCCCCGGCATCACAACCGCGATGTTTTCGATTCTCTCGCCGGGCAAACACATTCCTCCGCATCGCGGACCGTACGCGGGAGTCCTCCGATTGCACCTCGGACTGCTCGTCCCGAATCCCCGTGACAAATGCCGGATCCGGATCGGCGACCAGTGCTACGCGTGGGAGGAGGGCAAGATCATCATTTTCGACGATACGTACAACCACGAAGTCTGGAACGACACGGACGGATATCGCGTCGTGCTCTTCGTGGATTTTCAGCGACCAATGACCTTTCCCATGGACATCCTGAACAGCACGCTGATGAACATGGCGGCGTTCGCCCCGTTTATCCGCGAGGCGGGCACGAAACAAAAAGCCTGGGAAAAACGGTTCTACAAAAAAAATCCAACCACCCAATAGCCACCCGTGCCACTCGATCCCCTTCAGGAAAAACAACTTCGCGACGCCCTGTTTGCGGGTCAAAAAATTGAGGCGATCAAGATCTACCGCGAAGCCGGTGGCGGCGGGTTGAAGGACGCGAAAGAGAAGGTCAAAACAATCGAGATCGAGCTCCGAAAAACAAACCCGGACGCTTTCAAACATTCGGGGAACAAAGCCGGCTGTCTCGGCATGCTCGTGATCTGTGTCTTATTCGCCGCATCGGCCTTATTCACCATGCTTTGACCCATCCCCTCTCAGTCATCGCGCCGGGTCTGCGTCCGGCAAAGTTGTATCGATCTTCAGCAGCGCGTCGCTGGCCCAGGTGGCAGTGAACGGATCATCCCCTTCCCTGAGGATCAACAGGACCGGAACGGCCTCCCGCGTGTGATACCCGATCGAAGCCAGCGTCAACGCCGTCGCCTCCCTTACCTCCTCCGAAGGGTGATGCAACAGCGGTCGCAGCGAATCGGCGGCCTCGTACGCCCGTTTTCGGAAAACGCCGAGCGTCACCACGGCGTTCAACTGCGTCGCCGGATCGTCATGACCGAGCAGTTGAATCACGAATGGAATCGAACGGTTCCCGATTCGGCTCAACGCGACCCCGGCAGCAGGCGGGTTCCGTAACGGCCGAGGATTGCGTTCCTGGACTAACGCTTCGATCAAATCCGGAATGGCCGGTTCGGCAACCGCCCGCAGATCACCCAGCACCGATACTGCGGCGACGCGGTGCTCGCCGTGTTGCAAACCTTCAATGACGATCGGCAACACAGCTTCCGGGCGGTCATCCAACCGGCATCGGGCACACGCCGCGCTGAACCGAACGCTGAAATCCTCGTGGTTCAAATTGGCGTCAATCACCACCCGCATTCTCGCGTCAACCGACTCGTACCGGCCCAGTGACCGCAACGCCGCGCACCGCGTCGGCACGTCACCGCCGGCCGCCGCGTCGATCAGCACACCGGTTGCAGCCGGCACGTGGAATGAAGTTTGTTCGAAGATGCCCAGGATCTTCGCCCGCAGCTCCGGACTTGATCGGGTGAGCGCGTGCGTCAAATCGCCAATCGCATTCGTCGCATTCGATCCCATCCCCTTCAGGATGGCGGTCCACTTCAGCTGGTGTTCGACAGGGTCGGACCGTCCTAGGCGGTTCGCCATATCCGGCGCGACCGACGCCCCCAGCTGCGACAACGCCTGTCGCGCCGGTTCTGAGACATTCCAGTTCGGCGTGACGGCGGCGGTCATCAGGGCGCGGGTCGCCGCAACACCGTTGGTTCCCATCCGACCGAGAACCCTAGCGGCAGCCGCCTGTCGTCCCGAGTAATCCGGGACAGCGAGTCTCCGCGAAGAAAACCGATTCCAATACTCCACGCCCGCGACGTGGATCGGATTGGGATTCCGCTCAAGAAAATGGATCAAGCCCGAAAGAGATAGTTCCTTGTTGTCGACCAACGCCTGTTCGGCCTGTCTTCGTTCCTCGTAATTGCCGCGTTGAAGAATGGTCAGCCACGTTTCCACCGTCCTTCCATCCACCACCGGATTGTTCCGGTTGTCAGTCAGAACCAAGGAAACGCCCGTTGCAAACAGCACGAGAAGGCCGACCATCAGCTGCGGAAACAATCTTATGGATTTGCTTTTTGTCACACGACAGTGTGCTTGCCATTGAATGTCGGAACATTCATTTTCGTCGGTTTAACGAACAACAAATTGAATCAAATCATGGTAAAAGTAAAAACACTGTTCGCAATTTCCTGTGCCGGTCTGCTGTTCGCGGCGCTTCCGTCCCAGTCCGCCGAAAAAGAGCCCGTCAAACCGCCGGATACCGCCAAACTTCCTCCCGCTGCAGGAAAAACCGGCGTGACCTTCGCCACGGACATCAGCCCGATTATTGAAAAAAGCTGCCTGAAATGTCACAGCGGCGACCGCCCGAAATCCAAGTACAGCCTGGAGACGCTCGAGCAGATCATCAAGGGAGGCTCCAGTGAAGAAGTGGCCATCGTCGCGGGCAAAAGCGACAAGAGCCCCTTCGTGTGGTACATCGCCGACCTCGTTGAGGAGATGGAGATGCCGCCGCTGGACAAACGGGAGAAGTATCCCCAGCTGACGAAAGACCAGATCTCGCTCATTCGCGCCTGGATCGATCAGGGCGCAAAGTAAGGCCCGCAATTTTGGAACAAAAAAGACCGCCGGTGGATTCCACCGGCGGTCTTTTTATGCGTTCCCAATCGTAACCATCACTAAAAACGAAATTTCTCCCATTGCTCCTCGCGTACCTTTCGTGCGGCTTCCAGCGCGCCGAACGCCGCCAGCGAGGTGTTCTCTTCGTCAAAAATTTCCACGTGAATTCCATCGTATCCGGCAGCACTCAACATCCGGGTCAGCGCCGGCGCGAGACCGGTCATCTGACGACCGCCGCCACACACGAACACATCCTGAACAGCGCAAACGCCGGCGTTGGGTTTTGCGAGCTGCGGTTTAAGCAGTTCCACCATGTGGCTCACCCAGACCTCGCACCCGCGCCGCAAAGCGTTGGACAACGTGATCGACTGTTCGGTCCCGTCGATCGGCATCTTCACGACGACCTGCGATTCCGTGGGACCAACATGGCCGAAATTATCCTTCCACGTCCGGATCTGACGCAGGTCCGGCACCAGCGCGGGATAGTCCTTGCGCAGAGTTTCAGCGATGATGAGATCGACGTGATCGCCGCCGAAACTCACACCCGAAATCTCGTCCGCTGAAGGAAAGTGTCGGCCGATCCGGCCGACCTCGGTGGCCCCCGCACCCAGATCCAGAATCAACGAATCGCGAAAAGCGTCTCCGTCGGCGGACCGTTCAGGACCACGTTTCCGTTTCAAGCCCAGCGCGCTCAAATAGGGCCGGGGCAGAAACAGGATTTCATCGAAGATGCCGCGCAACGCCTGACGAAAGTGGTGACGACTGTCGGACGACATCGTCGCAGGTACCGCTACAACCAGCCGGGTTTTCAACGCTTCCTCCCGCTGCATGATCCCGCGCAGGTGCCGCACGAATTCACGCGCGAAAACCGGCTCGGCCACCTCGCCGTTCTGCCAGGGACGAATCCTTTGAAAATTATTGTTCTTCCGCTCGGCCTCTTCCCCGAAATAGAGAAATGGCGACAGCGTCTTTTCATTGTCCTTCTTCAACACCGCCACCACCGAGGGAATTCGGCGGTTCAAATAGAACTGCTCCACGCCGGGAAACTCCGCGAGCAACCGGGTGTGATGCGCACCAAAATCGATTCCAAACAGCAACGTCTGGGTGACCGTCCTGCCGATCGACACCGGTCCGGCTAGCCCCCCGTTCGCACGACTCGTCGTCTCCTTTTCCAGAAGCGCACGCCCGCCCGCGTCCGTCTGCGGAACAAAATTTGGATCAACTTTTCCGCGCAGGGCGGCGGGTTTGAACCGGATTATTTTAGCGGCGCTGGCGAGATTCATTAGACGAGGGCGGCGACGCGGTTTTCGCTGCGGGACTCTTCCCAATCGACGGCGATCAACTCATCAATGATTGCCGGCAGATCATCAAAGTTCGGCCGTTTACCGACCAGCTCGACCGCTGTCGTCGGCAGCGAAACGATCCGGGACGGCTCCTCTTCCCGGGTGACCGGGCTCACCGCTCGCGGAATCGCTTCCGCCGGTTTTTCCGGAACCGGATTCGCCTTCGACAACTGCCGTGTGATTTCGCCGACCTGGAGTTCCATCACTTCGCGAACTTCTTCGGCGACCTGAAGGCAGAGTGACGGAATCAGAACGTCGCGCATCTGCCGCAATAGGATCTGCTGAGTCAGCCAAGCGTCCTCGATTCGTTCGCGCTCGCGTTCAAACATCTGATTCAGCTGCTCGCGTTTGGTCGCTTCGGTGGACGGGCTCAGCTGAGACCAGGCGGCGATCATGGGTGGCAGCGTCTCGTTGAGAATCTTCGTCGAGCCCGCCGAATCGCCCTGACGTCGCATCATGCAGGCGTTGCGAAATTCTTCCGTGAGGCTTTTCCAAGAGCGGTTCTGCTCGTTGCTCGGATTGATCGGATTCATTGTGGCACAGCTTAGCGACACGCGTGCCATCACTATTTAAGCACTATCAATCAACGGGTTAAGCAGCATCAACAATCTTGGGATCAGGTTTTACGGCAGAAATTGCCGTGTCAGGGAAACCAAATGTTGCCGGTTACGGAATTGATCTGCGAGAGCTGGCAGGACTGAAGTTGACTCGGGCCTTTGGTTCACCCATCGAAACGTGGCCTTGAGCAAATGATCTTCTCTTCGTAAGGCTCGAACCGAAACGAACTCCGGTCATGGGCCAGACATCAAACGGTGATGGCGTCCCGGTTTTCGTCCACCCGCCGTACGTCGGTCGAAACACAATACTCCACGCCGTTAACGACAATCGATGAGTCCTCACGACTCCCTCTAACCAATCGTTCGAGCTCCGTGAAATTCATGTTCCTGAACTCATCAAGCTTCTTCTGCATCTCCGGATACAATGCGATCTTGTTCATGGCCGCGAATCTCGCTCAATCACCTTGCTGCACCCAGTCGAGATCGAACATTGCGTGTTTGATCGACTTCGTTTCCACGTGGGTTTCCGGGTCTCGAACGAAGTAACTGTAGGTGCAGTGAAGCATTCCGTCACGGGTCTGAATGATCGACGGATAATGAAACCTGCTGAGCTCCGGCTCGCCGAGCTCGAGATGCCGGGTCCACTTGTAAGTAGCGCCCTCGTCATCAGAAATGGAAACGGCGAGACTGTGCCGGCCGTCCTCCGTGTCGTTGTAGATCACGAGGAACCGTCCGTCATTCAGATTCATCAGCTCCAAACCCGCGCCCGGATTCTGCAGCCGCGGATGATCGTGAACCATCGACCACGTCCCGCCTTCATCCTTCGACTCGGACACCAGCACACGCATTGGCGGCGGTCCGTTGTCCCGCATATAGGTGACAATAGTGCCGTCCTGTTTCCGCGCAAAGCTGGGCTGAATATTTCCATCACCAACAATCGGTTCGCTCATCTTCCAGGACGCACCCCAGTCATCGGTGTAGGACACGATGGAAAATGAAAAACCGTCCGAGTAAAGCCCGACCAGCATGCGGCCGTCCGGCGTGATGTAAGGGTGAGCCCGGGTGAACCAGCCAAGCCGACGGGTCAGTTTGTCGGCCGCCTGCTTGAAATTGAACGCCGCCCACTCGATCGATTCGGGCGTGAGCCGTTGACGGCTGAGATATTCCGCCGTCTTCTCCCGGACGATCCGTTCAAATTCAGGACCCGGCTTCATGTGCATTACTTTCTCCTTCTTCCAAACCGGCGCACCACCGGCGGCCTGGTAGTCGTCGGAGACCTTGTAATTCATCAACGCGCTCTCCCAGAGATTCGCCTGAATCGTCGGCCAGAACAGCCACAGCCGGTCATCCGGATCAATGATCATGGCGCAGTTCGTGTCCGGAAACTCCGGTGTATCCGCCATTTCAAACGGCGCGCTCCATTCACCGGAATCCGCCCGTCTGCGCGCCCCAAGAATCAGGACGTCATCCGATTTCCGTTCGCCCGAGCCGTGAAACCAGCACACGATCAAATCGCCGTTCGGAGCCTGGACGATGCATGAACCGTGGTTGTGCCAGCTTTCCAGCGGAAAGATCAATTCCGCCTGATAAACCGGCTCCGCGCCGACGGCTTGAAAACCAAACGCGGCGATCAGTATGAGTGCGAGATGTTTCATGGTGCGACACACCATGAAATACCGCCGAAGGAAATCCAACAAGCGAAGTTACGAAAACTCCGGGTAGGCGGCGTGAAATTCTACAAACCGCGCACAAATTTATCGAGACGATCAAGTCCCTTCTCGATGTTGGCCATGCCGGTGGCGTAACTGATCCGCAGATAGTCATCCGCGCCGAATGCAATCCCCGGCACGGCGGCGACTTTTTCCTGTTCCAGAAGTCTGGCGCAGAACTCCGTCGAGTTCAGACCGGCACCGCTGATGTTGGGGAAGAGATAAAACGCACCCTTGCTGTTCACGCAGCTGATCCCGGGAATGCTGTTCAGTTTGTCGCTGGCGAACTTCCGGCGCTTGTCGAATTCAGCCAGCCACTTCGGCAGGTGCTCTTGGGATCCGTTGAGCGCGACCACCCCGCCCTTTTGGGCGAAGCTGGTGGGGTTGCTCGTGCTGTGGGATTGCACGGCGTCGATCGCCTTTGCGATCGGTTCCGGAGCGGCCAGAAAACCAAGTCGCCAACCGGTCATGCTCCAGGCTTTCGCAAGCCCGTGAACGATGATCGTGTGATCATAATGGGCTTTGCTGAACGACGCGACGGATTGATGCGTCGCGCCATCATAGAGCAGCCGCTCGTAAATCTCGTCGCTCATGATGAGCACGCCTTTTTCGATGCAGACATCGCCGAGCGCCTTGATTTCTTCCGGCGTGTAAACCGTGCCGGTCGGGTTGCTCGGCGAATTGAGGATCAACAGGCGCGTGTTCGGCGTGATCGCCGCGCGAAGCTGGTTGGGCGTGATCTTGAACTCGGTCTGGTCAGTGGTTTCAAGAACCACCGGAGTGGCCCCGGCGAGCTTCACCATCTCAGGATAACTCAGCCAGAATGGCGCGGGGATCAACACTTCATCGCCTTCCTGACAGGTGGCGATGATCACGTTGTAGCAGGAGTGCTTGCCGCCGTTGCTGATGATGATCTGGGACGGCTTATATGAGAGCCCGTTCTCGCGTTGAAATTTGTCCGCGACGGCCTGTCGCAATTCCGGCGTGCCGGAGCTGGGGGTGTATTTCGTGAACCCATCGTTGATCGCCTTGATCGCCGCGTCCTTGATGTGTTGCGGTGTGTCAAAGTCGGGTTCGCCCGCGCCGAAGCCGACGACATCCTCGCCCGCAGCCTTCATGGCTTTGGCCTTGGAATCAATGGCCAGGGTCAACGATGGCGAGAGTGAGGCGGCACGATCAGAAATCCGGTAGTCCATAAACGAGCGGGAGAATGAAGACCGACCGGGAGCGGGTGCAAGTGGAAAATCGGGAAACACCAGGAGCCCGAAGTCGGCGTTTATCGCGGTGGTTTCCTGACGGCAGTCGCCATCTGCATTCGCTTGAGATCCGCGAGGTTTCCGCCGGTCGCCTCCATCCCGGCCCGTATTCCGGTCTTGGGCGCCTGCCATGCCCAGCGTTCGGCATGACCGTCGGCGAAACTGAGCACCGCCCCCTGATTGTGCCGATCGGCGGGCACGTCCAGCCACAGCGCCGGGGTGCGGGCTCTGCCGAACATGCCGAAATGACCATCAAGAACCGTGTCCTCATGGGGCTCGATGAAGACAAACTGGGATGACGGCGGCGGGGAGATGATATCGGAATAGTACTTCAAATTGGGCTGGTCCGATCCGGGCCGGTCGTTAATGTCGCAATTGATGTGACCGTTCATGTTGTAGCTTCGCGTGCGCAACTGCGGAAGCTTCTCGCCCGACGTGGTTTCCACGGTGGACCGGTCCGAGGGGCACCGATAGATGCGGACTTCCGTGTTGTAGCGCCACAGCAATCCGGACTTGAGCAGCTCAGGATTGGATTCCCATTTGGTGATCCCGGGAGCCCAGGAGACCCCATTCGTGGCAGGGCTTTCGGAGACGTAATAAACCCAGTTGTTCGGCGTCAACCGGCCGTCGTTGTCGTCGGCGTACAGGATCCACGCGAGGCCCAGCTGGCGGATGTTGTTGAGGCACGAAATTCGTTTGCCCTGTTCCTTCGACCTGGAAAGCGCCGGCAACAGCAACGAGGCCAGCACGGCGATGATCGCGATGACCACCAGCAGCTCGATCAGGGAGAACCCGCCGGCCACGCGGCTGTTCGCCGTCCTATTCTCAACTGTGGGTTTCACCAGTATTTTTATCGGCCGATTCGAACTTGTATGAAGGGTAATAAATACCCGATGCCGGGAATCGCAACGCCTTTTTCGTTCACATCGTGAACGCGACTCCGACCAGTCCCGGTTAGACCCGCCGCCGGAGGGCTCCGTTCAATAGGTCATCAGGCTGATGACTTTCTCCCCGTTGGTCGCAAGTTTCCAGCCGGCTCTGTCACGAGTGACAAGGTTACGACAGCGGTTCTGCTGTTGGACCGCCTCGTTGACGGAAACCAGAAACACCGGTTTTGGACTCTTCATCTGGCTGTCCGTCAGGGGGATCAGTCGAATCGGCGTCCCGACATAACTCAGCACCACCTCGTATCCGGCGATACCCTGGCGCTCGACGTCCGGATTGTGCTCGATGAGCGCTCGATAGCGGTCAGCAAATTCAAAACGTTTCTTCCGCACCTGCACGCGGCACAGCTCGGGCCGGGACTGAATAAACTCCACCAGATTGAACCGTGCGCCCTGTATCCGTTGTTCCAGAAACAGCTCCCGCGGATCGAGGCCGGAGAGGTTCAGACCGCTGAACATTCCGTGCTCGTTGCGGGCGCCGGGACTGGTTTTCTGGTACCATTCTGGATATTTTTGATTCATGAACAGCCCGATCTCCAGATGCAAATGCGCGCGGTCCCGGGATATTCCCGACCGCGTGTTGCTGGTCCGGCCCAGAGTGGCGATCCGCTGCCCGCGTTTCACCTTAAGCCCGGCGCGGACACCGTCGCCAATCTCGCGCAGGTGGGCGTAGACCGACACCACATCCAGTCCGTCGGCACGGTGCCCCACCAGAATGTATTTCCCGTAACTCGAATTGCCCGCCACGGAATTCACGTACATCACCACCCCATCGCCGATGGCCAGCACGTCGTCAATGGGTTCCTTTCCGCGATCGCGAACCTGGGCCTTGATATCAATCCCCTCATGGATCTTGGTCCGGGAATTCCGCACACAGCCGAACGCACCGCTCATCCATTCTGGGTCGATCGAAGGGTTTGAGGTCGCGGTGAAAAAGGCGGCTTCATTGCCCGTGTTGAAAAGATTGGTATTCGCCGTCGGCAGCGAGAACGGCTGACCGCCGGCCAGGTGCAGGGAAAACAGAAAAACCGGCAGAACCAGTCCGGAAATACTAAACCGCCTCATTGGCATTAGTTGTTAAAAAACGATTCCTTTTTCCGCTTTTCAATCGTGAGATTGACGCCGTCTACGATCTTGCGGGTTTCCTCACGCGAGGCGTCGGGGATGAAGCTGAACATCCCGTTCGTGACCGCATAATGAATGACCGGAGCCGCCAGCCAGCGGTTTTCCGGATAAAACTGGCAGCTCACCCCGATATGCTTCCCGATGTTGACCGCCGTCACGTTGCGCAGCGTCCAAGTCCCCTGTTTATCGTATTGGAGCGTGATTGCGTATCCACCCCCGGGTGTTTCCACCATTTTGGCGTATTCGAGATAACCCTCGTGCAGGAGGAAATCGTCCGACATGTTGAGCATGATCGGGTGGCGGCGGACGATCGCTACCTCCTGACTTCGGCGGACCACGTCTTTATCCACCTCTAGGTGAAGACGAATTACCGCCTGTTTCTTTAGATCCTCGTCATTTTTCGACTTGCAACCGGACGCCAACACCACCAAAACGACGGCACCCAGTAAATAGATATTGATGGCAGGAAACCAAGACTTCATAGTTCCGCGAACAACAACTGAAACACGGTTTATTGTAAAGAGACTTATGGGACAACAGAACAGCAAAGTAACGAAACGTAAACGTCGGCTCGCCTACCTGAAGCGCAAAAAAGTGGAAGCCAAGACGCAGGCCAAGTAATTAGTCGTTACGAAATTCGCGCCCCCCGCCGATCAGCGGGGGCTTTTTTTCGCAGAGATTTTCAATCCAGCCCACATGCCCGTTTGGCTCGGGCCAATACTTTGGATGCCACAACACGCGCCTTTTCCGCGCCGTCGTTGAGCACCTGATTTACGAAATCCAGATTGTTCGCCAGCTCGGCACGCTTCGCCCGGGCATCACTGAAGTAGTCCCAGTAGGTTCCGAACAGTTCTTTCTTAAGGTCGCCGTATCCGTAGCCGCCGACCCGGAGTTTCTCTTCACATGCCTTCCCCTTCTCCAGGTCAATCACCTTCATCAACTGAACGGCCAGATTCTTGTCAGCATCCAGCTTGGGCTCCTCGGGCGTCCGGCTGTCCATCTGCATGGACATGATCTTTTTCCGGGTCGGTTTCTCCTCACCAAAAATCTCGATCGTGTTCCCGTAGCTCTTGCTCATCTTCTGTCCGTCGATCCCGGGAACAACCGCCACGTCCTCACGGATCCGTGATTCCGGCAGCACAAAAGTTTTTCCGTACAACTCATTGAACTTGATCGCCAGATCGCGGGTCACTTCCAAATGTTGTTTCTGATCCTTGCCCACAGGTACGATGTTCGAGTCATACAACAAGATGTCAGCGGCCATCAGTACGGGATAGGCGAACAATCCGTGGTTCACCGCGCCATCCTCGCCACCACCGAGCTTGTCGACCTTGTCCTTGTAACTATGACAACGACGCAGCAATCCCATGTGCGCAACCGTCGTCAACAGCCACGCGAGCTCCGTCACTTCCGGCACATCAGATTGACGCCAGAACACGCACTTCTTCGGATCCAATCCGCACGCCAGAAAATCAAGTGCGACGTCCACCGTGTACTGCCGGCGAAGTTTCGCGTCCGTCAGCGATGTCATCGAGTGATAGTTGGCGATGAAGTAATACGCCTCCCCTTCCTGTTGAAGTTGGATCGCCGGCAACATCGCGCCAAAGTAGTTGCCCACGTGCAGCGCGCCGGAAGGTTGAATGCCCGTCAAAATTCGCATGGCGCGAGAGATTAAGGAGAATCAACCGCGAGGCAAGCGAACGATTGATCTTGTCCAAATGA
>JBDNGP010000173.1:0-31282 GCA_041689265.1 Verrucomicrobiota bacterium
CAGCAGCGCCGCCTGGTAAGGGATTATGAAAAGACCGAATCCAGCGCCACCGGCTGGATTCAGCTCGCCATGATCGGCGTTCTGCTCCGCCGACTGGCCTGAAATCCGGGCTCCACCGATTTTTCGGACAGGCTCTAAGACGCTGGCGCGATTGCCGGAGCGATTCGGACATGCGCGGAGCGTCTGGACTGCGTGCGCGTTTACCGCCGCCTTGGACGTGCCCCATGACCCAAATGCTGAACGCACCCGTGACGGGGGGCTTTCGTCTGGGAGAATCCGGTCGATTGCCCCGTCATTTTCTCGGGTGAGACCGATACAACGGCCGGACGATAATCAGCGAACTCGGGATGTTGTCTGGACGAGCCGCCCGGGACCACTAGATCTCCCAGTGGATTCTGCCCTTGATCACGGACTGAATCTCGTCGATGAGCTGGCTTGAGGTCACGGCGCCCTTTTGCAGGATGTTCACCACTTTGCCGTTGAGGCTCTGCCGTTCGAGCTGGGTCAAATCCTTGGCGGTAATCACGACGACTGGAATCGACTCCCAGCGTTTCTGGGATCGCAGGTGTTCCATGAACTCGAACCCATCCATTTCCGGCATCATGAGGTCGAGCAGGATCAGGCTGGGCGTGTTCTTTTCGAGCTGATCAAGCGCCGTCTTGCCGTTGTCCGCCTCAACGATGTTCCAGCCCGCCCCTTCCAGATTCCGGCGGAACAACTCACGTATGCCCTCCTCATCCTCAACGATCATGATGGATTCGTCGTGGGCGGCTGATTTGAATTTCGCCAGGATTGATTTTAACCGGGGCCAGTCAATCGGCTTGGTCACATAATCAATGGCTCCCAGGGAAAATCCGAGATTGCGATCATCAACAATCGTCAGCATCACCACCGGAATATCGGCGAGTTCGGGGTCGTTTTTCAACTGGCTCAGCACGGTCCATCCGTCCATGCCCGGCATCATGACGTCCAGAGTGATCATCGTTGGCTTCAACTCCCGGGCGCGTGCGACCGCGTGCCGGCTGTCCCCTTCGAGTTCGACGTGGTATCCCTCCTTCGTGAGTGACCGCTTCATCAGATCGCGAACATTGGGATCGTCATCAACCACCAGGATGGTCGGTGAGGAATGATCCGGGACCGGCACAGGTTCCTTCTGTCCGGTCGCTGTATCAGCATCGACATCCATTTCCAGAGATCGGGGGAGTCTTGCTTCAAAGGTTGATCCGACACCAAACGTGCTCCGAGCCGTCAGGTTGCCACCCATCATTTGACAGAATTTCCGACTGATGGCCAATCCGAGACCTGTGCCCCCGTAGTGTTTTGTCGTGGAAGCATCGGCCTGGGAGAACTCTTCGAACAGCCTGGACATTTGCTCCTCCGTCATCCCAATCCCGGTGTCCACCACCCTGAACAGGATCCCGGCAGTCGGAGCGCCGTCCGACGGGAGTCCCAGGTCGGTTGCTTCCGACACGTCAAGGGTGATGGTGCCGTGGTCGGTGAACTTGCTGGCATTTGAAATCAGGTTGTAAAGCACCTGGCGGACCTTGGTCTGATCGGCGTGCATGAGGCCGAGCTCGGGCGGACATTGGATTTTCAAACGGTTGGAGCGTTTCTCGACCAGCGGTGTGACGGTTGATGAAACATCCTGAACCAGTCTGGAGATTTCAAAATCCTCGGCGTAGAGCTCCATCTTTCCCGCTTCGACTTTGGAAAGATCGAGAATGTCATTGATGAGGCCCAGCAGATGGCGGCCGGCACCATGGATCTTGTCCAGATCAGACGCGTAACTCTTCTGACCGGCGTCCGAACATTCTTCCTGCAGCATCTCGGAATAACCGATGATGGCATTGAGGGGCGTGCGGAGCTCGTGGCTCATGTTTGCCAGAAACTGGCTCTTGTACTTGTTGGCCGATTCAGCCGCGAGCTTGGCCTCGTGAAGGTCGTATTCCGAACGTTTGCGCTCAGTGATGTCCTGGCCGACGCAAACGATGCCGATCGTCGCCCCGCTGGAATCTTTAAGCTTGGAGCCGGAGAAGGAGACGGGAATTCGTCCGCCGGATTTGTTCTCGAAATAGACTTCGATGTTTTCTGCGATGACGGTTTCCACGGAGTCGTCCGCGAGCAACAGGGAGTCGCCTTTTTCAGTTTTGAGCAGCTCTCGAATTTTTCGCCCGATTAACTCGGATTCTTTCGTGTCCAGAAGTTCACACGTAGCGCGATTCACGGTTTTGACGTCACCGCCGGGATCGATGACCAGCAACATGTCGTTCATCGAATGAATGATGGAATCAAGGTAGTCCTTGCCCACGAGTTGTTCCCGCTGGCTCTTGAGGTCCTGAATCATCCCGTTGAATGTGTTCACGAGATCTCCAATTTCATCGTCTGATTTGTAAGTGACGGCTCCGTCAAAATTTCCGTGGGCGACCTGGTTGGCGACCAGCGTGAGTCCGGCGATCGAATGGTTGATTCGTCGCGTGACGAACAGCACCAGGACGAAGACGAGGCCGATGACGAGGAGCCCCAGCTTCAGGATGTTTTTTTGGAGCCGGTACACCGGGGCAAATGCAAGGTCAGTGTCTTGCATCACCAGCGCGAACCAACCGTGGCTCTTGTATTCCTTGTGGCCCGAAGAATAGCTGTAACCGATCAGTGCGTTCTTGCCGAGGTGGTTGCCCGTGATCAGGTAGTCTTCCGTCGCTCCGGTGGCATCAACGTGGGACTGGATCACCTGACTGACTTGATTGGTTCGATACAGCAGCGCCTCATCTGATTTTGGTGCGAGCAACAAGACACCGTCGCCCCGCAGCAAGGCGGTCGAATAATCTTTCTGTTCCCGGGCAATTCCCGTGAGTGAGCTGAGGTTCCAACGCGCCTCCAGGATGCCGATGGTGCCGGCTCCCTCCAGTCCAATCGGAAAAATGAAATTGACCACCCACTGTTGGCTGACCGGGTCGTGGTGTGCATCCTTGAACTGGGGGATGCCACCAAGCGCATCCTGGTACTCGGCAAGGTCCATTTGTTTACCATCCAGTTCCTGCTGGTTCGTGGCGATGATCTTCCCGTCGGTGTCCATGACGAGTAGACTGGAAAACTCGGGGTATTGTTCCGCAAGCTCGAACAGGAACGACGCGATTTCTGCGTCCGGATCCCCGGCGAGAACCCCGTGCATGAGATCCATCTGCGACCATGCTTTTACGTTTTGCTGAACATAGAACAGGGTGCGATCAAACTCGCGAACCATGCCGTGGGCGTTTTCCTTGAAGCTCTGCCCGAGGCTGATTTGCAGAGCCTGTTGTCCGACGCGGTTTGAAATAAAGCTGATGATGACGAGCGGCAGGAGGGACAACAGCAGGGAGAAAACGAGAATTTTTGTTCGAACCCGCATAGTCAGCCGATCAAGGGTCAATCCTGTTTGAGAAGATAACCATCATCGCCAGGCATCAGTCCGTCGACGCTGAGGACTTTTACACTGTCGTCAACTTCCGCCGCGTCGATGTAGCCGATGGATTGCTGCACCTTGCTGACGACGATCTTGGCGTCCGCGCTGGAACTCCATTTCTTGGGGATCTTTCCCAGGCCGTTAAACTGCATTCTTTTCCAGAACTTGATCATGGCGGCATCGGATCGCTGGTAAATCTTGTCCAGCACCACGTCGTTCTCCGCCTGTCCGGATTTTAGAAGCACGAGGTAGATCTGTTCGCTTCCGGTCCATTTCTGCCTCTTCATCTCGAAAATGGCCGTGAGATCCTTCAACGAAATTTCGTCGATGGGGTTCTCCTTGTTGACGACGATCGCAATCTCCGCCCCCAGGATTCCCTGGGTCATCGCAGCGAACAAGACGCCGACTAGGATTGCATTCAGTCTGCCCATATCGGTCAATAGGTGAAGGTTGCCTGGGTGTAAAATGCGTTTGGATCGTTCAGGCCGGGCGTTTCGACGTATTGATATTCCACCTTGAACGCGGCCCAATCAATCGGATCCCACCGCATTCCAACGGTGTAGCGGGTGATATCCTGAAAGAGGGGTCCGTAGAACGGGTCGCCCTCGTCGATATTCATATAGTCGTAGCGGAAGTACGGCTTCACCGGCCCGAGTTGATAGCCTGCCTGGGCGTACCAGCCCCAGGTGTTATAGGTCTCACCGGTGGACGCGATGGTATGCCGGACGTTGTCACCCTCGGATAGAAACTCGATGTTGTTGCGGATGTAAACGAGATGCCCGCCGAGGATCAGTTCGTCGATATCGCCGTGAATCTGATGGGTGGGATCGACATCCTCCGGAATGCTGTCGCCGTAGCCGTTGAAACCAAACCTCAGGCCGGGCACCAGGGCGGGCTCGAGTGTCAGCACGCCATACAAGGCCTTGTTTCCATTGAGATCCTGAAGGTTCAGTGTTTCATGCGAGGTGCGTCCCCGCCCGTTGGCGACCCCGAAGTAGTATTGCACGTCGACGGGATCAAACGGTTGATATCCGTACATTTCTATACCCACAGAATGAATCGGCAGAATCGAACCACCGTCGTGGAATCTCATTATTTCCGGACGGAGAATCGTCGTCTGGAACCAGGTGCCGTGATGGAAGGTTTCGTTCCAATAACCAAATGGAGTGTGGGTTCGGCCAACCCGAAAATTAAACAGATCGGTTGCGTTATACTGGAGGAAGAGTCGCTCGACCGACGTGGCGGAGACATCATTGACCTTGTACTGAAACACGATTTCTGACAGAACACTAAATCGTTCCGAGATCTGAGCTGTTGCCAACAGGTCCAGTTGTCCAAGGGAGAAGGTGTTGGGCAACGTATTTCCATTGAGCGCAGCGCCGCCGACGCGATAGTTGACGTCACCGAACAGCTGCAGATTGAGCCACGAATGGCCACGAGGAGCCTGAAGTTCGTTGGGATCAAGCGGGGAAAACTCGTCGCCCAGGGTGATGTCCGACTTGAGTGTGTTTTTCTCCAGATCGTCGAAGCGCTTGATCAGGGCATCAACCGTCTCGGACTGTTTCTTGAGTTGCTCCCGAAGCGCGTCATTTTCCTTCCTTATCTTTTCCAAATCGAATTCCACCGATTCTGGATCCTCTTGCGCAAATAAGGATCCAGTCGGTGCCGCAACGGCAACAGTCAGGATCGCAAAAACGACCGCAATTTGGCGTGACCACAGACTACTCATTGGTTGATCGGCTCGAATCATACGATTGCCAGGAAGACGAACATGCTGAAATCCGATATTCTCATGTCACTCTCAAAGCGCAACTCCCAAATTCCCAAGGTTTTCGGTAAATTTACGACAATGGTTACCTGGGCGGATTGGCCGGCACGAGAGCAAAAAAACTGGCGGACCCGCGAAAACGCAGGCCCGCCAGTTGGAGGAACCGGGCAAATCTATTGGCGGCGCCCGGCGATGAATGCTTCGAGCTTCAAGGTATCCTTGGTGAAGTTGCGGATGCCCTCGGCGGTTTTCTCGGTGGCCATCGCGTCTTCGTTCATCATCCAGCGGAAACTGGTTTCGGTGATGTTTACCTTTTTGAGGTCGGCGCTTGCGGCTGCGTCCGGGCTCAGCTTGCGCGTGAGAGGCTGCGCCGAGGCCTGCAACTCTCCGAGCAGATCCGGGCTGATGGTCAACAGATCGCAACCGGCGAGTTCCTGGATTTCACCGATGTTGCGGAAGCTCGCGCCCATGACTTCCGTCTGGTGGCCGAACTTTTTGTAGTAGGTGTAAATCTCCTTCACGGACACCACGCCGGGATCGTTCGCGCCCGTGAAATCTTTGCCGGTGCTTTTCTTGAACCAGTCGAGGATGCGGCCCACGAACGGCGAGACCAGTTTCACGCCGGACCCGGCGCAGGCGACGGCCTGGGCGAGCGAGAAGAGCAGGGTGAGGTTGCAGTTGATGCCTTCCTTTTGAAGATGTTCGGCGGCCTTGATGCCTTCCCAAGTCGAAGCGATTTTGATCAGGATGCGTTTGCGATCAATCCCCGCAGCTTCATAAAATCCGATCAATTGGTGAGCTTTCGCAATCGTTCCTTCGGTGTCAAACGAGAGCCGGGAATCCACTTCCGTGGAAACGCGACCAGGGATGATCTTCAAGATTTCCAAGCCGAACGCGATTAGCAGCCGGTCGATAATCTCGGACTGTGATGCCGAGGGATGATCGGCGGTTACTTTGTCGACCAGCGCCAGGTATTCGGGCATCTGGGCCGCCTTGAAAATCAGGCTCGGGTTGGTGGTGGCGTCCTGCGGGGCGTATTGTTTCATCGCTCCGAAATCCCCGGTGTCAGCCACGACGGTGGTGAACTTCTTGAGTTGATCGAGTTGGGTGCCGGTTGCGGCCGGTTTGTCGAGTTTAGCGGTTGTGCTCATAATTATCGGTGTAAAGGGTTCGGGTTCGGTTTCAGCCTATCCGAAACGGCTCCCCACGTGCAACCCGAGTTTCATTACGTTTCAGGAAATTAACCCTCATCCGCCTTCGGATCGCACCGGAAGGAGTTAATTTATCGCGAACATGGGCCGATCCGGTAAAGGTGAAAAACGCGCTGGTCGGTGAAACCTGTTCATGGGAATGTCTCGGACCGCTTATGGATCCGGATTCAAACCAGAAAATCGCGCACCTCGAAACCAGCATCGCGCACCTCGAACATCAATACGATGAACTCAACGGCGTCGTGGTCGAACAGGCGCGCGAGCTCACCCGCCTGCGTCTCCAGTTGCAGAAGACCAGCGCCACGATGGAATCCATCGAGATGGACCGGATCAAATCCAACAACCCGAAGCCGCCGCACTCCGTCATCTGACCGGAGCCGGTCAGATCGCCCGCACTTTTATGTCATCCGTTGTGAAGAAACCGATCCGACAGAATATCCCGCGAAAATCGGTCTACCGGTTGTCCGTGTACCTGCGTTGCCTGAATCGATTGAAGTCGAACCTGCTGCAGACCGTTTCCAGCGAGGCCCTGGCGCACGCGGCCGGCGTGAAGTCCACGCAGCTGCGGAAGGATCTGACGTACCTCGGCCAGATCGGAACGCGCGGCCGCGGCTACGACGTCGATCAACTGAGCGCTCTGATCAACGAGACGCTCGGCACCAACAGTCTTCAACCGGTGGTGCTGATCGGGGTGGGAAATCTCGGCGCTGCGCTGCTGCGTTATCGCGGGTTCGGCGAGGAAGGTTTTCGGATCGTGGCGGCCTTCGATCTACAGGCGGGGGAAGGGCGGTTTGCCGGCCTGCCCGTGGCGGTTCATCCGATGAGTAAACTTGCGCCCATGATCATCGAGCACAGCGTCCGCATGGCGATTCTCACGGTGCCCGCCGCCGTGGCCCAGGAAGTCGCCAACCAGGTCGTGGCGGCCGGCATCACCGGCATCTTGAATTTCGCGCCGCTGGTATTGACCGTTCCCGAGGAGGTGATGGTGAACAACGTCAATCTCGCGATCGAGCTGGAGAACCTCAGTTACTTCATTCAGGAGTAACCCAGCTGCGGCAGGATCAATTTTCTACGATTGGAGTGACTGGTCTTGGCCCGCTAGACCTCCAGACTCGCTCGGAGAGCTCGCCCCACCTTTCGCTGACATCGATTTCTGGTGGGGTGAGTTCTCCGAACGAACCTGCGGGCGGGATGACGGTTCCGATCAAATGAATGGTCCCGGCTGAGAAAAAAAGCCCGCCTTTGAGGCGGGCTTGTAGATGGAGATTGATCAGACCTTTGTCTTGGGTGGGCGTCCGCGTTTTTTCTTGGCAGCGGGCGGTGGAGTTGGAACCTCCGGTTCATCTTCCAACAGCAGGTAACGCCCGCATGTATCGCACAGGTGAATGTCCTCGTTGTGTTTGAGCGTGGCAATCATGCCGATCGGAATTTTCATGCGGCAGCCACCGCAGGATTGATTGCGAACGATCGCCACTGCCTTCTTTCCGCGATCCACCATGCGGTCAAAATGCCCGATGATCTGGGGAGGGATCTGCTTGCGAAGCTTGATCAGCTCCTTGTTCGTCTCGGGGTCTGCTTCGTGAACCAACTGTAACTCCTGAATTTGGAGCATGGTTTCCATGAGATTTTTCATTTTTCGCACAGTCGTGATTGGAGGGCTGAATGAAAAGCAAATTCTTGAAAAATATCGGAATTGATCCGTTCATTCATCCTTTGCAGAAGCCCACTCAAATCCGCGTGTCAGCAGATCAATGAACACGGGATCACCGAACGTGTCATCAGAATGGCCGTAGGTTGTCCCAAAGACGCGGGCCCTGCCATACTGGTTTACCCACACAACAGGTTGCGCTTCACCCGTTTTCTCACTCACAGACGTGGCGAGTGCCGTCGCAGTCGGCCACAGTTTTTCGATGATATACAGCTCGTCCATCGGCGTGACCCAGTCGGTCTTGAATCCCTTCAGGACCTGATGATCGGATGCGACGACCTTGACCGGGTAATTGCTCTGATGCTCGTGATGTTTGCTCGTCACACCAAGGAACTGGCGCCAGTCATCAAACCCGACCGTGCGGTAGGTGTGCATCGCGCAGTGAATCACCATTGCGGGCACCCCGGCTTTATGAGCACTCGTGATTTTCTTGATGTAAGCCTCGTCCGTCGTGTCGGCAAAACATTCGTTATGAATCACGATATCGAAATCCTTCGCCCAGTTCGGATCATCGTACAACGAAATCTCCGCCTTCGTGCCGGGGCCGCCTTCGTTAATGATCGTCCAGTCGACGTTCACTGATTTGGAAATCCCTTCAGTCAGGGCTTTGGCCTGATATTCGTAATTGTGGCAGCATCCACCGGTGATGAGCAGTGCTTTCGTTGCTTTTTCGGCGGCGTGGACCGTTGAAACTAACACGGCAAGACACACGGCCACGAGTGCCGAGCCCCTGCGGTTTTTGAAAGTAGACATGCCGACAATCTATCGAATTGAAGGCGGCGGAGTCAATCGCGGGGAGCGACCCGATTGAAAACCTCTGCGGCGCACAGCGTGTCGAGGAACATCGGTTTGAATTGGGGGACGAAAGGAACTAATACTTGGTTGGAACGGAAGTGCGCGGAGGGGACGGACCGGAATACACCGAAATTTGTAGAAACAGTTGGCGGTCATCGTTCATGGATTCCGGATCATTTGGCACGCGTGGCAGGGAGAGCCATGCGCTTGGAAAACGCACGAATTTGACTCCGGAGTCGGCTGGAGAAGGTCCCGGCGTCGGTGTGTCGGCAATCATTGAATGAATCCAATCTAAAGAGAGCAGGAAAAACTTTCTTTCCCGAAGGTGAGATGCCCGGCGCGGAGTCTGGGATCGGGCGGCTGCGCGTCGATAGACTTTCTCGCTAAATCAGGCGGAAATGGGTGCTCCGTCTTGTCGCTGCCGAGGTTGATAATTTCGCCGTTGTTTTGGTGGATACCAATTAAAACGCCAAGCAATTCTGGAAACTCAGAGTCTGCGCGGCAATGTTCAGCGCGCCGACGCTGTCAGAATAGGGTTGATTGATTCCCGTTTTTCCATTTCATTTCGGCGCTCGCTGCGATGCGAGAGATTCAACTATGACCAGAGACAGACATGACCATGTGGGCGCCCCCAAATCGCAGGGGCTCTATGACCCCGCCTTTGAGCACGATTCGTGCGGGGTGGGATTTGTCGTCGATATCAAGGGACGGCGTTCTCACGAGATCATTCAGGGCGCCATCGAGATTTGTTCGAACCTCGATCACCGGGGCGGTTGCGGCTGTGATTTGAACACGGGCGACGGCGCGGGGATCTTTATGCAGGTCCCCCATAATTTTCTCAAGGAAGTCAGTAAGAAGGCAAAAGTGGATCTCCCCGGTGAGGGTGAATACGGGGTGGCCGTCACGTTTTTGCCGCCCGAATCCGGGCAGCGGGCGCAGGTGGAAAAGATTTTTGAAGCCGTGGTCAAGGAGCTGGGCCAGCGGTTCCTCGGTTGGCGGACGATTCCGGTGAACAACACGACACTAGGTAAGGCGTCCGCCGCTAGCGAACCCAAGATGCGACAGGCGTTCATCGGGCGGGGTCCGGGGATGGAGGACACGCTGGCGTTCGAGCGGAAGCTGTACGTCATCAATCGTGTCGCGTCGCGCCAGATCCAGAACTCCAACCTCAAAGGCCGGGAGTATTTCTACATCAGTTCAATCTCCAGCCGGACGATGATCTACAAAGGCATGCTCACCACCGGGCAGTTGCCGTTCTATTTTCCCGATCTGCACAACCCGGCGATGGATTCGGCGATGGCGCTGACGCATTCGCGTTTCAGCACGAACACGTTTCCCAGCTGGAAACGTGCGCAGCCTTTCGGTTTCCTTTCTCACAACGGCGAGATCAACACGCTTCGCGGCAACGTGAACTGGATGCACGCGCGGCAATCACTCTGCACCAGTGAACTGTTCGGCAATGATCTGAAGAAGCTGCTCCCGGTCATCGATGACAACGGAAGCGATTCGGCGGTCTTTGACGATTGCCTGGAGTTTCTCGTGCTGACGGGGCGCCCGATTCAGGAAGCCATCATGATGATGATCCCTGAACCGTGGGAAAATCACCGGCACATGAGCGCCGAGAAACGCGCGTTCTACGAATTTAACGCCACACTGATGGAGCCGTGGGACGGCCCGGCATCAATCGCTTTTTCGGACGGCGTCCGGATCGGTGCGGTCTTGGATCGGAACGGCCTGCGGCCTTCGCGCTACTACGTGACCAAGGACGACCGGGTAATCATGGGCTCCGAAGTCGGCGTGCTGAAGGTTGATCCCGCGAACGTGAAATTCAAAGGGCGGCTTGAACCCGGTCGCATGTTCTTGATCGACACGGAAGAAGGCCGCATTGTTGACGACGGCGAGATCAAGAAAACCGTTGCCACCCAGAGGCCGTATGAAATCTGGCTCAAGGATAACCTGGTCCGGATTGAGGACTTGCCGGAGCCCGAAGGCGTCAACGGCATCAACACGGACAAGATTGTTCAACGTCAACAGGCGTTCGGTTATACGTTTGAGGACATGCGAATGATGCTGGCCCCGATGGCCAACACCGGCGTGGAGCCGTTGGGATCGATGGGCAACGACGCGCCGCTGGCCGTGCTGTCGAACCGTTCGCAGCTGCTTTACAATTATTTCAAACAGCTGTTCGCGCAGGTGACCAATCCGCCGATTGATTCTATCCGTGAGGCGATTATCACCGCGAGCGTAACGTTTGTCGGTTCGGAGGGGGATCTCCTGAATCCGAAACCGGAGAGCTGCAGGATGATCAAGCTGGAGAAGCCGGTCATCAACAATCGGGATCTTGAACGCCTCCGGCAGATCAAGCGGAAGGGATTCAACGCCGCGACGCTGCCAATTCTGTTCACCCCGGACGAAGTGCCGAAAGGTCTGAATGCCGATCTGCCCGACCGGGTGCATCCGGAAGCGACCGGGCGCGGCCTCGAGGCCGCTCTGGAAGAGCTCTTTGAGAGCGCGAGCCAGTTGATCGATGAGGGGGTGAACATTCTCATCCTGTCAGACCGGGACATCGACGCGAGTCAGGCCGGCATTCCGGCGCTGATGGCGGTCGCCGGACTGCATCACCATCTGATTCGCGAGGGCACCCGGACGAAGGTGTCGATCGTGCTCGAATCCGGTGAGCCCCGGGAAGTGCATCACCACTCACTGTTGATCGGCTACGGTGCCGACGTGATCAATCCTTATCTGGCGTTTGAATCGTTGCAGGATCTAATTGAGACGGGCGAGATCAACTACGACTACGAAAAGGCCTGCGAAAACTACATCAAGGCGAGCGTCAAGGGCATCGTGAAAACAATGTCCAAGATGGGTATTTCCACGGTGGCCAGTTATCGCGGCGCGCAAATTTTTGAAGCGATCGGTCTTAACCGATCGGTCGTGGACAAATACTTTACGCGCACCGCTTCGCGGATCGAGGGCGTCGGTCTGGAGACGATCGCCAGTGAAGTGAAGATGCGTCACCGGCAGGCGTTTCCGTCGCGCGGCGAAGTGGCCACGGAGCTTGAATCCGGCGGTGTCCAGCAATGGCGCGCCGATGGGGAGAAACATTTGTTCAGCCCGGAGGTCATTCAGAAGCTGCAACTGGCGACCCGGTTGGGCAGTCTGGATATTTTCCGCGAATACTCGGGCCTGGTGAACAAGCAGTCCCGGGACATCTACACGCTGCGCGGCCTGATGGAATTTCTCCCGTCGAAAAACCCCGTGCCGATCGAGGAAGTCGAGTCGGTTGATGAGATCGTGAAACGGTTTAAGACCGGGGCGATGTCCTTCGGATCGATCAGTGCCGAGGCTCATGAGACGCTCGCCATCGCCATGAACCGAATCGGTGGCAAGAGCAACACCGGCGAGGGCGGCGAAGATTCCGCCCGGTTCACCCCGGACGCAAACGGCGATCTCCGCCGCAGCGCCATCAAGCAGGTAGCCTCCGGACGATTTGGCGTGACCAGCCATTATCTGGTGAATGCCGATGAGCTACAGATCAAAATCGCCCAGGGTGCCAAGCCCGGTGAAGGAGGTCAGCTGCCCGGCTACAAAGTGCTGCCGGTGATTGCGAAAGTCCGCGGAACCACTCCGGGTGTCGGGCTGATTTCACCGCCGCCGCACCATGATATTTACTCGATCGAAGATCTCGCCGAGCTGATTCACGATCTGAAGAATTCGAACGTGCATGCGCGGGTCAATGTAAAGCTGGTTTCAGAAATCGGCGTTGGCACCATCGCGGCCGGCGTGGCCAAGGCGCGTGCCGATGTGATTCTCATCGCCGGCTACGACGGCGGCACCGGCGCGTCACCGCTTTCAAGCATCCAGCACGCGGGGGCGCCGTGGGAGCTCGGTCTCGCGGAAACGAACCAGACCCTGTTGCTGAACGATCTGCGCAGCCGCGTAGTTGTCGAGACGGACGGTCAGCTGAAAACAGGTCGCGACGTCGCGATCGCCGCGCTGCTCGGGGCCGAAGAGTTTGGCTTTGCCACCGCGCCGTTGGTGACGCTGGGCTGCCTCATGATGCGCGCCTGTCACAAGAACACGTGCCCGGTAGGTGTGGCGACGCAGAATGCCGAATTGCGGAAGAATTTCCGGGGTGACGCCGATTACGTCGTGAACTTCATGAAGTTCATCGCCACGGAACTGCGCGAGATCATGGCCGAACTAGGTTTCCGAAAAATCACCGAAATGGTGGGTCGCTGCGACCGGCTGGAAATGCGGAAGGCGATCGATCACTGGAAGGCCGATGGACTTGATTTCTCGAAGATCCTGTTCCGGCCGAAAGTCGGGCCTGAAGTCGGCACCTACTGTCAGACCAAACAGAACCATCTGCTCGACCGCGCGTTGGACACCACGACGTTGTTGGAGCTGTGCCGACCGGCGATTGAAGACGGCAAGAAAGTTGAGGCCACGCTGGACATCAAGAATACAGATCGCGTGGTCGGCACCATGGTCGGCGCAGAGATCAGCCGCAACTACGGGGCGGCCGGTCTGCCGGAGGACACGATCCGGTTGAACTTCAAGGGTTCGGCCGGACAGAGCTTCGGCGCGTTCACTCCGAAGGGCATGTTCTTCGATCTCGAAGGCGATGCGAACGACTACATCGGCAAGGGTTTGAGCGGTGCCAAAATCGTCGTGTATCCGCCGAAGGAATCCACGTTTGTGGCGAGCGAAAACATCATCGTCGGGAACGTCGCGTTTTACGGTGCAACCGCCGGCGAGGCCTACATCGCGGGCAAGGCCGGCGAACGGTTTTGCGTGCGCAACAGCGGTGTTCACGCCGTCATCGAGGCAGTCGGCGATCATGGTTGTGAATACATGACCGGCGGCACGGTGGTGGTGCTCGGCTCGACCGGGCGCAACTTCGCGGCCGGCATGTCCGGCGGCATCGCCTACGTCGTGGATGAGGACGCCTCGTTTGCGTCGAAGCTCAACGACGAGATGGTGTCGCTCTACAACCTCAGTGATTCCGATGAAGCGGACATTGAAAATGTCAAAAATAGGATCGAGCAGCACGTCGGTTACACTGGCAGCGTGCGGGGCCGGTTGATTCTCGACAACTGGAGCGAGTGGCTTCCGAAGTTCCGCAAAGTCATGCCGCGGGATTACGAGCGGATGCTGGCGGCGTTCAAACGAATGGAGGCGACCGGTCTGAAGGGCGAGGAAGCCGTGATGGCCGCCTTTGAAGAAAACGCCTATGACGTCTCCCGCGTGGGCGGAAATTAATGCTGAAACTGTTTACATTTATCAAAGTAATTAGCCATGGGTAAACCAACCGGATTTCTGGAGTACGAACGGAAGACCATTGCCGAGCGCGATCCAAAACAGCGCCTCAAGGACTGGAAAGAAACCCACGCCCACCGTGACGATGAAAAGGTCACCATCCAGGGCGCGCGTTGCATGGACTGCGGTGTGCCGTATTGCCACACCGGCATCATGATCAGCGGCATGGCCTCGGGTTGTCCGATCAACAACCTGATTCCGGAGTTCAACGACCTCGTTTACAAGGGGCTTTGGAAGGAGGCGTATTTCCGCCTTGATAAGACCAACAATTTTCCGGAGTTCACCGGTCGAGTCTGTCCCGCCCCGTGTGAAGGGTCGTGCGTACTCGGCTCTATCGAGCCGCCGGTGACCATCAAGAACATTGAATGCTCGATCATCGACCGCGCATTTGAAGAAGGCTGGGTGAAACCAAAGACGCCGTCTGCACGAACCGGCAAAAAAGTCGCCGTCGTCGGGTCCGGTCCCGCCGGTCTCACCTGCGCCGAGCAGTTGAACAAGGCCGGTCATCAGGTGACTGTTTTTGAGCGGGCGGATCGCATCGGCGGACTGCTCATGTACGGCATTCCCAACATGAAGTTAGACAAGGAAGAAGTCGTTCAACGCCGGGTCAATCTCATGACCGAAGCGGGAATAGAGTTCAAGACGAACACTGCGGTGGGTACCGATTATCCGGCCGAGCTTCTTCAGAAGGAGTTTGATGCCACCGTGCTTTGTTGCGGTGCGACTCAGGCCCGTGATCTCCCGATCGAAGGCCGCGATTTGAAGGGCGTTCATTTCGCAATGGAATTCCTTTCGGCGAACACGAAGAATCTGCTGGATACGAAATTCTCCGGTCAACAACCACCCATTTTCGCGAAGGACAAGGATGTTGTCATCATCGGCGGTGGCGACACCGGGACGGACTGTGTTGGAACCTCGATGCGACACGGTTGTAAATCCGTTAAGCAGCTGGAGATCATGCCGCAACCCCCGAAGGAGCGCGCCGCCAACAACCCCTGGCCGGAGTGGCCCAAGACGTTGAAGATCGACTACGGTCAGGAGGAGGCGATTGCGGTCTTTGGCGGCGATCCGCGCGAGTATCTGGTCACGGCAAAACGATTCATCGGCGATGATCAGGGCAACCTGACCGGCGTCGAGATCGTCAATATTGAATGGCTGAATAAGGACGGCCGGTTCCTGCCCGTTGATGTCGAGGGCAGCAAGCGTGTGGTCCCCGCGCAGCTCGTGCTTCTGGCAATGGGTTTTCTCGGTCCCGAACAGAATTTGGTGGAACAGCTGGGGCTGAAAAAAGACCCGCGCAGCAATGTCGCCGCCGAGTACGGCCGGTTCTCGACCAGCATCGATGGCGTCTTTGCCGCCGGCGACATCCGCCGCGGTCAGAGTCTCGTCGTCTGGGCAATCAACGAAGGCAGGGCCGCCGCGCGCGAGTGCGACCGTTTTCTGATGGGCGACACCCAGCTCCCGTAAGGCGGTTCAGCCGGGAGTCTTGCTCCGGTTTTTCAGGCTTTTGTTTTCGTCGAACAGGCGTTGACTCGTTTCGTGAACGATGGCAAACGATCCGGCATGAATTCCGCCACGACAGAACGACGGCTCTCTTGGGACCGTCCTCGCTTGGTGGCTTCATGGCTGGCGTGGCTTGTCGTGCTTCTACTCGCGTTCAAACTGACCGATAGCCTGATCGGCGGTCTCTCAGTCCTGTTGTTGATAGGAATGGTTGCGCTCCTGCGACCCTCTTCAGAGCATGACTTGAAAGGAAATAATCTGCTGAATGGATCGATCATATTGCTGGTCGGGATTCCTTTTGTGGCATGGTTTTTGGGATCACCGTCTGCAATGGCGTTCATGCGAACGTCGGCCGGTACGACGGTGTTGATCGCTGTTTGGGTTATCAATACGGCGATCGATTTTCGCCTTTACCGCAAGTTGCCACCAACGCGACGAACAGCGAGTTCTCTTCAGGCCCCCGGATGACACTGCTATCGCGAGGGATATTGACGAGAGACACCGGAGTTCGCCGCCACCGGTTTCTTATTTCAGTCCGATGAATGATCGTAGTTCATGAGTAATTCGACCCACCAATCCGAGGTCTCCTCCGTTCATCTGCGGATCAACGGGATGACCTGTCAGAATTGCGTGAGGCGCGCGCGCGAGGCGCTTCAAAGCATCGCGGGAGTTCAATCTGTAGATGTCCGGATGGATCAAGCGGACGCGATCGTGAAGCTCGTCGGCTCGCGCGGCGCAAGCAACGGATCGCTGGTTGATGCGGTGAAAAAGGCCGGATACGTCGCCGAGGTTTTGGAGGACGCCGATTCCGGCCCACCTTCGGAACGTCCTTTGGACAAGCCACTGATTCTGGGTATCGCGGTCACTGTGTTCTTCATGCTCGGCGAGTGGGTGTTTTATTGGCACGCACAGACGTGGTACCGCTGGCTGTCGCTCGGGCTCGCTTCACTCGTTCAGTTCTATTCAGGAGCGGGTTTCTACCGCGCGGCGTGGCGTCAGGTGAAGCTTGGTCAATCGTCGATGGATACGCTGGTGGTGCTCGGTTCATCGACTGCATATATACTAAGTCTCGGATTGCTGCTGTCGGGAAGTGACCGACATCTGCATTTCATGGAGGCGGCGGCGATCATCTCTTTCATCGGCCTCGGTCACTGGCTGGAGCGCCGGGTCAGCAGCAAGGCGGAAGGCGCCTTGAAGGCGCTAATGAACCTCGCGCCCGCGACGGCCCGACGGCAGGAATCGGACAAATCGGAAAAGGAGGTTGCCGCCTCGGAATTGAGGTTGAACGACGCGGTTGTTTTGCGTCCAGGCGACGCGATCCCCGTGGATGGAACCGTGATTGATGGCGATTCGGCAGTGGATGAATCCATGCTGACCGGCGAGTCAATGCCGGTCGACAAACGACTGCATGACCGGCTTTACGCGGGAACGATCAATCTCAACGGACGGCTGCTGATGCTGGTGACCGGGGCAGGGGATCAGACCGCGCTCGCCCGGATTATAGAAGCAGTCAAGCGGGCACAAGCCAGCCGCGCCTCGGTGCAGCGTCTGGCGGATCGGATCAGCAGTATTTTCGTGCCGGTCGTGGTGATGATCGCAATCCTCACCGGGTTGTGGTGGTGGATGTTTCCGGAATCCGCGCGGACGGTTCATGAAACACTTTCCGGGGTCTTATGGCATTCGACGGTTTCTTCGAACGATCTGATTGCGGCGCTGCTAAATGTTGCCGCCGTGTTGATCATCGCGTGTCCGTGTGCGATGGGGCTCGCCACACCGGCGGCGATCATGGTGAGCGCCAACGCGGCCGCAAGGAGGGGGATTTTGATACGTGACGGCGTGGCGTTGGAGAAGGCTGGTGACATTGACGCGGTCCTCTTCGACAAGACCGGCACGCTTACGACAGGACGTCCCGAACTAGCGCGGTTCGAAACCTACCTCGGGGACGGTAACCGACCGCCGCTGGACGAGATGCGCGTCGCGGTCTCGCTGGCGCGCATGTCCAGCCATCCGTTGAGCAAGGCGGTGGCCTCCTACGGTGGGCAGCCGTACCCCCTGAAACACTGGGAAGAGATTCGTGGGCGCGGACTACAGGCCGAGCTGGAACTGGATCCGTTTCAGTCGCACCCTTACATTGTTCGGCTGGGTTCGGTGCGCTGGATTGCCGAACTGGGTATCAACGTCGCCCGAGGCGAGGTTTTTGCCGGAGAATGGTCCGCGCAGGGAGCGACCATACTGGCAATTGCGGCGGATCAGTCGTTGATGGGTTTCATCGCTGTGCGTGATGAGTTGAAGCCCGGTGCGGCGCAGGTGGTCCGGGAGATCCGAAATCACGGGTGGACGGTGGCGATGGTGACCGGAGACAGTCCGGCCACCGCTTACGCGATAGCGAAGCAGGCAGGCATTCCGAGAGAACAGGTGTTCGCGGAAACCAGCCCTGAGCGAAAGCCGGAGCTGATCCAGGAGTTTCAGAACAAAGGCCAGAGGGTCGCGTTCGTCGGCGACGGAATCAACGACGCCCCGGCGCTGGAACAGGCGGATCTGGGGATCGCCGTCTGCCAGGCGAATGACATCGCCCGGTGCGCAGCGGACATCGTGTTGTTACGTTCGGAAATCACGGCGATTCCGGAGGCGTTGGGGCTGGCTCGCGCGACGTTGCGGAAGATTAAACAAAATCTTTTTTGGGCGTTTTTTTACAACGTCGTGGCGATTCCTCTGGCCGCATTCGGGTTTATCAATCCGATGTTGTGTGCGGTTGCAATGGGTGCCTCCGATTTGATCGTGATCGGCAATGCTCTGACGCTCTACTGGTGGAAACCGTTTCGGCGGGAAAAGATCGCACGTGCGATCAGAGAGCACATTGATGGGTCAGAAGCGGACGGATGAAACATTGATCAGCGGAACCTGAATCTTTCTTGTGCTCGTCCGCTCCGTCATCATCCCGGTTTTTGTTCCGGAATTCACGGCGACGCTGGTCCATCTCTTCAAATTTGACGGCCTGTTCCGGCGTGAGCACCGCCTTAATTTCTTCGTGGACCCGTTTGACTTCGTTATCCATCGGTTCCTTGATCTCTTTCCAGAGTTCTTTGGAGCGTTCGCGGCTCTCGGCAAAGATCGCCCCGATCGTCTCCCGTTGCTTGTCGCTCAGGGTAAGGTCCTTCTGCATCCGGTCCAACATGGATCTCCGGCCGCGGTCAAGAGGAGGCGCCGCATTGGTGCCGCCGACCGGCCTTGTCTGCGGAGCATTGACGGCATTTTGGACGGCCTGCTTTTTGCCAATAAAATAGCCGGACATGGCTCCGGTACCGAAAATGACGAGGGTGGCGAGGATGACGCGAAGAATATTCACCAGGAATTCTCAAGGTTTTGGTTCAACTCGGCCAGAACGGTATCTTCAAACTGCATTGAAAACTCCACCGCATCCGAATTGATGGATCGGGAGGACCAAAGGCTCGCAAAGACCACCAGCATCAGGCAGGGCACGGCGGCGCGCCAGAGCGCCCGGCTCCACAAAATCCAACCGTCGGGGATCGTCGCCCCGGCCAACCGCGCCATGATGCGCTTCTCAAAAGCAAAGGGCACGTGGTCATTCGGCGGGTTTTTTCGTGCGGCAGCGATTAGTTTCTGCTGTAGGTTTTCCAGTTTCATAAGACTACTCTTTCTGCTCAGACGATACCGTCTTTATTAGGGTTACAGATACTTGTTTTGCGCTAATCGGGCCAGTTGTTTCCTCATTTCGGCCCTTGCCCGAAAGGCCCTGACCTTGACCAGTGGAACCGACCATCCAGTCAGCCCGGCGATCTCTTTCACCGATTTCTCCTCAATTTCCAGCAGTTGAATGACCAATCGGGCCTTGGGCGTGAGACTTTCCATCAATCTGGCGACCAGCGCCCGGGCTGCGTCCGCGTCTTCCGGCGCATTCCCCGGATCCGCCGCGAAACGTTCGAGCCAGTCGTTCTCGGGCTCTGAAATCTCGGAGAACGCGGACTCACGATTTCGCTGATGTCCGCGGAGGGAATCGTAACAGGTCCGGACCGCCAGGCGCATCAACCAGTGCTCGAAGGGGGCGTCGCCACGGAAACTGGAGAGCTTTTTGAAGGCCTTCATCCAGATTTCCTGAACGATATCCTCGACCTCGCTTTCCTTCCGCGAATATTTGCGCGCGGTCGCGAAGATCCGGGGCTGGTACTTTTGGATCAGGGGTTCGAAGCTCTGGCTGTTCCCGGCAAGGACGGCGTCAATGTAGTCCTGATCGCTGGTATCCATTCGTCCTCGGGAAACCGGGTTTCCGAATTGGCCTAGTTGGAGCCGGCGGGGACGGTGGAGGGCGCGGGTGCCACAGTGCTGCCCCGATATTGGGGCGGTCGGATCGGTTGGCCGATGAGGCGTTTCTGTCGGGCTTCGAACTGTTGCAGTGCCGTCGCTTCCCGGTCCGTCAGGGTGCCGATTTTCTGTTTGAGCTGCAGGTTTTGAATCTGGGTTTCCATGCTCGCCTGCCTGAGATTGAGCAGCGCCTGCCTTTGTTCCGGGGTCAGCTGGCCGGTTTGACGGTTCGCCTGCCACGCGTGCAGGAGCTGGGCTTGTTGTTCCGGCGTGTACGCGTTCCATTCCGCGGCGGAGATCTGCTGCGGGGCCTTCGCTGTCTGTGCGCTCTTCTTCGCGCCGTATCGGTCGCGGTATTCCTTCAGTTTGGCTTTACGTTCCTCCGGGGACATTCCTGCGAGTTCTTTCTGGATGGTTACCAGATCGGGTGCTGCGGAGGGAACGTCTGTCGTCGGTTTCTCAGCGACGTCGCCGGTCGGTTGTACCGCCTTCGGCAGCGCGTTCGTTTGGTCCGGGATTTCTACCGCCACCTGTGCCCATGACGCCAGCCCGGTCAAAAGGATCGCGGCGAGCACTGTTGGAATTTTCAGTTTCATATTGGGCGAACCTATCACAGAGAATCTATTTCGTCGTTTTTTCGGACCGTGCCTTGCGGAGAACCTGCTCGAATTGAGTGGCGAATGTTTCGAACTCAACGGTGATCTTTTTTGAGTGGGACATCGCCGTCCCGATCATTTTCTCCGTGGCCTCGGGTTTGAACTGCACCAGCTCGAGGGCCGACATGATCATCGCCAGATTGTTGTTCACATTATGCCGGCAGTCGGCCAGCAGTTTTTCCAGGGTTTTCACCTGTTCCGGGTCAAGATGGATCGGTTCTTCGACGGAACTCATGGGTGACGATGCTCGGAAAACTGTCCTGAACGCAAGCCGGTTTATCCGATCAAACCTAACCCCCCGCCACGATCCGCACGATTTCAACACGGTCTCCGGCGGACAAATCCCGTTCTGCGAAGGACGACGGCGCAACAGCTTCACCGTTGTGTTCGACCACCACGCTTCGCGGCATCAAACCCTGATCCGCGAGGAACTGTTCAATGGAACACGGCAGGTCAGTGGAAGTTTCCTTTCCATTGGCGATGATGAATTGTGCGGGCATCGGCTTGGTCTCCGAATCAGGAGAGCAGGGCGGCGTCCCAGTCCTTCCAGACCGGTTCACAGCCGAGGTTCCGAATGAGGTCGGCGATCTCCTCCGGGCTGCGTTCATCGGCGATCTCAAACTGTTTGGTCGCGGTGCGGGGGCTGTTTCCCGCCGCCGCCCATTCGCTGGAACCTTGGGCGAGAGCCTTGATTTTTCCGCGCTCAGTGACATGCAGATTCTCCTGGCCCGCACCCGTGTATCCGCCCGGCTCGGTATGACTTCCGGCACTGACCATTGTGATCCCCAGCGGAATCAATCCGTCACGGAGGGCCGCCGGTTCGCGAGTCGACAACACCAACCCGACGTCCGGTAGAAACAGGCGAAACGCGCAGACCAGCTGAACCAGCTCGCGATCGGTCAGATGAGTCAGCGGTTGAAATTCACCCGCGCACGGACGCAGTCGAGGCAGTGAAATGGTCAGCTGGGATTTCCAGCAATGTTTCAACAGATATTCAGCGTGGGCGGCGACTGACAGTGCTTCGAAGCGCCAGTCCGCCAGACCGAACAACGCGCCTATTCCGAGCCGCCGGAACCCGGCGGAGTAGGCACGCTCGGGCGTGGCCAACCGCCAGTCGAAATCCTTTTTCGGTCCGGTGGTGTGCATGTCGTTGTAAATCGCCCGGTCATACGTCTCCTGATAGACCACCAGCCCTTCGGAGCCAGCGTCGACCATCGCGCGGTAATCCTCCGTATCCATTGGCCCGACTTCGAGCGAGATGCTGGGAACTTCCTTGTGCAACGCACGAACACATTCCGACAGATAACCGTTGGAGACGAACTTCGGATGCTCTCCGGCCACCAACAAAATATTGCGGAAGCCTTTTTCCTTCAACGACCGCGCCTCCGTGATCATCTCGTCGATCGACAGCGTCACGCGCAGGATCGGATTGTCCCGGCTGAACCCGCAATACTGGCAGTTGTTGATGCACTCGTTGGAGACATACAGTGGCGCGAACAGTCGGATGACCTTCCCGAAACGTTGACGGGTCAGCGCCTGGGATTTTTCACCCAGCAACTCCAGCGAATCCCCGGCGGCGGGCGAAATCAACCGCGCGAAATCGTTGAGGCTCAGGCGGGCCTGCCCGAGACTCCGGCGGACCTGATCCGCCGTCGTATCGACTGAAAGCCGACGAAGCTGATCCACCGGCAGCGCGTTAAACTGTTCAACAAATGTCACGACGCCGATCCTAGTGAATTCTCGGCGGACGGCAAGACTGCTCCGTGATCTGGCTGGGTTCGTTTGAGAGCGTGGGGTGTGGGTGGGGACCGAGGCTCCGCACGGTCCACCGATGGGCTTTGAGATTCTCGGATCCTCTCGCGGTCGTTGTCATTGCATCCCTGTGCGGACGTTTGTGTGCCGGGTGGGGGGCTGTCGCGGTCCCTCCTTCCGGTTACCGGCAACAGTGCGACACGAAATTGTGGCCTACCAACGTCGAATAATCCCACGCGTAAACTCTCCAAAACCGTGTCGATACGCGGGCCGTCGCGAAAACCGCCGAAGCCGTCGTCGTTGGCAGTGCCATCGTTAACCAAATCGCCGAGCACGGACAAGACGATGATTTGGTTCCGCATGTGGAGAAGTTTGTGTCGGAACTGGTGGCTGCGAAGAAGTACCGAGGAGCTAGCACAGAAGTCCAGTCCCAACGTGAGGGATTATGGGTCCGACAGCAGCGACAATCCTTCTCGTAATTCAGCTTTTCTTGGCCGCTGTTGGCACCATTGAAATGTTCCGTTGAACGATCTACTGGTGCTCGGCGCGACCCTCAACCATCACTAAACGTTTGTGTCAACCGCTGGGGACCCTGTCACTGACCCCGTCACCGTCATGTTGGACGCCGACTTGACCGACGGCTGGGAGGCAGAAGGCGTCAGTCATTGGTTCTTCGAGAACTTCTCAGAAAATTCTTCGTATCCGATGCGGAGCAATATCGTTTTCTACGTGTTGACGCATTGAGTTTCCGCCGCTTCACTTTTGGTTAGAATACAACTTCAGCTAGCCGTGGCGCCGACCTGATTCGATTGCGGCATCTCAAGGTGAAGTTGTGCAACCAATCGGGCCAGATCATCCCCGGACGCGGTCAGGCACGGCAGCAGACGATCCGCAATACCGGACACCCACGGATCTGTCTTGCCGTCCGTCTTTAACGAACCGCACGACCCAAGGTGTAATCGCCACTCGGCAAGTTGCTTCGCGTTGTATTCATTTAGTGGTTCACGCGGTGCCGTGCCCTTAAGCAGATCCGCCATGGTGGAAGCCAGATCAATGGCTTCGCGCATTCCAATATTCATGCTTTGAATGCCCACCGGCCCCGCGCCCACGACCAAGACTTGTGGAGGATTATTTTTGAACATGAACCCCATTAAGCTCTTACCCTTCGAAACACCTCACGCCGATTGGTCTAGCCTCTCCATTTGTTGCTCGGCGGATTTATAGCCGGCGGAGTGAGAGTATTTGAACTTAAACCGCGATGAAAAACTCCATTCATTCCAGAGTGCCTTGTCGTGGCTGTTGACCCCGTTCCGTTCTACGCCTGGACAGGCGCCAACTTTCACTCGCAATTGGTTCGGGTCGCGCACACGATTGGGGGATGAACCCGCCGGCGATTCACTTCAATCGAATTACCAAGGTTTACCAGAATCGTCAGGTCGCTCTGGCGGATGTATCGTTCGAAGTACCCTTGGGCGCAACGGTCGGTTTGTTAGGCGCCAATGGCTCCGGGAAATCCACTGCGATTGGCATCGCCCTCGGTCTGCTCACTCCGAGTGCGGGCACTGTGAACGTGTTCGGCAAACGCATGTCGCCCGGTGCCAAGGCCGTCCGCCAGCGGCTCGGTTTTCTCTCTGATGACCCTTCTTTTCCGAAAGATCTCAACGCCATCCAATACCTGGATTTTGTCGGGCGCTGCTTCGGTCTTTCCCGGCTTGAACAGAAAGCGCGCATGGGCACGCTCCTGCGAACGGTGGGCCTGACCGACGATGCCAGCCGCCGGATCGGCACCTATTCCACGGGCATGAAAACGCGGCTAGGTGTCGCCGCTTCGCTGATGAATCACCCGCAAATGTTGTTCTGGGACGAACCCACCGCCGGTCTCGATCCGATCAGCCGGATGCAGACACTGGATCTGCTGGAAAAATTCCGTGGCAACAAGACAGTGGTGTTAAGCTCGCATATCCTCGGCGACATCGACCGCGTCTGCGACCGGTTGATCATTCTCAACAAGGGGCAGTTGTTGTTCGACGGGCCGCGCGCCGATCTGGAAAACATGTTACCGCACCGGTTGCTCGATCTTCGCATCAGCAGTTGTCCAGATGCATTTCTGCTCGGCATCAAAGACCGCCTGAACCGCCGGATTTTTAGTCAGGAACCCGGGCGGATTCGGATCGAGCTGGATGCCGAAGACGTCGTCGGCGAGGTGGTGAATGGCCTGCTGGAACTGGCCCGTCAACACGGCGTCACGGTTTCCGGCATTAACTCCATCGGCCGCCAGTTGGAGGATGCTTATCTGAAGTTGATCACCGAGGACGAGTTCCGTGGGTTCGAACGCGTTAACACCAAGTCATCATGACGACGAACGCCTCCAACAGCACAACGCCTTCGATCGAGGCGCCGCCACCGGGCCAGTCGGGTTCTGCGCAGGAAGCCGTCTCGAGCCGATGGAAAACCATCCGCATTCTGATGGGTGTGGACATGCGGTCCATGTTGGGTTCGTGGTTGGTTCGCGGTTTTTTCCTGGCGAGCGCCGCGCTTTCGATCCTTTCGTTGAAGGGAATGCAAGCTGAGCAGAAAGTCGCCAGCCAAATGCTGGAGGCGGTCTTCGCCACTTATGTCGTGCTCTGGATGCACGCGGTCATCTTCATCGCCGGCGGCGCACTGGCCCGCGAACAACATTGCCTCAACGACGCGATTCTCTCCCGGGGAATTACTCGTGGAGAATACCTTGGAGGCAAACTCCTGGCGCGTTGCCTGATGATTGCGTTGTTGATCGTCGGCGTGCTTCTTCCTTCAGGCTTCTGGGCAGTCCGGCAGGACCAACTGGTCCGCACCGAGACCGGCCATCTTTCCGCGAAGGCCGAAAACACGCGGGTCGAGGCGTGGGAGCCCAATAAGATTTTTGCCAAGATCGATGGTTCTATTCTTTCCATGGAACTGGAAGTCGGAGACGCCGTGACCACCGGCGAGGTGCTGGCCTTGATTGACGACCGCGCGCTGTTCGACCAGTTGGAACGGGAACGGCGCGAGGAGGAGAACGTCCGTCAGGAAGTCGAGAATGTCCGTCGTCGCGCAGAGAATGCACGGCGCACTGTTTCCCAGTCCGAGGAAGCTCTCTCCCGCGCCGAGCGTGAACTACTGGCCAAGGATCTCCTGAGCAAACTGGAACAGGCCAACCGGGCAGCAGACCTGCGGGCCAGCAAACGCGACTTGAAGAATGCAGAAAATGATTTGCGCGTCGCCCGAGATGCCATCGCCGTGGCCGAGCGTGCCGTGGAAACCGCCCGCGCGAAGATCCTCGACACGCGGAAACGCATGACGCACGCGACCGTCACCGCGCCGGTCACCGGTTATCTTACGGAAGTTCTGGTGCGCCCTTCTCAATACGCCGGCATCGGTACTCAGCTGTTCACGATCGCGCCGTTGGACGAATATCAGTTGCGGGTGCCGGTCTACAACTTCAACGAATTCAAACGGCTCAAAGTGGGGCTACAGGCATTCATCACGATCCAGGGCGTCGAGTACGAAGGCATCGTTGACCGGCTTGGCGCGATGACCGAGGCCGATCGCTGGGGGCGTCAAAGCAATTACGCCATCGTCCGATTCAAGGGCGACGACACGCCGGGACTGCTCGGATTGAACGCGGACGTGCGCATGGTGCTGCCGCCACCGGAGGAACAGAAACTCAACCGCGCGGAAGTGGTGTTGAACGCGCTCACCGGCAGGGGCGTGGACGACATCGGATCCCGCACGGCATCGGTAACGCCGTTCTGGATGTTGATCACCATCGCCAAGATCGTGAGCTGCACTTGGATGGTCACGGCGTTGACACTCATGTTGGTCGTGATGTTCCGCAACGCTTTGATCGCCATCCTCGGCGCCATTGGGCTCTGGCATGTTTCCAATCTCGGATTCGATTTCGTCGGACTGCCTCAATTGTCCTACCTCGAAATCCTCCGTACCTTGGACAAGGTCCTCGGCGGAATTGTCAGCCCGATGGATGAAGTCATCACCATCACATGGATGCTTGGTTTTGCCGCAGCTTTTGCCGGCGTCGCTCTGACGTTGTTCATCGTCAAGGATCCACCCAAATAGGATGAACGCGACTTATTGCAATGAACGAAGAACAGCGGTCTGCGGCCGGCTTGCCCCCTCGATCGCGATCGGTTGTCTGGCCTTTGTCTGCGCATCGCCGGTTTCTCTGACAGCCCAAACGAACGAGACCAGAACCTTTCAGCCGGTGGCAGCCATCGAGGGCACTCCGCGTCTGGAGGGAGCGGACGTGGTCTACCTGACCAATGGCGAAATGCTCCAAGGAGAAGTTATCAACCACAACCTGATACTTCACACCGCCTACGGTTCCATTCCTTTCGAAATCGACTGGCTGGCAGGAATAACGATCAACCAGCAACCGGGGCATCTGGACCGCATTAAGACGGTGAACCGAAACCAGTTCAGCGGTTTTCTCAATGACCCAATCGAGTTTCGCCCAGAGTCGGGAGAACCTGTTCAGCTAAACAAATTTGAGATTGAGCGCATTGTGTTTCAACAACGCGCCAGCGAAGCCAGCCGCGTTGCCACGCGCCGTTTTCTGATGCTTGAGAACGGAGACATGCTGAGCGGTCAACCGCTGGATTGGAATCCGCAGTCCGGTCCAGGCGGCAATTCTGCGGCCGCCAGACTCGACGAAGTTGAGCAGGTGCGGTTTTTGAAAGGGGCGCGCGATATTCAGATCCTGTTGCGCACCGGGGAGGAAACAAGCGCAGGATTGAAAGAAGATTCGCTTCGAATGCAGCTGGATCTGGGTCCGGTCGTGGTGCTGCCGGTGTCGGTTCTCCAAACTCTGTACGCCCGGACGGCAACCGTGCCGCTTGCGGTTCAGCAGGAGTTTGACGGGGTTGTCCCGATTGCAACCAACGCGTCAATCGAACCACCCGCCCCCACGCCGGATGGAATGGTTTGGATTCAGCCCGGTCGTTTTCAAATGGGCAGTTACCCGTCCGAGAAGGGACACGGCCCGGATGAGGACCCACCCACCGAAGTTCTCATCACCCAGGGATTCTGGATGGGACGATACGAGGTGAAACAGTCGGAGTATTTTGAGGTCATGGGGGTAAACCCAAGCGCGTATCAGGGGCAGACGAATCTTCCGGTGGAAAAAGTGACCTGGAACGAGGCGGTGGCCTATTGCAAGAAACAAACCGCAGACGAACGAGAGGCCGGCCAGTTGCCTCTTGGGTTCGTTTATCGTCTGCCCACTGAGGCGGAATGGGAATACGCCTGCCGTGCCGGTTCCATCACACGGTTCTACTTTGGGGACGACCTGGCCGGCACCGAGCTGGCCGCCCACGCATGGTTCGTCAACAACAGTGATTCTTCGACCCATCCGGTCGGACAACTCAAACCCAATGCCTGGGGGTTGCACGACATGCACGGAAATGTCTGGGAGTGGTGTCAGGACATCTGGGAGGACGCGTATCCCGGAGGAACGGTCACAAACTTCACCGGCTCAACAGACGGCTGGCTGCGGGTGGCGCGCGGCGGTTCGTGGCTGTACGACACCTCGTTCAACCGATCTGCCAATCGCGATAGCTACGGCCCCGACAACCGCTGCAGCGACATCGGATTCCGCATCGTGCTGGCACCCCCGTTATGAGCCCCCCGTTTTGCAAACTTCAACGGGGCCTCGAACGTGTCGGTCCAATCCATTGACACGGTTCCCCCTTTTTCTCGTATTCCACTCAATCCCGTTTGTCTCGCAGAGGTTGAATCGATTTCATGTTGCTCATTGTAGTTCTCCTTCAATTCCCAATGCACGACCGATTTGGCCAGGTTGATAAGAGTGTTGAACTCAAATGCGCAACTGCAAGAATATCGATCAGAAGAGCCAAACATTCGGAGATCGGAGCGGCTTGAAGTTTTCGGAATCAGTATTTTCGAATGTTCTTCGGCGTCGGAAACTCTTAATCTCCCAAGAATGTCCACCCCACTTCATCAACTTCGCGCCGGTGTGATTGGCACCGGGTTCATCGGTCCGGTTCACATTGAAGCCCTCAAACGTCTCGGTGTGCAGGTCACCGCGATCTGCGGGTCTACCAAGAACGCCAAAGCCACCGCTGCGAAATGGGGTGTTCCCGAGGTCTACGGCGACTACGATTACGCTGCGATGTATCGCTCGCCCAACGTCGATGTCGTGCACATCACGTCGCCGAACAAGGCGCATGTGGAACAAGCTCTCGCCGCCCTCGCCGCCGGGAAACACGTCGTGTGCGAAAAACCGCTGGGCATGACGTCGAAGGAAACGGTGAAGGTCGCCAACGCGGTGAAGAAGGCGGGCAAACGCGGGCCGGTCTTTGCCGTGAACTACATGTGCCGGTTCTTTCCCGCCATGTTGCAAATGCGCAAAATGGTGGAGCGTGGTGATTTGGGTCAGATCATGCACGTGCAGGGCCATTTCTTTCAGGACTGGCTCCAGCTGCCGACTGATTACAACTGGCGGTTACTCGCGAGCGAAGGGGGCAAACTCCGCGCCATCGGCGACATCGGCACGCACTGGATCGATGCCGTGTCGTTCATTCTCGGATCGAAGGCGACCGATGTGTTCGCGCACATCGAGACGTTTCACAAGAATCGTTACCGTCCCAAAGTCGAGGTGCAGACATTCGCGAAGATCGATCCCAAGACGATGGTGCCCTACAAGGTGGACACCGAGGATTTCGGAAGCGTGCTGCTGAAATTCGGCAAGGCGAAGCACGGTCATGCCAGCGGTGTTCACGCGAATGCGTCGATCTCACAGGTGGCATCCGGGTGGAAGTGCAGTTTGTATCTCGGCATCTATGGAACAAAGGGCAGCGTGCAATGGGATCTCCAGCAACCGAATGAAATCATTCATGGGCGACGCGATGAGCCGAACCAGATTTTGCAACGCGGCACCGCCGGGTTCAGCGAGGACGTCGCCGGCTTCACCGATTACCCAGGCGGTCATCCGGAAGGTTTTCCGGACAGTCACAAGATGCATTGTCGCGCCGTGTACGAGCACATTGCCAGCGGGAAGAAATCCCCGGTGCTCTTCGCCACCGCCGCCGATGGCCATCACGAAGTCGAGCTCTGCGAAGCGATTCTCAAGAGCAGCCGAAACAAGGGCTGGGTGAAGGTCTGAACCGGCGGCGGTGCGGCACGCGTGGTGATCGGAGGCCCTTCCGCTATTTCGCAGGCTTGAGCTTCAGTGAAAGTGTTCCTTCGCGACTCAGGATCCGAACGGTGTCGAAGGAATCGCACAGTCGGGCGGTGTACGCATCGGCGGCCCGCTCGGCGGCCGGGGAGATCGAGTCGGCGATGATGACTGTTTTGGGTCGGAGTTGCGCGAGCCACTCTGGGTGGACCGGGCGACCGTCGCTGTTGGGGCTGATGACGACGGTGTCGGCGTTCAACTTCGGATGGCGGTCCACGAGGGTTTGTTGTCCTTCTGAATTCAAATCGCCGCACAGCAGGATTGTCTCGTCGCCGAAGTGCAACAACATCACGAGGGCACCGGCGTCGGCCTTGCCGAAACGATCATCCGCCGCCGGGTGAAGAACAAGCCAGGGGCCGATCACCTCGCCGGATTGGATCAGTTCGCTTTTCAGGTGGCGTGCTTCGATGAAATCGGCCATTGCGCGATAGCTGCCCGATGTCCGTGCGATCGGGTTCAGAAAAATATGTTCCGGACGGAATTCCGCGATCAGATTGGTGGCGGCTCCCAGATGCCGGACGTCAGCGTGAGTGGCGAAGAAATTATCGATGCGGTTCACGCCGCGTGTCTTGAGAAACTCGCGTGTCCGGTACTCGTAGTTCATCGCGTCGCCACAGTCGATCAGCCAGTTTTCATCATCAAGGTTCTCCACAAACACACTCAACCCGCCGCGCAGAGGTAGCAGCGTCAATTGCGGGCCCGCGTGATTTTGGCTCCACAACATCACGGCGATGATTGCTCCAGAAATGGCGGTAGTCAGTCTCCGGGCCGAACGGGGCAGCCAGTCGGGCGAGGTCAGCAATGTGATTAGGCCGATGTAATAGCAAACGATTACCGGCAACGGCGGGGCCTTCGTGTAGGACCACGCGAGCGGAAGTTCGCTGAACCATTCGCTGACGCGGATCATGAGGGTCATGAAAAACCAGGCGCTGTGATTGAAGAGTTCGGCGAAGACCGGCACGAGTGGAGCGCAGATCAGGCAACCGGACGCGGAGGCCAGGGCGAGCGCCGCCAGTTGCACCACGATTACGTTTGCCAGCAGACTGACCGGTGTCAGCAGGTTGAAGTAGTACATGATCAACGGCAGCGAGCCGAGCCAGGCTGCAAGTGAAATGAGGAACGCGGTGACGCCGAAATTGAGGAGCTGATCGAGCCATTGTTTCCATTTTGGACGAAGTTGAACCGGTAGAAACGGATCAGCCATCGGGATGGTTTGACGGCATTTTTCAATCATCGGTAGCGTGAGGGCGATGGTGCCCACGACGGCGAACGACAGTTGAAAGCCCGCCTGAAACAGCTGCTTCGGATCCCACAAAAGAATAATCAACGCGGCGGCGCTGAGCGTGTTGATCAGATCGGTGGGACGGCGCAGACCCCACGCGAACAGGATCACGCTCATCATGATGGAGGACCGGATCGCCGAAGCCTGCCAGCCGGTCGCCGCCGTGAAGAACCAGAGCATCGGAATCACGATCATCCCGCTCCACGCCCGGCTGATCCGCACGAACCGGAGGAGCGCGATCAGGATTCCTGCGATGAGCGCGACGTGGAGCCCGCTGATGGCGAAGAGGTGCATC
>JBDNGP010000174.1:0-8874 GCA_041689265.1 Verrucomicrobiota bacterium
CCGACGATAATTACCAGAATGACGCTTGTCGAGACTCCGCTGCTGTGGTTGTCCGGTTACCCGCCGGCCCGTTCTGAAAGGAGACGTCAGGTGTGTGAGTTACAGGAGCCACCAAGCTGGCGGGGTTGCCCAAAGAGAAACTCGGAAACACATAACCTACCGACGACGACACCGCCAGAAAAGGACTGCACCACCCCCGATGAGCAACGCCCACGTCGAGGGCTCGGGCACCTGACCGGCGAGGATCATTTCGCCAGGAACCGTGTTGTAGGCCCAGTCCTTGATTATTCCGCCATTGAGCAATACGAAGGGAAAGGTGTCTGGAATTTCCAGATTGATCCAACCGTAATGAGTCTCGTCATCAATCAGGAAACTCACTCCGATATATGCGTCCACTCCGTCCCGCCACGGGCCAGATGTGCCGGATGTGGAGCGACCGTGAAAAAAAGGATAGATAATTGCGCTTCCGCCTTGCGGGAAAAAGAACTCCTCGGCTCCGATCCATTCCGCAGGTGCGAGAGCGGTAGATGAGATTGCAACGCCTTCAGCCAGTGGATTGACATACCGCGTGAGATCGCCCCCCCCAAGCCGGGTGGCGATGGTTTCATTCACTCCAGCCGGCTCCATCCAGAACCCAAACTGCGCCACCAGCTTGAAGTCCACGGTCCCGTTGCCATCGAGGTCCAAATCATCTTCGGTTCGAAATCCTCCGTCGGAAAATATCCGGATGTCCCCCTCGTTGTGATAGACGACTGTGCCCTGGGCAATGGAGTTTGTTGGTGCGGTGCAGCCAATGAGCGCGAGGGCCAGAAGCGGAAGGATTCGTTTGGTCATGATCCGTGAAAGTAGCATGTTCGGGGCTCCCCCGCATCCCGCCGTCCTCCGGGACGGCGGGTGCCCGTAGGGACGGGGTCCATCGGTCGATCTTCAGTTGTCGGTGATCACCCGATAGAATCGCTGCGCGTTGGCGTTTGTGTAGGTCACGGTCGCGGCCACGTTGTTGGTGGTCGCCGTGTAGGGTGCGCCCTCGTCCGTCCAGTCCGACGCGGTCACTTCGTCGATGTGCTGGATGCGGTAGGCCAGACCGGGAACGGCGGACCAGAGGATTGCCGCGTTGGTGGCTCCCACCGATCCGAAGTCCAGAATGACCGGCTGCGGTTTGGGAACGGTTTGCAGACCGGTGATGATGACGGAGACCCACTGGTTGGTGAGGTTCCCGCCCGCCGCGTCCCGGATGTCGCCGGTATGGCTCAATAGTATCGTGTGCAGGTTGGTCGAGGGGTTGTTGATGATCACCTGCTCGACGTTGTCCAGATGGTTGACGTTGGTGGCTGCGGCGAGGTGGGGACTGTTCCCGTTCAACACCCAGGGAAACCAGCTCTGGCTGCCGCTGGTCACCCGGAGATCGATGTCGTTTACCAACTGGGGATAACGCAGGTCGAGCTGGGGATAGGAGTTGGTCCCCGGCGGATCGGACCAGACGATGGTCACCTTCACCGGCTCCGTTCCCTTGGGGTAGAAGTAGAGGCTGGTGGGGCCCGCATTGAACACCTGCACTTCCCGGATGTTCGGGTTGGCACTCAGAGTCCCTGCGACCACGTTGGTGGTGTTGGCGTCGAGCAGGATCGCGGAGGCCAGCGCGTTGAAGAGGCCCCAGCCGAACTTGTAGTCCGGACCGGCGGCATCACCGGCCTCGTCCGCCGTGTGGATAGCCAGCGCCTTCAGGGTGGAGGCCAGCATCCGCTTCACGGCGCGGTGGGACTGGTAGTAGCGTTCGTAGAGCAGCGCCAACGCCCCGGCCACAGAGGGTGCAGCCATGCTGGTGCCGCTGTAGGTCCCGTAGGCGGTGTCACCGGTTTCCTTGGTGGAGAACACACTCTCACCATTCGAGACCAGATCGGGTTTGATCCGGAAATCATCCGTCGGACCAAATGCGGTGAAGACACCGGCAATCACGCTGTTGGAACCCTGATACCCGTTGACCAGCGGCACCACCGATCCCACCGTCAGAATGTTCTTGGCGGAGGAATGCGCTTGGAGGCAGTCCCAATAATTCGTTTTGGTATGGGGATCAGAATAGATGTTTGTACCGCCGAACAGGTGTTTATGTCCTGTAATATTGGGTTCCGGACCGTACACGCTCAGGTCGTTTCCCGCCGCCCAAACGGGCAGCACATAACCTGAATCATAGATCGTTTTGTCCATTGCGGCCGAATTCGTGGTGTAAAAACCAAACTTGTAATCCTCCCACTCGTTGAGGTTTCCGCGCCAGAGGTAATTGGTGAGGCCAAGATGTTCCCACCCACTGCGTATCCCGTAAGCATGACTGGACGTCTTGATGGCGAATGCACCGTTGGCTTCCGTCTTTACTTCATTGGCATCATTGAAACTATCATATGCTCTAAGTTCCGCCTGATAGGCCGTCCCGATGGAACTCGCATCGATGGCACCGGCGGAAATGATCGCGCCCGCGACGGTGGTCGAATGATTGTCCGGAGAGGCCATGCCGGAATCGACATTGGCAACCCGGGGAATGCTCGCACCGGCAAACTCGACATGGGTTGTCCTGACCTGACTGGTGTCCCACATGCCCACGGTCACGCCCGATCCCGTGAGACCGTAGCCCGAGCCGCCGGTCGGCCAGAGCTTGTTCGCCTGGATCGTCTTCGCGGCGTCCAGCCCCAGACCCTGAACCGTTTCCAGACGGTCGCCGATGAGGATCACGTCCACTCCATCCTGATAACCGTCCTTCTTCAGTCGAATTCCGGCGGCACGGGCGCGCTCGTTCACTACCGCCTGCCGGGCATGCACTTTCTCCGAGTCCAGCGCCGCCTCGGACAGCAGCCGCGTGCGACGCAGGAGATCCGCTTCCGCAAACTCCGCCTCCTTCTTCGCATCCGATTCATGGAGCCACGGAGTGAAGCGTTCAAGGTTCTTCTGCCAATGCGCCTCCTGAGCTTTCCGCTGCGCTTCCAGTTCCTCCGGAGTCGGTTCGCGGGGAGGTTGCGTGGGCGGCAAAACGGGTGGTATCGGCGGCCCGTCTTGCGCGGGAACATTGGCGATTCCCGCCGCCAGAACGGTCAGCAGGACAACGTGGACTTTGAACGAATGGATTCCCCTCGGATACAAGCTTGAGGGAACCGGCATGATGTGATTTTTCATGGGTTCCTGTGGTTCGGGTTGTTTTGGCTTCTGTTTCTCTGACGGGGCGGCACACCTCCGATTGCCCTGTCTCCAACTACGGTGCGGGGCCTGACCAAGAGGGGAATCGAAGGCAAGCACTTATTCCCACATGTGGAAAATGGCGTCACGCACGATCCCGGCGTGGCTCGCGCCCTGCAATCGAAGCTTGGTCAATTCCTTCGCCGGAGGCGGGGCGACATGACCTACACCGTGTTCGTGCGAAAGCTGGGGATTTCCGTCTCGTCCCTTCATCGGATGGAAATGGGCGAGCAGAATGTCACACTCAACACGTTGGAACATCTCCTCAAACGGTTGAACTGCGATCTGAATGATATCTTCGGCCCGGTCGACGGTGATTGAACAGTTCCCAACATCTGGCGGGCTTCTTCTTTCGGACGCATCAACCGCCCCGTCACTGCCATCACTGTTTCGGAACGCGCAACCAGCCGGTCGGCTGGTAGGTGTCCCCCACGATGAACGACTTCGGGGTCCATTTCAGCGGAAGTTTCTGGCGCGGATAACCGATGACGTTCTGCTGAATGATTTCGACGTCGTTGGTGGTGACGCCGCAGATGATCGCGACATGTCCGAAACTGCCGTTGGTGAACACGACCAGATCGCCGGTCTTCGGATAAACGCCACCACCGTTTTGAAACTGGAGCAGGCCGCGTGCGGCGTTCAGCTCGCCCTGCGGAACTGATTCGTCGAAGAAATTCTTTGCGTGCCCCCAGACGTCCGGCATTTCGTGTTGGTACGCCTGATGAAGGAACCTTTTGACGAACTCCACGCACTGCCATTTTTGCCCGTAGTAATACCCGTCATCGCCGTAGTGTTTTCCGTGCGACTTGGAGTAGATCAGTCCGTTGCTGTAAACGGCAACGCCTCGGTATTCGTCAAGCTTCGCCCCGATGGACGCTTGGTCTGACGCCGCGAACAACCACGCGCCGGAGATCAGCAGTGATCCGAGCAGGATGACACTCAGCCCGACAGTCTTCCCTTTCCACATGGTCGTCATTCTAGAAAAGAACTCGAGCAGGGGAAGGCAAATCCTGGATCGGGAACCAAACCACCGATGGACGCAGGTTCATACGGATGGAAAATGAATGCGTTCGACCGGTTGATTCCGGTGAAGGTGAGACCCACTCCGACGAAAATGTATCGTGCGGTTACTCAGCCAGGAGCTTCTCGATCTTGCCGGCCAGATCCGCGCGCGCGTTCAGGTAGCGCAGGTTGCCGTCTTTTCCGACCAGCCAGAGCGTCGGGATGGCAGCGATCTGGTATTTTATCGCGATGCGATTGTTGTCGTTCTCGGAGTCGAAGAACTGCGGCCATTTCATGTCGTTCTCCTTCACTGTCTTTTCCAGAGATTTGACGTCCTGATCCATGTTGATTCCCAAGATTTCAAAACCCTGCGGGTGGAATTTTTCATAGGTCTCCAGCAGCTCGGGGAGACCCGCCATGCAGGGACCACACCACGTCGCCCAAAAATCGATCAGCACGACCTGGCCCTTCAGATCCGCGATGTTGATCTCGCGCCCGTCGACGGAGGTGAAGGCGATCTCCGGTGGTTTTCCAAGCTGATCGAAGGTGGCCATTTTGGCGCGCGCGGCCTGTTTGAGTTCGTCCGGATACGGCCCGTCGATGATCCGCTGAAACAGCTTCGCCGCTTTCACGTCGTCACCCACGTTCATCTGGATGTCCGCGATCTGAAGCAGCAGCTGGACGGGGCCCGGGTTGTCGGGAAACTGGTCCATGATCTTGAGGATCGCCTGACTGGATTCGCCCAGAGCGTCTTTCAACGTCTCCTTGGTCGCGTTCTGCACAATGTTGCGGGCGGCCATCAACATCAGAGCGACGCGTTCCTCCTCGGGAATCGATTTGTCGTTGATGAGCTGGGTTTCCACTTCGCGAACACGGGCGGCAACTGAGTCGTCTCCCAGCTGCATCACGGCGCCGAGCAGTTGGTATTCGAACAACCTCGCCTGTTGGGCGCGCTCGTCCTTGGGGTAATCTTGGTAAAACGCCTTCGCCATGTCGGCCGCTTCGGTCGCGCGGACAGCCTGCTTGGCGTAGTGCGCGGCGATCTCATCCTCGGTCGGTTCCTTGGTATACCATTCCTTCGGTGGCGGCGCGGGCTGGCGCGCGCGCTCGAAGGTGCTCCACGCCTTGTCGGCGACGGGCTTGTCCTCGGCGGCGGTGGTTCTGACGAACATCAGCGACACGACCGCGATCAACGCGACGCTGACGATCCAGCGGCTCCAATTTTTCCTAGCGAAAAGTGATTTCATTTTGTTCTGCAAGTTCACCGCTAATTTCAGACGAACGCAAACGTCAAAAACGCTCATTCAAAAGCCGGCCGATCTTCTTTTCCGTGTCCGTTTCCCCACTTATGTCCCGGAGCACGCCCCGTTTGTCGACCAGCCAGACGGTCGGCCACTGGTAGATATTGAACGCGTCGCCCAGTTCATTTTTACCCGGCTCGCCGCCCGGATACTGCGGCCAGTTCATTTTCTGTTTTTCTACAAATTCAGCGAGCGCCTTCGGGTCGCCGTCAAAGTTAATGCCCAGGATTTCGAACTGTTCGCCGCCGAGCTTCTTATGGAGCGACTTCAGCTTGGGCAGCGCCCGGACGCACGGTCCGCACCACATCGCCCAAAAATCCACCATCACCACGCGACCCCGATAGTTCTCCAGCGAAACCTTGTTTCCCTTCAGATCGGTGAACTCCAGCTCAAGCGGTTTGCCGATGCGATCCGCCTGAGCCTGCATGGCCCGGGCGACCTCCTTAAAATCCTCGTCCGCGCCGGATTCAACGACCCGTTTCAAAGTGGCTTTCCCTGGCTCAAGTTGCCCGGCGGACACCTGAAGTTGCCCGAGCTGGAACAACATCCGGCCGGTGTCAAACTGGTCCGGAAAACGGTTCCTCAAGGGTTCGATTTCCTTGGAAAAAACGTCGAGATCGACGCCGTTCACCTCGTAGTCCAGCAGTTCGGACAAGTGCATCGCGTAGGCTGCGGCGAGCACAAAATCAATCTCGGCGGACGGCGGTGGCAGTTTCGTTTTCAACGCCTCGAAACGTTCCTGAACAGAATCATCGCCCAGCTTCTCGGCCAGTTTCAACGCGATCAACGCACGAAAACGTGCCTGCCCTGCGCGTGGGTCTTCGGGAAATTTTTCGGCGAAATTCTCGCACATCGTCGCGAGTTTCACGGAAGCGGCGGCCGCGGCTTGATCGTATTTTGCAACGTCCTCTTTAGTCGGTGCGTCCTCCAGCCATTCGGCGGGCGGGACCGGCGGTTTGTCCGTGATGCGAATGGTCGACCACAGCGTTTCCGCATCCTCGGCCGGTTGCGCAATCGCTGAACAATTTGCCATCAGTGAAAACAGGCTGATCGTTGCAGCGAGCCGAAGAACCCGACCCACGATCGAAAACGGAAGGAGCATTTTGACCATCATTTGCTGGAGACCGGAGCGGTCGGTTAAATTCCCGAAGGGGCTGTGATCAATTGTTTTTTGGCAGATCCGCTTCGCGCAGATTCCGTACGTCGACGGCGTCCATTCCGGCGGCGCGAATCGCCTGCATCCCCAGATCGGTGTCTTCAAATGCACGGCAGAGCTCCGGCTTGACGCCGATCCGGCGGGCCGCTTCCAGAAAGATGTCGGGGGCCGGTTTTTGGTTGGTCACATCCTCACTGGTCACGATGTCGGTGAACAGGTCGCGAATGCCAAGATGAACCAGCACCTTTTCAATAACGGGCCGGGTCCCTCCTGACGCCACGGCCATCGGCACCTTGCCGTGATTCGCCTTCGCAATCTCAACGACGGCGTGGATGGGCCCAACCAGATGAAGCGTTCCCAGGTACGCGGATTCCTTTTCGTGCGATGCGGCCATCGGGTCCAGCGATTTGCTCTGTTCCTCGCTCAGCATCCGGAGAATATCCCGCGAAGGAACGCCGCCCATCGCGTAAAATCGATCTTCAGGAAAATGGAGCTCATACTTGCGGGTGATGAGTTGCCAGGCTTTCCAATGCAGCGGCATCGTGTCCGCCAACGTTCCGTCACAGTCGAAGATCAGTCCTTGGTATTCCATTATTTCGTAAGTGCCTCCAACCGCGACTCAATGTCGTTGGTCAACAGCGGTTCAATTAGATTATCCAATTCTCCCTCGATCACCGAAGGCAGGTTGTAGAGGCTTAGTTCGATCCGGTGATCTGTGACGCGGTTTTGGGGGAAATTATAGGTGCGGATCTTTTCATTCCGTTCACCGGTGCCGACTTGCTTGCTGCGGTGCGCGTCGTACTTCGCTTTTTCCTCGGCAACCTTGCGTTCCAGCAATCGCGCAAGCAACACCTTCATCGCCTTTGCGCGGTTCTTGATCTGGGAACGCTCGTCCTGACAACGCACATCGATTCCGGACGGCTTGTGAAAAATGCGTACGGCGGAATCCGTCGTGTTGACACCCTGTCCGCCGTGTCCGCCGGCGCGGCAGACGTTGATCTCCAGATCGTCAGGATCAATTTCCACGTCAACTTCCTCGGCTTCGGGCAACACGGCGACGGTCGCGGTGCTCGTGTGAATGCGACCGGAAGCCTCGGTCGTGGGTACGCGTTGTACGCGGTGCACGCCGCTTTCAAACTTGAGCCGTTTGTAAACGTTGTCGCCGTTGACCTGGAAAATGATCTCCCGAAAGCCGCCCAGATCGGACGGGCTGGATGACATGTTGTCGATCTTCCATCCCCTGGTTTCCGCGTAACGGGTGTACATCCGGTACAAATCCGCGGCGAATAACGCCGACTCAAGCCCTCCCGCACCCGCGCGGATTTCAATGATGGTATTACGGCTGTCGGTCGGATCGGCGGGGAGCAGTCCTTCCTGGATGACCAGTTCGAGGTGTTTGACTTCGGGCTCCAGTCGCTCGATCTCCTCGCGGGCCATCGCGCCCATCTCGGAATCGGAGGGCTCGCCCGCGGCCAGTTCGCGGTTGTCGGCCAGCTCCTGAAACGCTTTCTGATACTTCCGGCCGGAGGACACAAGGTCCTTCAGGCGCGAGTATTCGCGGGTGAGCTCCTGAGATTTTTTCTGGTCGTTGAACACGCCCGGATTTGCGAGCGAGTTTTCGACCTCGGCATGGCGCCGTTCCAACTTGCCGATGGCCTCTTTGAAATCCATGGACGTAAAAACAAAACGCCCGCAGAGGTCTGACGACGAAACTCTGCGGGCGTTTGGGGAGAGCTACTTCTTTTTCTTGGACGCCTGCTTGGCGGCCAGTTCTTCCTGCTTGGCCTTGGTCTTGGCGAGGCGCTGCTCAAACTTGTCGACCCGACCGGCGGTGTCCACGAAGCGCTGCTGGCCCGTGTAAAAAGGATGGCAGGCGTTGCAGATGCCGATCAGGACGGTCTGTTTGGTAGACTTGGTCTTGACCACGTTGCCGCAGGCGCAACGGATCTCTGCATCAACATAATTCGGATGAATGTCGGCTTTCATAGTCGCAAAGGGCGCAGAAACTAGCAGTCAAAGCAGGATTGGCAAGGGTAATTTGCAAGCGTAATTCGGGCCGTGTTGCCTCATTGAAGAGGACACCGAAGCGGGATCTCGGGAAAGAGCGGATGGGTTCCATTGCCTCATAATAGCGGACACCGTGGCGAATGCCCGCCACGATGAGCAAAGAAACCCTGGACGAATACATCCCGA